>JBEVEO010000222.1:0-17047 GCA_040512695.1 Leifsonia sp. | reverse complement strand
GCCAGGCCTTGGCGACGTCGTCCGTCGTGATCTCGGCTCCGCGGTCCTCGAGCAGCGCGAGTGCGATCAGGGGGAAGTTGAGGTCGTCGTCCTCCGGCATCCCGTCGATGTTCTCGACGAGGCTCGTCGGGCGGCTGCGCCGGTTCCATGGGAATCGCAGGGCGACCTCCTGGTCGAGGCCCGCTTCCGTGAAGTAAGAGGCGATCGGCCAGTTGCCGGTCGAGCGTGCGATCTCCCGGATGCCCTCCAGGGAGATCTTCTCGACGGGCTTGCCCAGCAGGCATCCGGATGCCCGGCCGAGCCAACCGCCCAGAACGCGGTCGGCGAGGTCGACGGCGTCGACATCCGGCAGCGTCTTCCGACCGGGGGCAGCGGAGATGATCTCGCCGAACCCGTCGGGCTCCGCCTCAACGAGCTCGACCGGGTCGGGCAGATCGTCGATCGCCGCGAGCAGGTCCCGTGCGATCCCCCGGAGTTCCGGTGTCGCCGGGCGAGGCGTCGCTCCGCTCACGACCGCCTTCTGAGGTCCGCCGGCCGCGAGCCAGCGCGCCCTGATCTCGGAGGTGTCGCGTCCGTCGAGTTCCGCGGCGACGAGCGCGTGCGGAACGAGGTCCTCCGGCTGGGTCCAGCTGAGACGCAGCATCTAGGCGACCTCGAGGCTCGCTGCGAAGGCCGTTCGCGCCTCCTCCACGTGGCGCGCCCGTGCCGCGTCCGCCGCCCATACCTCCCTGGCGACGGAGGCGATGACCGGACCGGTCGCCGTGACGTCCATCCGGCTGCCCGTGTTCACGCCCGAGATCCACTCGGCGGGCACCGCCTCCACACCGCCGAGCGCTCCGGCCACGGATCCGGCCATGACGGCGATCGAGTCGGAGTCGCGGCCGTAGTTGATCGATCCGAGCACGGCCTCGCGGTAATCCCCGCGCGCGGCGATCAGCATTCCCAGCGCGATCGGCAGCTCCTCGATGGCCTTCGTCCTGCTCGGGATGCGCGCATCCCGGGCAGGCTGCCGGTAGTTCGGGCCCACCGTGTCGAACGGGGCGACGGCCGTCCGGAGGATTCCGAGGCCGGAGCGCCAGTCGCTGATGGAAGCGGCCGCCTCGGCGACCGCTTCGATCGCATCGCGCGTGCCGTCCTTAGCCAGGCGCAGAGCCGTGTCCACGACGCTCGTCACGCCGGCCCCCGGACGCATCGCCTCGGCGACGGCGGCGGCGTAGACGCCGGCCGCCTCGCGGCCGTAGCTGGACTGGTGGGCGCCGGCGACGTCGATCGCCTCGGCGTACGCCGCGTCGGGCGCTCCGGCGTTGACGATGCCGATGGGCGCGACGTACATGGTGGCACCGCAGTTGACGATGTTCCCGACGCCGGCCTCGCGCGGGTCGATGTGGCCGTAGTGCAGCCGGGCGACGAGCCACTTCTCCGCGAGGAAGATCCGGTGGAGGAGCAGCCCTTCCGACTCGAACTCGGGGATCCAGCGCTTGTCGCCGATCAGCAGCGGCACGAGGTGCTCGGCGATCGCATACGCGTCCAGGTGGTCGCGCACGGTGTCGTAGACGTCCACCAGGGCGGTCGTCATGAGGGTGTCGTCCGTCACGTGGCCATCGCCCTTGTGGTACGGGGCGATCGGGCGGGCGTTGCGCCAGTCCGCGAGGAACGGCGGCACGATGCCGTCGATGAAGCCGTCGTAGCGCTCCTGGATGGCCTCAGGCGTGTTGCCCTCAGCGGCCCCGCCCAGGGCGTCTCCGACCGCCGCACCCGCGAGGGCTCCCGTCGCCTTGTCAACCAGCGCGTCCATTGATGTCTCCTTCATGAATCGTCGTCGTGCCGCGGATCGCCGTCAGCGACCTCAGCCGAGGGAGTTCCATCCGTCGGTCAGCTGCTTCTTGAGGTCGTCGAGGCTGATCGAGTTCGCCAGGTACTGCTGCAGGGCCGGAGTCGCGTACTGGTCCTTCCACTGCGGGTAGTTGGTCGCAGCCTGGAACGGGGCGGCCTTCAGGCTCTCGCCGGACTTGAGGATGGCATCCCAGCCGTTCTCGCCGGAGGTCTCCGTCGCCACCTGGTCGCGCGCAGCAGCCGACGCGGGGATGAGCCAGTCGCCCTGCGCGAGTTTGGCCTGGTTCTCGGCGCCCATGAAGTAGTCGATGAACTTCGCGGACTCCTCGATGTGCTTGCTCTGGGCCGAGACCGACATGGTCTGCGGGTTCGCGGCCTGGGCTGTACCGTCGGTACCCTCCAGCGGAGGCAGCACCGCCCAGTTGAAGCCGGCCGGAGCGGACTCGGTGATCTGCTGGGCAACATAGTTGCCGCCGACGTACATCGCGTACTTGCCGCCGAAGAAGCCGGGGAGCACGTCCGTGCCGCTCTGGGTCAGCGATACGGGGTCGAGCGATGCGTCGCTGTATGCCATGTCGTGGATGCGCTCGGGCACCTGGAGCTCGTTGTCTCCGACGTGGATCTCCGACGTGCCGTCCTTGTTCGTGAAGAAGGTGCCGTCGAAGCCGAGGGCGAGGTTCATGACCGTCGCGGTCGGCTGCTTCATGCCCCATCCGGTGCCGAAGTTGCCGCCGGCGGTGAGATCCGTCGACAGGCTCTGGAAGTCGTCCCAGCTGAGGGTGTCGCCGCTCGGGACCTCGACCCCGGCTGCCGCGAACGCGTCCGTGTTGGCGAACACGACGTCGGACTGGAGCAGAGTGGGCGCGGCGACGATCTTGCCGTCCGCGGTGGTCACCGCGCTCCAGACGTCGTCGGAGACCTGCTTCTTCACGTCGTCGCTCAGGTAGGGGCTGAGGTCGGCCAGGTAGCCCTGGTTGGCGAAGCCCATGATGTCGGCCGACTCGTCGTGGATGATGTCCGGCGCGGTTCCGCCCTGGAACTGGGTGACGAGCTGGTCGTGCACGTTGTCCCAGCTGCCCTGCTGGAGTTCGACCTGGATGTCGGGGTTGTCCTTGTTCCAGGCGTCGACGATCTCCTTCGTGGCCGCGACGGTGGTGTCCTGGAAGGCCAGAGACTGGAAGGTCAGCTTCACGGGCCCGTCGGAGCTCTCCGGGCTGGCCGGCGAGCAGCCTGCGAGGGCGATCGATGCGGCGACGATGCCGGTGATCGCGACGCCCGTGCGAGCGATGGCTTTCTTACTCATTGCGTTCTCTCTTTCGGTGGGTGGGGTGCGGTGGGTCTAGCCCTTGACGGCGCCGCTGAGCAGGCCGGAGGTCAGACGCTTCTGGATGAGGAGGAAGAAGACGAGGCTCGGGATGGTCGCCAGGATCGAGGCGGCAGCCAGCTGCCCGAGCTGGACCTGGCCCTCCGCTCCGACGAATCGGGCGAGCGCGACGGGCAAGGTCTGCAGACTGGGGTCCTGGATGAGCACGAGTGCGAAGAAGAACTCGTTCCAGGCCGAGATGAAGGTGAACAGGCTCGTCGCCACCAGGCCGGGAGCGAGGAGCGGAAGGACGATGGAGCGGAGCGTGCGGAACCGACTCGCCCCGTCCATCGCCCCGGCCTCCTCGAGCTCGACGGGGATGCCTGCGACGTAGCCCTGCAGCATCCAGAGCGCGAACGGCAGCGACCAGACCGTGTACACGAGGATCAGGCCGAGCAGATTGTTGATCAGCCCGATGTTCTTGAGCACGATGAACAGCGGGATGATGATCAGGATGAAGGGGAACACCTGGCTGAGCAGGATCCAGCCGGTGGCGACGCCGCGCAGCTTCGTGCGGAACCGGGCGAGCGCATAGGCGGCGGGCAGGGCGATCGCCGTGACGAGGATCGTCGTCGACACCGCGACGATGAGGCTGTTCCCGGCCGCCGTGAGGAGGTGGGCCTTCTCGATCGCCTCGCTGAAGTTGTCCCAGTTGAGACTCGTGGGGAAGAACGACGGATTCGGGGATTGCAGCTCCTGCGGCGTCTTGAACGCCGAGATGAGCAGGAAGAGCAGCGGGAAGGCCAGGAAGACCATGTACGCGACGAGCGCGAGGTACTGGAGCGGGCGGGCGATCATCCGCGCACGCTTCGCCGACCCTCCGGTCGGCTTCGCGGGGCCGGTCTGTCGATCCGTCTGCGTGGGCTCGGTGGTGAGTGTCGTCATGAGTTCCGGCTCCTCATCTGGCCGCGCAGGTAGAAGAACAGGAAGACCGCGATGACCACGACCATCACGTTGCCCATCGCAGCCGCGTACCCGAAGTTGCCGTAGCGGAAGGCCTCGTTGTAGGCGAAGAGCATGGGGAGCATCGTCGTCCCGCCCGGTCCGCCGGCGGTGAGCACGTAGACGAGGGCGAACGAGTTGAAGTTCCAGATCAGGTCGAGGGTGGTGATCGCCACGATGATCGGTCGCAGGGCGGGCAGCGTCACGTGCCAGAAACGTCCCCAGGTGCCGGCGCCGTCGATGGACGCGGCCTCCTGCAGCTCCGGCGGCACGTTCTGCAGGCCGGCGAGCAGAGTGATGGTGGTCTGGGGCATGCCGGCCCAGACCGCGACGACGACCACCACGGGGAGGGCGATGGATGCGTTGCCGAGCCAGTTGATGTCACCGGGGAGTCCGACGGCTCCGAGGCCCTGGTTGACCGCGCCGTAGCTCGGGTTGAGCATCAGGCGCCACATGATGGCGATGATCACGGGCGGCATGGCCCAGGGGACGAGAGTCAGCGTGCGGGCGAGCCAGCGCATCCTGAGGTTCAGGTTGAGCAGCAGCGCGAGCCCCAACGACGCCAGGAACTGGAGGAGCGTGACGCTGAACGCCCAGATCAGGCCGATCTTGAACGAGTTCCAGAACAGTTCGTTGCCGGCGAGCTTCACGTAGTTGTCGACGCCGTTGAAGTTGACGGGGAGGTTCAGGCCTGCGCGAGCGTCGGTGAATCCGAGGAAGATGCCCTGCACCAACGGGTAGACGCTGAACAGCACGACCGGGATGAGTGCGGGGAGGACGAGCACCCAGGCGTCGCGTCCTCCGCCGCCTGCCGGTCCCCCGCGGTTGCGGCGCTTGCGCTTCGCGGTCTTCTTCGTGGTGTCGACGGCGACCGCCACGGGAACGGTCGTCGTCATGAGAGCACCGCCCCGTCTGTACGGATGGCCCGGTCATTCGAGCCGGATGCCGAGCGGACGACCGAGGACTCCCGCACGGACAATGTCGGCTCGATCACCACCTGCTTCACGGCCGCGGCCGGGTCGGCGAGGCGGCGGATGAGCAGCTTCGCGGCTGCCTTCGCGCGCTTGACCGACCCGAGGTCGACACTCGTGATGGACGGATTGGCGAGCTCGGCCGCGTCCGTGTCGTCCATGCCGACGACGGCGACGTCCTCGGGCACGCGCAGGCCGCGACTGGTCAGTTCCTTGAGCGCGGCGACCGCGAGGAGGTCGTTCGCGCAGACGATCGCATCGGGAGAGGACTGGGTGATCAGGCGTGCGACGGCTTTGCGACCGGCCTTGTAGGTGAAGTCGGATGCCTCGACCTGGAGGTCGGCGCTCGTGGCCAGCCCGAAGCGGTCGATGGACGTCATGTAGCCGCTGAGGCGCGCAGCGCCGGGGACCGTGTCGACCGGGCCGTTCACGAACGCGATGTGCTTGCGGCCCTGCTCGACGAGGTGCTCGACCGCGAGGCCGATGCCGGCGACGGAGTCCGCACGCACGTTGTCGAGCTCGACGCCGTCCGGGAGGGAACCGATGATCACGATCGGCAGCCGGCTCGCCCGCAATGCGTCGACGAGCGGCTCGGTGACTCGCAGCGGGCTGAGCAGGAGACCGTCGACGAAACCTCGGTTGAGGCTGGAGAGCAGGTCGATCTGGTCCTGCGGGTCGTTGCCCGTCGATGACAGCACGAGACGGAACCCGGCCTTCGAGACGACACGCGAGACCTCGTGCATCATGGCGACGTACACGGGGTTCCCCACATCGGCCACCGCGAAGGCGATCTGCTCGGTCCGGCCCATCTTGAGGGAACGGGCGGTGGCGTGCGGCACGTAGCCGAGCGCATCCGCCGCCTCGCGCACTTTCTCGATGACGTGGGGCGATGCCGGCTGTCCGTTGAGCACCCGCGACACCGAGGCGATCGACACGCCGGCACGCTCTGCCACCAGGACGAGCGTTGACTTCCTGTTCTCGGCCACTGAACTCCCTGCTTCATCGAAGGTGGTGCGTTCGTAAACGTTTACGAGAACGTTTACAAGAACGATTACAGGGACATTACCACACCTCGAGGACGCCGACCACGACGGAACGCTCGACCCGGGAACGACGAAGGACCCCGCCTGCTCGGCGGGGTCCTCGGGGTGGACAGGGCGACGGAGTCCCGGCCCTCATGAGACCGGGACTCCCGCCGTCGTGCCCCGTGTGGGACTTGAACCCACGAATCGTCCAGTTATGAGCCGGATGCCTTAACCAGCTTGGCTAACGGGGCGTCAACAGGCTACCCGAAACGCACGGTGCTTCCCGGCAGCCCGGCGACGACGATGCCCCGTGCCATCCGGGTCGTGGAGACGCGCTACTCGGGAGTCTTCACGGTCGTGACGTCGGTGACCGGATCCGTGACCGCCTCGCCGCGATAGAGGCTCTCGAAGGTGGAGAGCGTGCGCTGGATGTCGTGCGGGGCGATGAGCCCCAGCGACTCCCGCTTCATGGCCTCGTACACCTCGGGAGATGCCGTGAGCACGTCCGTGAGCTTCGTCGCGAGGTCCTGCGGGTCGCCGGGCTGGAACAGGTGCCCGTTCTGGCCCTCGTGGACGAGGTGCGGCAGTGCCATGGCGTCCGCAGCGACGACAGGCAGGGCCGAGGCCATGGCCTCCATCGTCGCGATGGACTGCAGCTCGGCGATGGACGGCATGGCGAACACGGAGGCCCTCGAGTAGGCGTCGCGGAGCTCGTCATCCGTCACGTAGCCGCGGAAGGTGACGCGGTCGGCGATGCCGAGCTCCTTCGCGAGGTGCTGCAGGCTCTTGAACAGGTCGCCGCCGCCCACGATCTCGAGCTGGGCGTCGAGCTCGGGCGGGAGGAGGGTCATGGCCTTCAGCAGGACGTCGATCTGCTTCTCGCCCGTGACCCGGCCGACGAACAGGATGCGGTTCTCGGTCCGCGGCTCCCACGACGGCGAGTAGCGGTGCGCGTCGATGCCGCAGGAGATCGCGTGCACGCCGCGGAGGCCTGTGTAGCGCTCGAGGAACTCCGCCGCCCGCTTCGTCGGCGTGGTGACGGACTCGGCGCGGCCGAACGACCGGCGCGCGGCCTTCCAGGCCATCCCGATGGCCCAGTCCTGCCAGCCCTTCGGGATGAGGGTGAACTCGAGCATGTTCTCGGGCATGAAGTGGTTCGTGCCGATGATGCGGATGCCGCGCTTCTCGGCCTCGACCGAGAGACCACGACCGACGATGATGTGCGACTGGAAGTGCACGACGTCGGGCTTGACGGCGTCGATGACCCGCGCACTGTTCTGCTTGATCCGCCACGGCAGGGCGAAGCGCAGCCAGTCGTGGGGATACCAGCGCCAGCTGTAGAGACGGTGGGCCGTGACCGTCTGGCCCTCGTACACCTCGGTCCATGTACCGTGCTTGCGCGAGGCGGACGGCGCCATGACGTGCACGTCGTGGCCACGGGCAGCGAGACCGGAGGCGAGTCGCTCGGCGAACTTCGCAGCACCGTTGACATCGGGCGAGAAGGTGTCGGCGCCGATGAGGACCGTGAGCGGCCGGGCGGCGGTCACCGGATCGTCCGCATGCGCGGGCGACGTCGGATCGGTCGTGTCAGTCAAGTGGGATGTCCCTACGGATCTCGGCCGGGGTGGATGACCCGGCGGGATGTGACGTCGACCGCTGTGGCGCGCCGACGTTGTAGCAGCCTATTCTAAGCCGTGCCACCGGCCTGCTCGCTGGGAGTCGGCGTTTCCCCGGGCGTCAGCGCGGTCTGCGGGTGGTACTTCGACAGCAGCAGGACGCCCCAGATGGCGACGGCTCCGGCGACCACGAAGGCGATGCCGGCCCACAGGGGGGCCTGCGATGCCTCGTCCAGCACGACGATTCCGATCGTCACGGCGACGAGCGGGTCGATGACCGTGAGACCGGCGATGACGAGATCGGGCGGACCAGATGCGTAGGCGTTCTGGACGAAGTACGCGCCGAGAACCGCGGCACCGATGAGGCCGAGGACGCAGAGACCGGTGAGGAGCGTGAACTCCTGCGCCTGGATGCGGCTGATGACCACCTTCGCGAGCGTGGCCACGAAGCCGTAGAGGACGCCGGCGCCGATGATGTAGAACAGGGCCTTGAAGCGCTTGCGCAGCAGCCCGAAGGTCACGCCGAAGACGATGAGCACGACGGCGAGGATCGTGAGGATCACGTAGAGGTCGGCATCCGTCACCGGCTTGTCGACGGCCGTGAACGCCGCGACGGTGACGAACAGCCCGACGCCGCCGATGCACATGGCGATGGCGATGATCGAGATCCGGTTGAGGCGCACATGACTCACCCGCGCGTTGATGATCGCGGTGATGACGAGTGCCACGGCGCCGAGCGGCTGCACCACGATGAGCGGCGCCAGGGCGAGGCTGAACAGCTGCAGCACGATCGCCGCACCGAGCATGCCCGTACCGATGACCCAGGACGGACGCGCGAGCAGTGCCAGCAGCTGCCGCATGCTGAGGCCGCCGCCGACCTCGCCGATCGACTTCTCGACCTTGCCGACCCCGCGGTACTGCAGCTGCGCGCCGACCGACAGGAACACGGCCCCGATGAGTGCCAGGACGATGCCCAGAACCTGGGCGGGGTTCTGGGTGAAGACCTCGCTGACGTCTTCGAATCCCTCGGCAATGACCACGCATAGACCCTAACCCGAGCCCCGCCGATATTCTTGGCGAATGGCCGTACACCCGATCAGGATCACCGGAGATGCCGCGCTGCACTCCCCCGCCGCCCCCGTGACCGAGTTCACCGAGGAACTCCGCACGCTCGTGGACGACATGTTCGAGACCATGGACGCCGCCCCGGGTGTCGGCCTCGCGGCTCCCCAGATCGGGGTCCCGCTGCGGATCTTCACGTTCAGCTGGGTGGAGGACTCCGGCGAGAGGGTTCGCGGCGTCGCCGTCAACCCGACGCTGTGGATCACACCGGTGCCCGCCGGCATCGCGGATGAGGACACCGAATCGGAGGGCTGCCTGTCGTTCCCGGGTGAGCGCTTCGGGCTGCGCCGGGCGGAACGGGCCATCCTGCAGGCCGTCGACGTGACCGGAGCGCCGTTCGAGATCCGGGCGGAGGGATGGCTGGCCCGCATCTTCCAGCACGAGTACGACCACCTCGAGGGGACCCTGTACACGGACCGGCTGGACTGGCAGGACCAGAAGATCGTGGCGAAGCTCACCAGGAAGCGCGGCTGGGGCGTCTCGGGCAACGCCTGGATGCCCGGCATCGACGACCTCGACGCCTGACGGGCCTCAGGTATCAGGTGACCGCGCGGATCCCGCCGGCGACGAGGGCTGCGACGATGACGACGACGATGAACGGCACCCGGAGGGCGTAGAGGGCCGCCGCGACGATGATCGCGGGCACGCGCGCGTCCACGACGATCTCCTGGCCGTCGGCCAGCGTCTGCACGGCGATGAGCGCCGCCAGGAGCGCGACGGTCAGCAGGTCCGCGATCCGCGAGGGACGCGGTGCCTCGAGGAGCTTCTGGGGCACGAGGTAGCCCGCGAACTTGAACACCAGCGTGGCGATGGACGCCAGGATGACGAGCTGCCAGGCGGTCATGGCCTCGACCCCCTGCTGAACCAGTTGAAGTAGCCGACCAGCACGGCGACCAGCGCGGCGACCAGCACCGGGAGGCCCGGCATGAGGAACGGCGTGCAGACCGTCGCGACGACGGCGGCTCCGACGGCGACGGCTCCCGCCTGCACCCGCTTGATGCGCGGCCAGAGCAGCCCGAGGAATGCGGCAGCAGCTGCGGCATCCAGGCCCCAGGCCCGCGGATCGCCGAGCGCGTCGCCGATGAGACCGCCGACGAGCGTCGTGATGTTCCAGCCGACGAAGACGACCAGGCCGGTGACCCAGAAGCCGAGGCGCTTCAGCGGCGGGGTCGGCTGGGCGAGGCTCACGGCCGTCGATTCGTCGATCGTGATCCACGCCGCAGCGACGCGTCGCCACCAGCCGACGCCGATGATCGGGGCCATCCGCATGCCGTAGATGGAGTTCCGGGAGCCGAGGAGGGCGGCCGTCGCGATGGCGCTCGGTCCGGCTGCGAGCCCGCCGGAGGCGAGGATGCCGATCAGGGCGTACTGCGATCCGCCGGTGAACATGACGATGCTGAGGAAGCAGGTCTGCCAGAGGTCGAGGCCGGCCGCCACCGAGAGTGCGCCGAACGAGATGCCGTAGGCGGCAGTGGCGATGCCGACGGCGAGTGCGGAGCGGATGACGGCACGCTGGGCAGGGGTACGGCCCGGTGCCGGGGAGGCGTCCGCTTCGGTCATCGGGGCAGTTCGACTCCGTGGACACCGTTGTGGAAGCGCAGCGCGGGGAACGCGGCCGAGACGCTGAAGCCGACACCCGGGACGGAGTGCGCGCTGAAGACGCCCCCGAAGAGTTCGGCACGCTGGCGCATCTGGCTGATCCCGGCGCCGGAGATCGTCTCCGTGAGGGTGCGGAGGTCGTCGTCGATCGAGAGGGAGCGCACGGAGGGGTCGTCGCCCTCGCGGCGAGCCGCTGCCCGGATGCCGTCATCGTCGATCGTGAGCTGCAGCCCCTCGTCGGTCCACGCGAAGGACACCCTGGCCTCGGTTCCGACGCCGCCGTGCTTGAGCGAGTTGGCCAGGGCGGCATGCAGGATGCGGAACACCGCGAGCTCAGCCCCCGGCTTGAGCTCGTAGCGGGGACCGGACTCCTCGAAGGTGATCGTGAGGCCGGCATCGCGCATCACGCGGAACAGGTTCTGGGCGGACTGCAATCCGGGTTGCGGCGAACTCAGAGCCTCACCCTCCCGCGCGACGGTGAGGACGCGGCGCATGTCGCCCAGGGCGACGCGGCCGGCATCGATGACCCCCGCCACGGCGCGGACCGCGGTGGACGGGTCGCTCTCGGCCGTGTACCGGGCACCCTCGGCCTGGGAGACGAGTCGACCGACCGAGTGCACTGCGACGTCCTGGAGGTCGCGCACGATGCCGAGCCGTCCGGTCTGCTCGGCGAGGGACAGCTCCAGTCCGATCCTCGTGCGCTCGGCCGTCGTCCAGTCGCGGTCGACCCTCCGGAGCCGGGATCGCGCCCGGAGCCAGAGCACGAGCAGCACGACGGCGACGACGCCGAGAGCGACGGCCCCGACGAAGACCGCCTGTGCGGAATCGGGGCTGTTCAGCCAGTCCATCGGTACTCCTCGTGCGCGGTGCGGGTCGAGGAGACTCTACCCGAGCCGCCGGGACGTCTCGCCCGGCGGCTCGGGGAACCGGCATCAGCCTGCGCTGCGACCGGCCCTGAGCACCTCGAGGCGGGCGCGATACTCCACCTCGTCGATGTCGCCCCGCGCGAAGCGATCCGCGAGGGTCTGCTCGGCTCCGGCCGCGGCGTTCCACGGTCCGTTGCCGGGGCCATAGCCGTAGCCGGGACCGTAGCCGTAGCGGGCCCACCGTCGGCGTCCGAGGGAGACGATGAGGACCACGACAGCGATCCAGAACAGCGGGATGAACAAGAAGGCCCATCCCCACCCGCCGACCCAGGGGCCGACGGCGTGGGCGGGGACGGAGGCGAGGGCGAGAGTGGTGGTGAGCATGATGTTCCGATCGTGGAGGGGCATCTCTCTGATGCCGTGCCTCCAGCCTCGCTTTCGGTCGCCGCGACCGAATCCGCCCACGGTAGGCAGTTCGGCTACCACCCGGGGAGCAGTGCTCCCGGACCTGCTACGCCCATCCGGGTCGCACGAGCCCCGACTCGTAGGCGCTCACGACCAGCTGGACGCGGTCGCGAGCGCCGAGCTTCGTCATGATCCGCGACACGTGCGTCTTCGCCGTCAGCGGGCTCAGGAACAGCCGCTCGGCGATCTCGTCGTTGCTGAGTCCATGGGCGACGAGTTCGAGCACCTCCACCTCGCGCGCCGTGAGCGCGTCGTAGACGCCGGCATCCGGTGCGTCCTTGAGACCGCTCGCCATACGGGCGAGCAGCCGCTTCGTGACGCCGGGCGACAGCAGGGCCTCACCGCCGTAGACGACGTGCACCGAGCGGATGAGCTCGGCGGGTTCCGTGTCCTTCACGAGGAACCCGCTCGCGCCGGCACGGATGGCTTCGGCGACGTACTCGTCGAGTTCGAAGGTCGTCACGATCACCACATGGGTCGTCGCCAGCCGCGGATCGGCGGTGATCCGCCGCGTCGCCTCGAGCCCGTCGCCGTCCGGCATGCGGATGTCCATGAGCACGACGTCGGGGACCGTCGCGATGATGCCGTCCACGGCCTCACGACCGGTCGCGGCCTCCCCCACGACCTCGATGTCCGGCTCGGCCTCGAGCAGTGCTCGGAAACCGGCGCGGATGAGCCGCTGGTCGTCGGCGAGGAAGACGCTGATCATGACATCCGCCCGCTGCGGCGCGGGATCCGAGCCTGCACCTGCACGCCGCCGCCCTCCTGCCGGCGCACTGACACGGTCCCTCCGAGGATCTGGGCGCGTTCCCGCATGCCCGTCACACCGCGGCCCTCCACGATCGCCGAGTCGTCTCCGGTCCCGTTGTCCGTCACCTCGACCACGTCATCATCGCCGTCCGTCCACAGTCGCACGCGAGCCTCGGTCGCCTCGGAGTGCCTGGTGACGTTCGTCAGCGACTCCTGCACGATGCGGTAGATGGTGCGCTCGCTCGACATCGGGGTGCCGGGAGCGAGCTCGTCCACCAGGGAGACGGAGACGCCGAGGGCCGTGAGGGAAGCGGCGAGGGCGGGGAGGCGTCCCAGCTCGGGCTCCGGAACGAGCGGTGCGCCGCCGTCATCCGAGCGGAGGAAGCCGAGCACGCCGCGCACCTCGTCGAGGGCGGACTTGCTCGTCTCCTTGATGTTGGCCAGCGCCTCGGCCGCCTTCTCCGGTCGCTCGTCGATGAGATGCAGCCCCATCCCGGCCTGGACGTTGATCGAGGAGAGCGAGTGCGCCAGCACGTCGTGCAGTTCGCGGGCGATCCGCAGGCGCTCCTGCTCCGCCTCGCTCTGGCGTCGGCGCACCTGCGTCTCGCGGTACTCCCGATAGCGGTCGGCCCGGCTCCTGATGCCCTCCCCCAGGCCGACGACCAGGCTGAGGACGATGAGAACGATGAGCGATCGCACGATGGCCGGCCACGACCCGGTGACCGACCCGTACGCCACGGCGACCACGGCGCCCGTCGCGATGGTCCCCCACACCCAGGCGCGGGCGCCCCGGGCGGTGGCCTCGGCCACCGCGAATGCGAGGGGCACCGCAGCAAGCGGCGGTCCGCCGCTCACCAGGACCACCGCCGGCGCCACGGCGACGGCTATGGCGACGACACTGGGGCCGGGGTACCGCGGCACGGCGAGCAGCAGGTAGGACGCCGCCAGGGCGACGAGCGAGGCCACGAGCTGCTCGACGGGCGCGCGCGTCGCGATCAGCCAGAGGAGGACGGGGAGCTGGACGATCTGGGAGAACACGATCGGGAACCAGCGCACGCGGCGTCTCGGACGATCCTCATCCAGCCAGCGCGCCCAGGGCGGCCCCCCGCGCCACTCCGCTCCCGGGTGGGGTGACCGCGTGGACATGGGCATGGCTCGATCGTAGCCATGCCGTCTGGATGCGACATCGGCCGGGAGGCGGGGTCCCGGGTACTCCCCGGGGAGTATCAGACGGCTCCCTGCGGGAGCGGCACGGGTGTGCAGCAGCGGGCATGAAAAAGGCCACCAGGGGTGGAGCCCGTGGTGGCCTTTCGCTCCCCGACTTGGACTCGAACCAAGAACCTATCGGTTAACAGCCGATTGCTCTGCCAATTGAGCTATCGAGGAATGGCGCTGTGCGCGTTGACTACTTTAGCAAAGGATCGGCAGGGACAAAATCGAGTCGCACTCGCCTCCCGGCGGCGCCGTCGCCGTCAGTATCCGGCTGCCGGATCGACCACTCCGACGAAGCCGCCGTCGCCGTGCAGCGCCACGACGTTCGCGCGGATCCGTTCGGCCAGCAGGGGTGCTGTCATCTCGGGGGTGTCGGCCATGTGCGGAGTCACGATGACGTTGGGCGCGCTCCACAACGGATGCCCGTCCGGCAGCGGCTCCGGGTCGGTCACGTCGACGCCCGCACCGGCGATGGCACCGTTCTCGAGGGCATCGACGAGCGCGTCGGTGTCGACGAGGCCACCGCGGGCGATGTTGACGAGATATGCCGTCTCCTGCATGGACGCAAGCTCCGGCGCGCCGATGAGTCGGCGGGTACCCCCGGTCAATGCTGCGGCGACGATCACCAGGTCGGCCGTGGGGAGCACCTCGGCGAGGCGGTCCGACGCCACCGTGGCGGCCGCTCCGGGCACGGGGTCGTCCGTACGCCGGACGACCGTGATCCGCACCCCGAACGGCTCGAGCAGCCGGATGATCTCGCGCGCGATGCCGCCGGCACCGATGAGCACGACGTCGCGGCCGTACAGCGAGACGCCGAGTGGCGTCGGATCCCAGTGCTGCGCCCCGATGCGGCGGGGCAGGTAGCGCATGAGGGCGAGGCTCAGCATCACGGCGTGCTCGGCGACGGGCTGGGCGTATGCGCCCTTCGCGCTCGTCCACAGCAGGCCGGGTCGCGCATGCTCCCTGAGCACGTCGGCGAAGGCGTCGACACCGGCCCATGGCAGCTGCACCCAGGCGATCTGCGGGTTCTCGTCGAGGATGCGCCCGAGTTCAGCGGCCCGGGAGTACGACAGCCAGATGATGCCGCGGGTGTCGGCGTCGAGGGGTGCGACAGTGCCGCCGCCTGCGATGACGGCGTCGGCGAAGACCGGTTTCGGCGTCGGGAGCACCGCGATCGGACCGGCCGTCGGTCGGTCGGCGTCGGCGATGCCGATGCTCTCGGGGGCGAGGACGGCCCGGTGGCGTGGTGTATCGGTCATGCGATGGTCCTGTTCGGCGTCGTCGGCGGCGGGTCAGTCGGACTCGACGGGAGCCGACTGGTCGGCGAACTCCTCGGCGAGCCGCTCGACGTAGGGGTGGAGCGGATGGGCGAGCACGTCGTCGATGGGTCCATAGCCGACGAGCACGCCGTCCTGGAGCACGGCCACCCGGTCGGCGATGCGACGCAGGATCGCGAGGTCGTGGCTGATGACGAGGGCGGAGAACGCGCTGTGCTCCTGCAGTTCGCTGATGAGGTCGATGATCGAGTGCCTGACCAGCGCGTCGATCGCCGCCGTCGGCTCGTCGGCGACGAGGAGGGACGGGGCGAGGACCAGGGCGCGCGCGATGGCGAGCCGTTGACGCTGCCCGGCACTCAGCTCGTAGGGGTACTTGGTGATGACGCTGAGCGGCAGCCGGACGGCGTCGACCATCGTCACGACGCGGGCCTCGAGGGCCTTGCGGTTGTAGTGCCTGTCGCGCAGCAGGATCGGCTCGGCCACGACCTCGGCGACGGTGAAGTTCGGCTGCAGGTTCTCCGAGGCGTCCTGGCCGACGTACCCGACTTCGAACATGAGCCGGTCGGCGTCCCGGCGCTTCAGGCGGCGCAGCGACTCGCCGAACACCTCGGCGTCTCCCCCGGTGATGACCGGGTGCACCTCACCGCGCGGCGCGATCATGAACCGGCCGGCCAGCACGCGGGCGACCGTGCTCTTGCCCGATCCGCTCTCGCCGAGGAGGCCGAGCACCTCCCCCGGGTTGACGCGGATGGTGAGGCCGCGCACGGCCACGTACGCCGGACTGGGGCCGTGCGCCGGATATTCGATCGTCAGGTCGTCCGTGATGACCGGATAGCCGTGCTGCGCGTTCCCCACCATGCGTCTACTCTGCCACGCGTCTACTCCGTCGCGCGAAGCCGGTGCAGCGCATCCCTCCTCAATGCCTGCTCGGCAGGATCGGGAACGGGGAGCGAGGCGAGGAGCCGCTGCGTGTACGGATGCTGCGGTGCGCCGAGCACCTCGGCTCCCGTTCCCTCCTCGACGAGCTTGCCCTTGTAGAGCACCGCGATGCGGTCGGCCAACAGGTCCACCACGGCGAGGTCGTGACTGATGAACAGGGCCGCGAAGCCGAACTCGCGCTGGAGCTCGGCGAACAGCTCGAGCACGCGCGCCTGAACGGAGACGTCGAGTGCGCTCGTCGGTTCGTCCGCGATGAGCAGGGTGGGCTCCAGGGCGAGCGCACGCGCGAGGCTCGCCCGCTGGCGCTGCCCGCCCGACAGCTCGTGCGGGAAGCGGTCGCCGTAGCTGCGCGGCAACTGCACCGCCTCGAGGAGGTCGTTCACCCTGGCCCTGGCGTCAGCGGGGTTCGCAGCCCGCCCGTGGATGACCAGCGGCTCCGCCACGCAGTCGGCGATCGTGAGCAGGGGGTTGAAGCTCGACGCCGGGTCCTGGAAGACGAAGCCGATCTTGCTGCGGATCTTCGTGAACTCGCGCTCGCGCACACCGTTCATCTCGTGATCGAGCACCGAGAGCGATCCTCCGGTCACGCGGGTGAGGCCGCCGATCGCACGTCCGATGGTGGTCTTGCCCGAACCGCTCTCGCCGACCAGGCCGAGGACCTCCCCGGCTCGGATCTCGAAGCTCACACCGTCGACCGCGGTGAAGCCCGCACCGCGGAAGCGGCCGGGGTACTCGATCCGGAGGTCCCGCGCCACGACGACCGGTGCGTTCGTCGCCCAGTCGGTCGTGCGCGAGCCCGCCCGCTCCGCGGCGTGCAGCGTTCCCTGTCCGACGTGCGGCACGGCGGCGAGGAGACGCTTGGTGTACTCGTCTCGCGGCGCGGAGAACAGGGTGGCGACATCGGCCTCCTCCACCACCTTGCCCTGGTACATCACGGCGACGCGGTCGGCGAGGTCCGCGACCACGCCCATGTTGTGGGTGATCAGCACGATCGCGGCGCCGAACTCGTCGCGGCAGCGACGCAGCAGGTCGAGGATCTCGGCCTGAACGGTCACGTCGAGGGCCGT
>JBEVEO010000212.1:0-5711 GCA_040512695.1 Leifsonia sp. | reverse complement strand
GCTCGGTCACGAGCTCGGTGTGCGGGGTGCCGTACACCGCGGCACTGGAGGAGAACACGATGCGTCCGACACCCGCATCCGCCATCGCCGCGAGCAGGGTGGCGGTGCCCGTCACGTTCTGCTCGTAGGTGTGCAGCGGGCGCTGCACGGAGACGCCGGCGTACTTGTAGCCGGCGATGTGCATGACGCCCGAGATCGGATGCTCCGCGAAGACCCGGTCGAGCAGGTCGCGGTCGAGGATCGAGCCGGCGTGGAACGGCACCCCGTCGGGAACGAACTCTCGGTGCCCGCTCGAGAGGTCGTCGAGCACGACGACATCGACTCCGGACTCCCGGAAAGCACGAACGACGTGCGATCCGATGTAGCCCGCTCCCCCGGTGACCAGCCAGGCCATTCCGCCTCCTCATGATCGTGGCCGGCGACGAGGCCGGCCACGTTCAAGACTACAGATGAGGGCGGATGCAGGGAGGGCTTCGATGGGCGCCGCTCAGCGGACGTCCCACGTGACCCGGCGCTCGATGTGGCGGTTGCGGTCGCGGATCTCGGGCCGCCCGTAGCCGTCATTCTCGATGCCGAGGACAGTCGCGAGAACGGCCCAGAGCGCCAGTCCCGCGAATACCAGGAGAAGGATGATCGTCATGGCAGTAAATCTACGGATTGCCATTTCCTGCCTCAAGTGGCAGAGTGGACACAGTTCGGTACTTTCCTGCCAATCGATTTCCGCGACTGGAGCTCCCCATGCTGAAGAAGATCGTCTGCCTCACCACGCCGGGGATGGCGCCGTTCGAGTTCGGGGTCATCACCGAGGTGTTCGGAATCGACCGGTCGGAGCACGGCGGCCCCGTGTTCGACTTCCACATCGTCGCGGCAGAGCCCGGACCGATCCCCACGAAGCTCGGGTTCGACATCGTCGTCAAGGAGGACCTGACCGCCGCAGCCGACGCCGACCTGATCGCCGTGCCGGCGTTCGAGGTGAACGGCACGAAGCACGTCGACCCGAGGCTCATCGAGGTGGTGCGCGCGGCCGCGGACCGTGGCGCCTGGGTGCTGAGTGTCTGCAGCGGGGCGTTCCTTCTCGCAGAGGCGGGCATCCTGGACGGGCGCCGCTCGACCACCCACTGGATGTACACGGACGAGCTCGCCGAGCGCTATCCCCGCACCGACGTCGACCCCGACGTGCTCTTCGTCGAGGACGGCAACGTCGTCACGGGTGCGGGAACGGCGGCGGGAATCGATGCGGCGCTGCACATCGTGCGCAAGGAGCTCGGCGCATCCGCGGCCAACATCATCGCGCGCCGCATGGTCGTGCCGCCGCAGCGCGACGGCGGTCAGTCGCAGTTCATCCAGACGCCCGTCGTGGAGTGCAAGAGCGATTCGTTCGCCCTCGTGACCGAGTGGATGCTGCAGAACCTCGACCAGGACCTCTCGGTCGACATGCTGGCTCGCAAGGCGCTCATGTCGTCGCGCACGTTCGCCAGGCGATTCCGCGCGGAGCTCGGGACCACACCGACCGCGTGGCTCAACCGGCAGCGGCTGCTGCGGGCGCAGCAGCTGCTCGAGGAGAGCGACCTGAGCCTCGAGGAGATCGCCGGCGACTGCGGATTCGGCGGCGCGGCCGTCATGCGGCACCACTTCCTCAAGGTGCTGCAGACCACGCCGACCGCGTACCGCCGCACGTTCGGCGCCCGCCAGCCGGCGTGACGGCCGGGCGAAGCCGCCCCGCTGTCAGCCCAGGGGGTTCGTCGTGGCCAGGAACAGGGTGCCGGAGCCCGTCACGGTGACAGGGTCCTCGTCAGGAGTCGCGTAGACCGACTCCCCGCGGGCCACGGTGACGGATGACCCGGAGCCGACCAGCGTGACGGAGCCGCTGGTGCAGAGCGCGATCGCCGGCCCGGCCAGCGGCACCGTCGCCTCCGTTCCGGCATCCGCGTCGATCTCGTAGAGCACGAAGTCCGGAACGTCGGGACGGAAGACCCTGACACCCGGCGACGGCACCTCGGGCAGCAGCACCGGCTCGAGCACCGGGGAGAAGTCGAGCACGGAGAGGAGCTCGTCGACGTCGATGTGCTTCGGCGTGAGCCCGCCGCGCAGCACGTTGTCCGATGCGGCCATGAGCTCGATGCCGAGGCCGGACAGGTAGGCGTGGATGTTCCCGGCCGGGAGATACAGCGCCTCGCCGGCTCTGAGCGTCACACGGTTCAGCAGCAGTGACAGCACGATGCCGGGATCCCCGGGGTAGGCGATCGCGAGCTCGCCGACGGTTGCGAACTCCCGGGCGAAGCGGCTGGCGGGGTCGGCGGTCGCTGCCAGCTGCACGACGCGTGCGACGAGGGAGTCGACCGCGCCGCCATCACGACCGGAGCGCAGCAGCCACTCGACGGCGTCCCGGTACGGGTCCGCACTCGAGAGCCGTTGCCAGAACGGGTCGAAGACCGTGGGATCCGGAGTGTCCTCGCGGCCGAGCACGGTGAGCTCCTTGACGATGTCGCGCGCCTCGGCCACCGGGCGGAAGCCGCACAGGGCGTCGAAGGCGGCACTCACGGCCACGATGAGCTCCGGCTTGTGGAACGGGTCCTTGTAGTTGCGCTCCGGCGCGCCGAGCGGGATGCCTGCCGCGTTCTCGCGGTCGAATCCGGCGCGTGCCTGCTCGGGCGACGGATGCGCCTGCAGCGAGAGCGGTCCGCCGGCCGCGAGAACCTTGAGGAGGAACGGGAGGCGCTCCCCGTGCTCGGCGATGACCCGCTCCCCCAGCGCCGTCGCGGCATCCGCATCGATCCACTGCACCACGTCGGAGGCGCCGGCAGCCGCGTCGGCATCCGCGATCCGCGACGGCGAACCCGGGTGCCCGCCGAGCCACAGCTCGGCCTCCGGCCCGCCCGACGGCCGGGTGCCGAGGAGGTCGGCGATCGCCGTCGTGGAGCCCCACGCGTAGTCGCGCGGGGTGTTGCTGATGGCTACAAACATGCACGGTCCTTGTCCGGTGGGATTGCGTCCAAGCTACCAACGAGTTGGGGCGCGGCAGGCTCCGGCGTACGCTGGCCGAGGATTCCAGACCCCCGTCCAGCGGGGGTCGCCGTATGCACTGGAGCAGACATGACGTTCGAAACCCTCGCCAGCGACTTCTACAGCTACGAGAGCCTGTTGAGCCCGCAGGAGCAGGATGCGCTCGCGAAGCTCCGTGCCTACCTCGAGGCCGAGGTGAAGCCGATCGCCGGCGAGTACTGGGAGCGCGCCGAGTTCCCCACCCACGTCATCAAGCCGCTCGCCGACCTCGACGTCTTCAGCTTCGGCTGGGCGGAGACCCGGCCGTTCGAGAACTCGGCGGTCTTCCGCGGATTCGTCGCGCTCGAGCTCGCCCGCGTCGATGCCGGCATCGCGACCTTCGTCGGCGTGCAGAACGGCCTCACCACCGGCGCCATCTCCGTGTGCGGCTCGCAGGAGCAGCGCGACGAGTGGATCCCGAAGCTCGCCAGCGGCGAGGTCATCGGGGCGTTCGCCCTCACCGAACCGCTGTCGGGATCGGACAGCGCACAGGGCCTGCGCACGACGGCCACCCGCGACGGCGACACCTGGACGATCAACGGCGCCAAGCGCTGGATCGGCAACGCCACCTTCTCCGACATCACGGTCGTCTGGGCCAAGGACACCGAGGACGGACAGGTCAAGGGCTTCATCGTGCCCACGAACACCCCCGGCTACACGGCCACGAAGATCGAGGGCAAGATCAGCCTGCGCTCGGTGCAGAACGCCGACATCGTTCTGAAGGACGTCGTCGTTCCCGAGAGCCTGCGGCTGCAGAACGCCGGCTCGTTCAAGGACACCGCCAAGGTGCTGCGCCTCACCCGCGCCGAGGTCGCATGGGCCGCCGTCGGCACCGCCATCGGCGCCTACGAGGCCGCCGTCGCCTACGCCGGCGAGCGCGTGCAGTTCGGCAAGGCCATCGGCTCGCACCAGCTCATCCAGGACCTGCTGGTGAAGTGCCTCGGCAACATCACCGCCTCGATCGGCATGGTCGTGCGTGTCTCCGACATGCTCGACCGCGGCGAGCAGCGCGACGAGCACTCGGCGCTCGCCAAGGCGTACACGACGGCACGGATGCGTGAGACCGTCGCGTGGGCCAGGGAGGCGCTGGGCGGCAACGGCATCGTCATCGACTACGACGTCGCGCGCTTCTTCTCCGATGCCGAGGCGATCTACTCGTACGAGGGCACGCGCGAGATGAACACCCTCATCGTGGGCAGGGCGATCACGGGGAAGGCCGCCTTCGTCTGATCGGCGACCGCCATCCGCTCCTGACGGTCAGTGCATCCTGAGCGTCAGGGCCTCCTGAGCGTCAGGGCTTCCTGAGCGTCAGGGCTTCCTGGCGACCTGGACGAACTCGTTGTAGGTGAACGCCTTGCCCGCTGCGCGCGGGAAGGGGAACGAGAACGCCCTGTCGACCACGAGGCCGCTGGCCTCGGCGATCTCGCGCAGTCCGGCGAGATCCACGAACTGCACGTGCGTCGAGTCCGAGGCGTACCCGCGCTCCTGCGGCGTGATGAGCACGACCTTGCCGCCCTTCTTCAGGTAGGGCAGGTAGTCGGCGATGATCCTGAGGTCCGATTCCCGGTCCATGTGCTCCATGACGTGCGCGAACAGCAGCGAGTCGTAGCTCTCGGGAACGGCGTAGGTGGAGGCGAGGAAGCCATCGACCGTGAAGGCCGTGAGCCCGCGGGAACGGGCGATGTCGATGGAATCCGGATTGTGGTCGACGCCGACGCCGTTCCCGTCGAGATGCGCGAGGTTGCGGCCGAGGCCGCAGCCGACGTCGAGGGTCCATCCGAGGTCGAGGCGACGGATGTTCCAGCGGTACGGGGCCTGCACGTTGAGCACGCGGCGCCAACGCGCGTCCTCCAGCGTCTGGAGGCGCTCCGCATACTCCTTGCCCGAGGTCGGAGCCTCGCCGTCATCGGCGCCGGACTCAGGACTCATGTTCCACCGTCTTCGAGGTCACCGTCCCCACGGTAGCCGCCAGCCGCTGCCGTGTCATCCGACACACCCCATCCCGGCCCGCCAGATAACCTTGTGCTCATGACCACGTCCCCGAGCCGGCTCCCCGTGCGGCTGATCGCGACGCTGGTCATCTTCACCGCGTTCGCGGGGCAGTTCTGGCGCAACCTGCTGGGCTGGTGGGGCTTCGGAATCATCGCCGGCGTCACGATCATCGCCGCCATCGTCGCGATCGCCGTACTGAGGCCGCACCTCGAGTGGCGCAGGGTCCCGAAGAGCCTCGTGGCCTTCCTCGCGCTCTCCGCACTGTCGATCGCCTGGTCGTTCTATCCGGGTGCGACGGCCATCGGGATCGGGATCCAGCTGGGGACGACGGCCACCGGCGTGTTCATCGGCCTCTGCCTGACCTGGCGGGAGCTCGTCCGCACGTTCGCATCCGCCTTCCGGTGGATCCTCGCCCTGTCGATCCTCTTCGAGGCCTGGGTGGCGATCGTGGTCGGCGGTCCGGTCCTGCCGTTCTGGGTGCACTACGAGGGGAGGATCCCGCAGGCGTTCTACTGGTCGCGGGGGCTCCTGCTGTCCGGCGGGCCCATCGAGGGCATCGTGGCGAACCGCAACCTCCTGGGGTTCATCGCCCTGCTCGCCCTCATCGTGTTCTGCATCCAGCTCGCCGCGACGACGGTGCGGCGGGGCTGGGCGATCTTCTGGATCGTCGTCGCGGC
>JBEVEO010000194.1:0-6400 GCA_040512695.1 Leifsonia sp. | reverse complement strand
AGCGACCCGAGCATGACCGTGTCGGCGCCGGCGACGAGCGCCTTCGCGATGTCGCCCGAGTACTGCAGACCGCCGTCGGCGATCACGGGGATGCCCGCTTCACGGGCGGCGAGGGATGCCTCGTACACGGCCGTGACCTGCGGCACGCCCACGCCCGCGACGATGCGCGTGGTGCAGATCGAACCCGGCCCGACACCGACCTTGACCGCATCCACCCCCGCGTCGATGAGCGCCTGCGCGCCCTCGCGGGTGGCCACGTTGCCGCCGATGATGTCGATGTGGTCGAACGATGCGTCGGCCTTGAGCCGGCGGACGATGTCGATCACGCCGGCCGACTGGCCGTTCGCGGTGTCGACCACGAGCACGTCGACCCCGACGTCGCGCAGCGCCTCGGCACGCTCCCACGCGTCGCCGAAGAAGCCGATCGCGGCACCGACCCGGAGGCGGCCCTGCTCGTCCTTGGTCGCGAGGGGGTACTTCTCGCTCTTGTCGAAGTCCTTGACCGTGATCAGCCCGGCGAGCTTGCCGTCGTCGTCGATGAGCGGGAGCTTCTCGACGCGGTGCTTCGCGAAGATCGCGATGACGTCGTTCGCGCCGATGCCCACGTGCGCGGTGACCAGACCCTCGCTCGTCATGACGTCCTTCACGAGCGTCGTGGAACGCTCGAAGCCCGAGACGAAGCGCATGTCGCGGTTCGTGACGATCCCGACGAGCTGCCCGTCTGCGTCGACCACCGGAAGGCCGGAGATCCGGAACTGGGCGCACAGCGCCTCGACCTCGTCGATCGTGGCATCCGGCGTCGTGGTGATCGGGTTGGAGATCATGCCCGACTCGCTGCGCTTGACACGGTCGACCTGCGAGGCCTGCTCTTCGATCGACAGGTTGCGATGAAGGATGCCGAGACCCCCCTCGCGCGCGACCGCGATGGCCATGCGCGCTTCGGTGACGGTGTCCATCGCGCTCGAGAGGAGCGGCGTGGCCACCGTGATCCGGCGGGTGACGCGGGAGGACGTGTCGGCCTCGCTCGGGATCACGTCGGTGTGCCCGGGCAGGAGCAGAACGTCGTCGTACGTCAATCCGACGAAGCCGAAGGGGTCGTGATTCTCCATGTGTTCTCCTGCGCGTGGCTCGCGCGTTGCTCGAGTGGACGACGACGGCCGGTGCGCAGAACGCGCCGTACTCAATTCTAAGCGCGCAGAAGGTCGTTTCATTCCGCCTCCGAGGGGCGCAGAGCAGGGCCGGAAGTCTCGGATCCATCACGTGTCCCAAGCGTGTTGTAGGCGAAACAGGAACGACACATTACGCTCGTACCGTCGTTGATCAGCGCTGCTGCGACCCGAGGCTTCGGCGCGCGGCGGCGGACTGGGAGGTTTTGTGGGTCCTACGGCTTCACGCGTTCGACGGGTCCGGCCATGGCTGGTCGTCGTTATCGGCACGCTGCTCGCGGCAGCGATGATGTTCCTGTCCACGCCGGGCGCGTACGCGTCCGCGCCGGACACCCCTGGTGGCGACCAGGAGGAGACCGACTTCTACTTCGGCGGCATCATCACGTTCGAGGATGAGCCGGTCCCTGACGCGACCGTCACAGTGTCAGGCGGAGGCTTCGAGGCCGAGACGATCACCGACGCCGAAGGTCGCTGGCGCCTGTATGTGCCGGAGAAGGACGTCTACACCCTCGAAGTCGTCGAGGACACCCTCCCCGAGGGCGTCATCGTCGAGGGCGAGAATCCGCAGGAGGTGGAGTTCGGCCTGACCGGCTCGAAGATCATCAACCTGTTCCTCGGCGAGGGCGAGCGCGTGACGCAGTCCTTCTTCGATCAGTTGATGATCCGCCTCGTCAACGGCCTCAACTTCGGGCTCCTGCTGGCCCTGGCGGCGATGGGCGCCTCGCTCATCTACGGAACGACCGGCCTGTCGAACTTCGCCCACGGCGAGATGGTCACGTGGGGCGCGCTCGTGGCGCTTGTGCTGACCTCCTTCTGGCAGTGGCCGTTCTGGATCGGCATCGTCATCGCCGTCGCGATGGGCGGTGTGCTCGGACTCGCCCTCGATGCGGGCCTGTGGAGACCCTTGAGACGAAGAGGGCTCGGGGTCGTCCAGCTGATGATCGTCAGCATCGGCCTCTCCCTCGCCCTCCGATACACGTACCAGTACTTCATCGGCGGCGCGACCTATCAGCTGCCGGGAGCGAGCCCCGCCCCGATCCAGTTCGGCCCGATCTCGCTGTCGTACATCGACCTCATCAGCATGGGCGTGAGCATCGTCGTCATCCTCGGCGTCGCCTACTTCCTGCTGGGCACGCGGATCGGAAAGGCCACCCGTGCCATCTCCGACAACCCGCAGCTCGCCTCGGCGTCCGGCATCAACGTCGACCGCGTGGTGCGGATCGTCTGGATCCTCGCCGGCGTGCTGGCCGCCCTGTCCGGCATCCTGTGGGCGTACTTCCGTCCGGGCGTCAAGTGGGACATGGGCACGCAGATGCTGCTGCTCATCTTCGCGGCGATCACGCTCGGCGGACTCGGCACGGCCTTCGGCGCTCTGCTGGGCTCGCTCATCGTGGGACTCGTGGTCGAGGTCTCGACCCTCTGGATCCCCTCGGATCTCAAGTATGCGGGCGCCCTCGTCGTGCTCATCCTCATCCTGCTCGTCAGACCTCAAGGCTTGCTCGGTCGCAAAGAAAGATTGGGGTAGCGGCCATGGATTGGGGAGCCATCCTCTCGAACACGCTCAGCTACCTGCTGAGCCCTGTCACGATCGCGTACGCGCTCGCGGCCACCGGCCTCGCGGTGCACTTCGGCTATGCCGGACTGCTCAACTTCGGTATGGCCGGCTTCATGGCCCTCGGCGGCTACGGGTACGCGATCTCGGTGCTGTCCTTCGGATGGCCCTGGTGGTTCGGCATGCTGATCGGTCTGGTCGCGGCTGCGATCTTCGCCCTGATCCTCGGCATCCCGACCCTGCGCCTGAGAGCCGACTATCTCGCCATCGTGACCATCGCGGCAGCCGAGATCGTCCGCCTTCTGTTCACGACGCAGGTCTTCGACGAATGGACCAACTCGGCGGACGGCCTCGCCGGCTACCATCAGGGCTTCCGTGCGGCGAATCCGTTCCCGCCCGGTCAGTACGGCTGGGGTCCGTGGACGTTCAACGAAACGGGCCTGTGGGTCCGTGTCTTCGGCCTCGCGATGCTCGCCCTCGCGATCCTGCTCGTCTGGTCGCTCATGCGCAGCCCCTGGGGCCGGGTTCTCAAGGGCATCCGCGAAGACGAAGATGCCGTGCGCTCACTCGGCAAGAACGTGTTCGCGTACAAGATGCAGGCGCTCGTCGTCGGTGGGTGCATCGGCGCCATGGGCGGAATCGTCTATGTCCTGCCCTCGGCCGTCGTCCCGTCCAGCTACACGACCGCGCTGACGTTCTTCCTGTGGACGATCCTGCTCCTCGGCGGCGCTGCGACGGTGTTCGGTCCGACGCTGGGAGCCGTGATCTTCTGGTTGGTGATCGCGCTGCTGGGTAACCTGCTTCCCGATCTCGCAGCGGCCGGCATCCTGCCGATGTCCGCCATCCAGGCGGGCACACTGCGGTACATCCTGGTCGGCGTCGCCCTCATGGTCCTCGTGATCTTCATGCCGCAGGGCATCCTCGGCGACAAGAGGGAGATGACCTTTGTCAAGTAACGGCGCCGCGAACGACGGCACGGCAAGCAACGGCGCGACCGGCAACGGCGCGAGGGCCTACGGCTCCGCCGAGACGGTGGCGACCACGGGCAGCATCCGACGTCCCAAGACCGGCGGTCTCGCCAAGGGGGATGCCGCGCCCGGCGTCGCCAAGACCGACCCGATCATGATCATCGACAACGTGACGCGCCGCTTCGGCGGCCTCACCGCCGTCGACGTCGACCACCTCGAGATCCCGCGAGGCGCGATCACCGCCCTGATCGGCCCCAACGGCGCCGGCAAGACGACGCTGTTCAACCTCCTGTGCGGCTTCGACAAGCCCAACAGCGGCACCTGGTCGTTCGACGGGACGACGCTCTCCGGTATCCCGGCCTTCAAGGTCGCGCGGATGGGGCAGGTGCGCACGTTCCAGCTCACCAAGGCGCTGTCGCTGCTCACGGTGCTCGAGAACATGAAACTCGGCGCGACCAAGCAGCGCGGCGAGAGGTTCTGGACGAGCTTCATCCCGGCCTTCTGGCGAGCGCAGGACACCGGGATCGAAGCCAAGGCCCGCGAGCTGCTCCAGCGCTTCAAGCTCGACGCGAAGGAGAAGGACTTCGCCGCGTCGCTGTCGGGCGGCCAGCGCAAGCTGCTCGAGATGGCTCGCGCCCTCATGAGCGACCCGACGCTCGTCATGCTCGATGAGCCGATGGCCGGCGTGAACCCGGCGCTGACCGAGTCGCTGCTCGACCACATCCTCGACCTGAAGGACCTCGGCATGACAGTGCTGTTCGTGGAGCACGACATGCACATGGTCCGCCACATCGCCGACTGGGTCGTCGTGATGGCGGAAGGTCGTGTGGTCGCCGAGGGGCCGCCCGAGACGGTGATGCACGAGAAGGCCGTCATCGACGCGTACCTCGGCAGCCACCAGGACGTCGACCTCGGCGTCATCACCGGACGCTACGACGGCGAGCTGAACGAAGAGGCCAAGGAGCTGCTCGCAGAGATCCAGGACGCCGAGGAAGAAGCCATCGCCGAGGCCGAGGAGGAGAACAAGTGAGCGACCCTTCCACGAGCTCAGGGACACCATCAACAGGCTCAGGGACACCATCGAGCGGCCCAGGGACACCATCGACCGGCCTGGAGACATCCGCGGCGCCGGCCATGGACATGAGCCACGCCGGCGAGCGCTCCGTCGCCAAGACCGACACGGTCGTCGTCGAGGTCACCGACCTCATCGCCGGCTACCTTCCGGGCGTCAACATCCTCAACAGCACGAACCTCGTCGCCCGGCAGGGTGAGCTCATCGGCATCATCGGCCCGAACGGCGCCGGCAAGTCGACGCTGCTCAAGGCGATCTTCGGTCTCGTGAAGGTGCGCGGCGGCGACATCACCGTCAACGGCGAGAGCATCGTCGGGTTGAAGGCCGACAAGCTCGTCAAGCGCGGCGTGGCGTTCGTCCCGCAGAACAACAACGTCTTCCCCTCGCTCTCGATCGAGGAGAACCTGCAGATGGGGCTGTACCAGAACCCCAAGATCTACCGCGAGCGGCTCGAGTTCGTCACGGGCATCTTCGCCGAGCTGGGCAAGCGGCTCAAGCAGCGCGCAGGGTCGCTCTCCGGCGGCGAGCGGCAGATGGTGGCGATGTCGCGCGCGCTCATGATGGACCCGTCCGTGCTGCTGCTCGACGAGCCGTCGGCGGGGCTGTCACCGGTTCGACAGGACGATGCGTTCATCCGCGTCTCCGACATAAACAAGGCGGGCGTGACCACGATCATGGTCGAGCAGAACGCCCGCCGGTGCCTGCAGATCTGCGACCGCGGCTATGTGCTCGATCAGGGCCGCGACGCCTATCACGGCAGCGGACGCGAGCTGCTGAACGACCCCAAGGTCATCGGCCTGTACCTCGGCACGCTGGGCTCCGACGGGGTGTAGCGCCGCCCGAACGGATGAAGAGCGGATGCCGCGGCATCCGCTCTTCTGCCGTGCCCGGCGCCTGTCGGGATATGTGGTGGCCCCGGCGATGCGCATGCCATCGACGCGACGACGAGGGCCCCGGATCGCTCCGGGGCCCTCGCTGTGACGTTTCCGTCTACTAGACGTTTCCGACTAGTTGATGCGCTCGAACTTGTTGTCGGCACCGTACTGGAAGATGCCGATCGTCGCCTCGGTGGGGTCGCCCGCGTCGTCGAACGCGACGCCACCCGAGTAGCCGTCGTAGTCGGCTACTCCGCCACCGTTGATGATCTCGGCGCAGTCGGCGAAGCTCTCGCACTTCTCGCCGTCACCCGAACCACCGGAGACCTCCTGGAGCTTCTCGGCGATCGCCGCTGCGTCGGTCGAGCCGGCGGCCAGCGATGCGAGAGCGAGAAGGACGACCGCGTCGTACGACTCGGCTGCGTACGAGTAGTCCTCGAGCTCAGCGTTGCCCTCAGCGGTCCAGGCTTCGTTCAGGCGCTCCTGGAAGTCGTCCGCGAGCACGGGTCCGGGCGTGGTGCCCTTGGCGCCCTCGAGGCTGACGCTCACGTCGGTGTCCCACTGCTTGAGGTTTCCATCCACGAGGTAGAAGTTCTCAGCGGACTGACCGGCGTTCACGAGAAGCGGCGCGATCGTCGTGAACTCATCGAAGGTGATCAGCACGATCGCGTCGGGGTTGGCCGCCGTGACGGTCGCCACCTGCGCGTCGAACGAGGTGTCACCGGTGTTGTATGAGGCCTCTGCCACCACAGTCCCGCCACTCGCCT
>JBEVEO010000139.1:0-3830 GCA_040512695.1 Leifsonia sp. | reverse complement strand
CATCTTGTTCTTGACGACCTTCACCCGGGTGCGGTTGCCGACCGCGTCTGTTCCCTCTTTCAGGGTCTCGATACGCCGGATGTCGAGGCGGACCGACGCGTAGAACTTGAGCGCCTTTCCACCGGCGGTGGTCTCGGGGCTTCCGAAGAACACGCCGATCTTCTCGCGCAGCTGGTTGATGAAGATCATCGTGGTGTTGGTCTGGCTGAGACCACCGGTGAGCTTGCGGAGCGCCTGCGACATGAGTCGCGCCTGCAGACCCACGTGCGAGTCGCCCATCTCGCCCTCGATCTCGGCACGCGGCACGAGGGCGGCCACCGAGTCGATGACGATGAGGTCGATGGAGCCGCTTCGCACGAGCATGTCGGCGATCTCGAGCGCCTGCTCACCCGTGTCGGGCTGGGAGACGAGCAGGGCGTCGATGTCGACGCCGAGCTTCTTGGCGTACTCGGGGTCGAGCGCGTGCTCGGCATCGACGAAGGCGGCGATGCCGCCGGCCCGCTGGGCGTTGGCGATGGCGTGCAGCGTGAGCGTGGTCTTGCCCGAGGACTCCGGACCGTAGATCTCGACGATGCGGCCGCGCGGGAGTCCGCCGATGCCGAGCGCGACGTCGAGCGCGATCGAACCGGTGGGGATCACCTCGACGGGCGCACGATCATCGCTTCCGAGACGCATGACCGATCCCTTGCCGAACTGGCGGTCGATCTGGGCGAGTGCGGTTTCGAGGGCCTTCTCGCGGTCTGCGGGTGATGGCATCATGGTCTCCTTCTGTCGATATTCGGTCGCCTCTAGGCTGTCGTGCCGCGTGAGGCTCGAGCTGATCGCTCATGAACCTGGCACGCGACTGACAAGGCAGTCAGCAGTTCATCGCTGGTGGGAGAAACGCTATGCAGACCCTCCGACACTGGCCGGAGGAGACGACAGGGAGTGGATGACCCGTCTTCGACTTCGTACTGTTGAGGAGCCTAACAAGATCCGAACATCCGTTCGAGAAGCTGGCGGCGTGTCGCCGGTGCGCATCGAGCGGGGACAGTGCGGCTCGACGCGGGCGGTCAGTGCTTCCGCGGCTCGCGCAGGCCGGCGCCGTAGCGGCGGTTCTCCGGCACGTCCATGGCCGCGCACAGGGCCAACCACACGTCGCGCGGGCGGGATCCGGAGGCGAGGGCCTCGTCCCCGGTGCGATTGCCGAGCTCGGGCAGCACGAGGTCGCGGAGCAGGGAGCGCCCGTAGGCGTCGCCGAACTCCTCCTCGATGGCGAGGCGGAACTCACTCGACTTCACTGCATCACTCCATGGAGAGGACGGACAGGGGACACAAACGCCAGCCGGTCCGAGGACCGGCTGGCGTTGGAGGACTTCGGTCGGGTCAGCGAACCAGCAGCTCGGCGTCGAAGTCGACGACGAGGTCTTCCGGAACGGTGTCGGGGATCGGGTTGATCCCTTCGAGCACGGCGAGTCGATCGCCCACTTCGCGCATGATCACGGAGATCGGGGTGTCGAGCGCATCAGCGACCGATGCGAGGATCTCGCTGGATGCTTCCTTCTGCCCGCGCTCGACCTCACTGAGGTACCCGAGCGCGACGCTGGCCTTGCTCGCGACCTGACGGAGCGTGCGGCCCTTCTGCAGACGGAAGTCCCTGAGCACATCGCCAATTTCCTGACGAACCAGAATCATTGGAACCCCCTTCTGTCTTGCCAGTCCCCCGCGGTGCGGGAGAAGTTGATACAGGGTACGACACGTTACCCGTGAATCCAGCGTACTGCGCTGCACTGGCGATTTCTTGTGAATCCGCCCGATGTAACGGCGAGTTAACGCAGACTATTCCGCCGCGACGGTCAGAAGACTGAGAGTCGACCGCACGGCGGCGTCCACGACGGCCGCGCGGATCTGCGCCCGGTCGCCGTCGAGGCTGAGTCCGACGACCGATGCGGTGTCGCCGATGGCGATCCCCACGAAGGCCGTTCCGACCGGCTGTCCGTCCTGGGGATCGGGGCCGGCGACGCCCGTCGTGCCGATGCCGACGTCGGCAGGGCGACCGTCGACGGCGAGCGTGCGCCTGGCACCGCTGGCCAGTTGCGCGGCGACGTCGGCATCCACGGCGCCGCGCTCCTCGAGGAGCACGGGGTCGACGCCGAGCAGGCTCGCCTTGATCGCGGTGTTGTAGGCCACCACTCCCCCGTTCACCACGTCGGAGGCTCCGGGGATGCGGATGAGTTCCGCGGCGAGCAGGCCGCCGGTGAGCGATTCGGCCACGGCGATCGTGAGTCCGCGGTCGCGGAGCAACCCGATCAGCGCGGCCGTCGGGTCGGCGTCAGGCATCCGTCGCCGCCGGCAGGGAGCGCTTCAGCTTCCACGCGGCGACCAGGTACTCCACGCCGGACCACACGGTGAGGATGAGGGCGATCGCCATGGCCGCCCAGTTCACCCAGAACACCCAGTCGCCGAGCACGGTCCAGAGCGGCAGCAGGGCCAACGAGATGGCGACGGACTGGGCGATGGTCTTGAGCTTTCCGCCGCGGGAGGCGGGTACGACGTTGCGGTGCGAGAGCTCCACCATGCGCCACACCGTGATGCCCACCTCGCGCACGAGGATGACGATGGTGACCCACCACCACAGTTCACCGAGGATGGAGAGGCACACGAGGGCGCCGCCGGTGAGCAGCTTGTCGGCGATCGGATCGAGGATCTTGCCGAGGTCTGTGACGAGCCCCTGGCGGCGGGCGATGGCACCGTCGACCCCGTCGGTCGCGATGGCGACGATGAAGACCACGGCCGCCCACCAGCGCAGTGCGCCGTCAGCACCGCCATCGGCGAGCAGCATCCAGAAGAACAGCGGAGCCAGCAGGATGCGGACGACGGTGATGAGGTTCGGCAGGTTCCAGTTGGCCGATCGCCCTGGGCTCTCGGCGGATGAGGTCATGGTTCAACGATACCGTTCTCTCGCGGCGCGAGGCCGAAGCCGGCGGGGGCCGGCGAGGCCGGCGATATCTGACGACCGGGAGGCGTCGAGGCCTCCGGACGCGTCAGTCGCGGCCGGTGAGTCCCCAGGCGTCCTCGTCATCCCCGTCGGCCTCGACCTCGGGATACCCCTCTGTCATCCGTGCGACCGGGTCGTCACCGTACGGGTCGGGCTGCGGCGCGGCCTGCTGCGTCATGCTCTGAGCGGATGCGGCGGACGGGACGGGCGCGGATCCGTCGTCCTCGCCTCTCAGCCTGGCCAGCACGCCCGGCAGCTGCTCGGCGGTCACGAGCACGTCGCGGGCCTTCGAACCCTCGGAGGGGCCGACGATCTCGCGCGACTCGAGGAGGTCCATGAGGCGGCCTGCCTTGGCGAAGCCGACGCGCAGCTTGCGCTGCAGCATCGACGTCGACCCGAACTGGGTCGAGACGACCAGTTCGGCCGCGGCGAGCAGCAGTTCGAGGTCGTCGCCGATGTCGGAGTCGATGTCCTTGCGCTGGGCGGCGACGGCGACATCCGGTCGGTACTCGGGCCTGGCCTGGCGGGTGACGTGCTTCACCACCCGCTCGATCTCGACCTCGCTCACCCAGGCGCCCTGCACGCGGAGGGCCTTCGATGCACCCATCGGCAGGAACAGCGCGTCGCCCTGTCCGATGAGCTTGTCCGCGCCGGGCTGGTCGAGGATGACGCGGGAGTCGGTGACGCTCGTCACGGCGAAGGCCAGGCGGCTGGGCACATTGGCCTTGATGAGACCCGTGACCACGTCGACGCTCGGTCGCTGGGTGGCGAGCACGAGGTGGATCCCCGAGGCGCGGGCCAGCTGGGTGATGCGCACGATGGAGTCCTCGACGTCGCGCGGGGCCACCATCAT
>JBEVEO010000049.1:0-7174 GCA_040512695.1 Leifsonia sp. | reverse complement strand
GTTGGGCTCGCCGTTGATGACCCGTGAAACGGTCTTGACGCCCACACCGGCGAGGGCGGCCACGTGCCGCATCGTCGGGCGGGAGCGTGCGCCATCCGCGGATGAGGTGGCGTCTGACAACGGTGTCACTATTCACTCTCCAATGTGCAAGGTGGACTTGACTATACACACAATGTGGTCTAGACCTAGTTCTGACATCGTTGTCAAGGTGGCAACGGTCCCCCACCACAAGAGGAGATTCACCGATGAATCACACAGCACCCGGCGCACTCCGTCGCCGCCTCATCGCAGCGGGCTCGCTGGCCGCCGCCGCCGCGCTCGCCTTCACCGGATGCGCCTCGGGCGGATCCGAATCGGGCTCCGACGCGAACGGAGACGAACCCATCGGCGTCTCGCTCATCGTCAAGACCACCACCAACCCGTTCTTCGTCGCGATGCAGGATGGCGCCGAAGCGGCGGCCGACGAGCTGGGCGTCGAGCTCACCATGGCGGCCGGCAAGGAGGATGGCGACGAGGACACCCAGATCCAGGCGATCGAGAACGCCATCTCGAAGGGCGACGCCGGCATCCTCATCACGCCGAACGGCCCCGCGGTCGAGGACGCGCTCGTGAAGGCCCGTGACGCCGGTCTCTATGTCATCGCGCTCGACACGCCACCCGCCGACCCCGAATCGGTCGACATCACCTTCGCGACCGACAACTTCCAGGCCGGCCAGGAGATCGGCAAGTGGGCCGCCGCGAAGCTCGACGGCGAGAAGGCCACGATCGCACTCATCGACCTGTTCGACGACAAGGTCGTGTCGGTCGACTACAACCGCGACCAGGGCTTCCTCGACGGCATGGGCATCGACACCGCCGACAAGGAGAAGAACGGCGACGAGGCCAAGACCGGCACGTACAGCGGTGGCGACTACGAGATCGTCGGCAACGAGGCCTCGCAGGGCGCCGAGGACGGCGGGCGCACCGCGGCCGAGACGCTGCTGAGCAAGAACCCCGACATCAACGTCGTGTACACGATCAACGAGCCCGCCGCTTCCGGCGCCTACGAGGCCTTCAAGGCCGCGGGCACCGAGAAGGGACTCATCATGGTCTCGGTCGACGGCGGATGCGCCGGGGTGCAGCAGATCGTCGACGGCACCCTGGGCGCCACCAGCCAGCAGTACCCCGTGAAGATGGCCGACCTCGGTGTGCAGGCCATCTACGACCTCGTGAAGACGGACAAGAAGCCGGAGGTCACCGAGGGCCTCGACTTCTACAACACCGGCGTCGCCCTCGTGACGGACGACCCCCAGGACGGCGTCGAGTCGATCGACACCGCCGCAGCCGCAGACATCTGCTGGGGCTGATCTCCTGACGGCGGTCTCGCCCCCCTCGAGACCGCTGCCGGACGGCCGCCGGGCAGAAACCCTGGCGGCCGTCCGGGCCACCGGCCACGCAGTTCCGCACCACGCAGGTCGCCGCCGCCGAGAACGCACCGAGCACTGAGTGCGACAGCACCACCAGCACTTCCGCACCACCGATCAATGGAGTTCACCGTGAGTCACCCCAAGACCGAGCCGGCACCCGCGACGGGCGCCCTCGACCTGGCCGAGGAGTTCCTCGACAGGACGACGCCGCTCACCCGCATCCGCGGGGCCCTGCACCGCTATCCGGCCCTGAGCCCGGCGATCGTGCTGGTGCTCTCCGTGATCGTGTTCGGCTTCCTCAACGACCGCTTCCTCAATCCGGCGAACCTATCGCTCATCACCCAGCAGGTGGCCGTGGTCGGAACCCTCGCCATCGCGCAGACCCTCATCATCCTGACCGCGGGCATCGACCTCTCGATCGGTGCCGTCATGGTGCTGTCGTCGATGGTGATCGCGCAGTCCACCGTGCAGGCCGGCGTCCCGGCCGTCATCGGGCTCCTGCTCGGCCTCATCGTGGGTCTCGCGGCCGGTGCCTTCAACGGCTGGCTCGTCACCAGGTTCAAGCTGCCCCCGTTCATCGTCACGTTGGGAACGCTCAACGTGTTCGTCGCCCTCACCCTGCTCTACTCGAGCGGTGCGACGGTGCGAGGCAACGACATGCCTGCCCTGCTCACCTGGACCGGCGAGACGTTCAACATCGGCGGCGTCAACTTCACGGTGGGCGTCGTCATGATGCTGGTGCTCTACGTCGCCATCTCGTTCATCCTGAGCAAGACGGCGTGGGGTCGGCATGTGTACGCGGTCGGTGACGACAAGGAGTCGGCCCGACTCGCCGGCATCCGGGTCAACCGAGTGCTCATGAGCGTGTACCTCGCCGCCGGCGCCATCCTGGCGGTCGGCGCGTGGATCCAGATCGGACGCACCAACGCCGCGTCGCCGAACGCCGGCGTCGACCTCAACCTCGACTCCATCACCGCCGTCGTGATCGGCGGTACCAGCCTGTTCGGCGGGCGCGGCACAGTGTGGGGAACGCTCCTCGGTGCCCTCATCGTCGGCGTCTTCCGCAACGGGCTCTCGCTCGCCGGACTCGACGTGCTCTGGCAGACCTTCGCCGTGGGCGTGCTCATCATCGTGGCCGTCGCCGTCGACCAGTGGATCCGAAAGGTACGCAAATGACCATCGCAGAAGACACCGCGGCAGCTCCGACGCCGGCGGAGACGCGCAAGCCCATCCTCGAGGCCAAGCGCCTCGTGAAGACCTTCGGTCGGGTCGTCGGCCTCGACGGCGTGAGCCTGCAGCTCTACCCGGGAGAGGTGCTCGCCATCATCGGCGACAACGGCGCCGGAAAGTCGACCCTGGTCAAGTGCCTGACGGGCGCCGAGATCCCCGACGAGGGCCAGCTGTTCCTCGATGGAGAACCGATCTCGTTCAAGCGACCGCAGGACGCCAGAGCGGCCGGCATCGAGACCGTGTACCAGAACCTCGCCGTCTCTCCCGCCCTCGACGTGGCCTCCAACCTGTTCCTCGGGCGCGAGGTGCGCAAGAAGGGCATCCTCGGGTCGCTGTTCCGGGTGGTCGATTCGAAGGGCATGCGCAAGATGGCCCGCGACGAACTCACCGAGCTCGGCATCAGCACCCTGCAGGACGTGACGGTGCCGGTCGAGAACCTCTCGGGCGGGCAGCGCCAGGCTGTCGCCGTGGCGCGGGCCGCCGCGTTCGGATCGAAGGTGGTCGTGCTCGACGAGCCGACCGCAGCCCTCGGCGTGCGCGAGTCGGGCCAGGTGCTCCAGCTCGTGAAGAACCTCCGCGACAAGGGCATCCCGGTCATCCTCATCAGCCACAACATGCCGCAGGTCTTCGAGGTGGCCGACCGCATCCACATCCAGCGCCTGGGCAAGCGTGCGGCGACCATCACCCCGCAGTCGCACTCGATGACGGATGCCGTCGCCATCATGACCGGCGCACGAACGGCGTGAGCGTCCTCGATGCGGGCGAGCCGGCCGTGGCCGGTCTTGATGCGGCCGCGGCCTCCGCCTCGGCGGCGGTGAGGGTGGCGCTCATCGCCACCTTCACCGCACGGCCGGGGCAGGCGGCATCCGTCGAAGAACTGCTCCTGTCGCTCACGGCCCGTGTCCGTGAGGAACCGGGCAACCTGGCGTTCGATCCGGCACGGGGGGTCGACGACCACGACCGCTTCACCGTCTACGAGGTCTACAGCGATCGGGCGGCTTTCGAGGCGCACATCGCGGCGGATTACGGCGCGACGTTCAACACGGCGCTGGCGCCGCTCATCGTCGAGGACGGCTCGCAGCTCGAGTTCCTGTCCCCGCTGGCGCGTGTCGGAGACCGAGACCGCAGAGATCCAGCGCCCTAGTCGCCGGCTGCGGCTTCGGCCGCCTCGCCGTTCTCCACGATGTCGCCGTCCTGGAACAGGATGCCCCGTGCCGTCTCCCGCCAGAGCGGCTTCGCGCGCATCAGGAACTCGAGCTCCATGCAGAAGTGCTTGTACTCCTCGCCGAGGGAGTCGAGCATGATGGCCCGAGCGACGTCGTCCTGTTCGACGGCGATGCGCTGCTCGTACCAGCCGATCGCCTCAGCCTCCTCCGACAGGCTCGCGCACATGCGGGCGAAGGTCCTGGTGGGCTGGGAGAGCTCGCCGGGCGGCTCGTGGTACTGATCGGTCGACATCGTTCCTCCTGCTGCTCGCGGATGGTTCGGTCGTCGGCCACGCTACGCCCGTCGCGGGTTCCTGCCCACCGATGGACAGGGGTGAACGGATGCTGTAACGCTCGAGCAACGCTTCGACCGCGGCCTTCGTCGGGCCTCAGCGCGCTGTCACCGCTAGGAGACGCTGACGCTCACCCGGTGCCAGCCGGTCGCTCCGTCGGGTGCCGGCGGCGCCTGCTTCGACGTCTGCGTGTAGCCCGTGGCATCCGTCGCCCGCACCTCGATGGTGTGGGAGCCGGCGGATGCCTCCCACTCGTAGACCCACTGGCGCCAGGTGTCCGCCGAGGCCGTGTCGGCCAGCCGCGCCTTCTGCCACGCGCCGTCGTCGATGCGCACCTCGACGGCGTCGATACCCGTGTGCGGCGACCACGCGACGCCCGCGACGGCGACGGTTCCGGCCTTGACGGTGCCGCCGCGCGGAGTGTCGATGCGCGACTCCGTCTTGATCGGGCCCTTCTCCGACCAGCCCTTGTCGCTCCAGTAGCCGAAGTCGTCGGCGAAGGTGGTGACCTTGAGCTCGGTGACCCACTTGGTGGCGGAGACGTAACCGTAGAGCCCGGGCACGACCATGCGCACGGGGAAGCCATGCTCGATCGGCAGCGGTTCGCCGTTCATGCCGACGGCGAGCAGGGCCTCGGTGCCGGCATCCTGCAGCACGTCGAGCGGCGTGCCTGCCGTCCAGCCGTCGGCACTGCGCGAGAGCACCATGTCGGCGCCGGCCTTCGGCTTGGCCAGGGCGAGGAGCTCGCGGATGGGGTAGCCCAGCCAGAGGGCGTTGCCGATGAGGCCGCCTCCGACCTCGTTCGAGACGCAGCTGAGGGTGGCGAGGTGCTCGGTGAGCGGGAGCGCGAGCAGCTGGTCCCAGGTGATCTCGGTCTCGTTCTCTACCATGCCGACGATGCGCAGTCGCCACGACGACGGGTCGACCGAGGGAACCTGCAGCGCCGTGTCGATGCGGTAGAACTCTGCGTTCGGAGTGACGTAGCTGCTGAGATCGGGGATGTCGAGCTCGGCGCCGGCTGGGATGGCAGCGGCGGGGGTCGCCGGGGCCGGGAGCTTCAGGGCCGTGCGCACAGTGGAGACGGCAGTCGATCCGGCGTTCGCCATTCGTGCGCCGAAGCCCACGACGGCGGCGCCGACGGCAGCTATCGAGGCGTAGACGACGAAGGACCGTCGGTCGAGGGCGGCCGTGCCCGAGACCGCCGCCGAGATCGGGCGGGTGCGATCGCGCCAGCGGTGCAGGCGCGTGGTGAGCGCGCGAAGCACGACGACGCCGGCGACCATGCCGATCACTGTCGAGAGGGCCAGGATGCCGCTGGCCTCGGGGCGTGTCACGACGGCGAGGGCCGCGACACCGGAGACGACGATGAGCGCGACCGTGCCCCACGGAGGTCGGCGGTATTCGAGCACCCCGGCGACGCCGGCGAGCACGACGATGAGCAGGGCGAGGCTGAGCAGCAGCACGGCCTTGTCGGCCGTGCCGAAGAGGTCGATGACCACGGTCTTGAACCATCCGGGCACGAGGTCGATGACCCAGGCGCCCACGGCGAAGATGGGGCTGCTCGCCGCTCCGACGAAGACGGCGACCAGTTCGGCGACGCCGAGCGTCACGCCGGCCGCGATCACGCCGACGAGGGCCGAGAGCCAGAAGGTGCCGCGGGCCGATGGGCCCGACGACGTCGCCCCCGCCGCGCGGTCGCCGGAGCCGGGCGCGCGGGCATCCGTCACGGGATCAGCGGCTGTCGACACGCGTCAAGCGTAAGTCCGCCGCTCGAGCGCGACGAGGTTTCGGGGAGGATGAGCAGCGAAACGTCAGGTGCGGGTTCAGTTCGGGCCGAGCACCGACACCCCGGGGGTCCCGGCCGATGCGCCCTTGAGCTCGACGAAGATGGTGTGCGTCGGGGTCTCGCCGGTGTTCGTGCCCGAGTGCCGCTGGGCCGGCAGCCAGGTCGCGACGCCGGCGGGCAGAGCCACCTCCCGCTCGGCATCTCCGGACTGCAGGAGGCGGTGGAAGGCGGTGAGCGTGATCATGACGCTGTTCGGATGCTCGTGTGGCCTCGAGGCATCACCCGGGGCGTCGAGGTACTCGAGCACGCGCACGAACTCGTTCTCGAACAGGATGCTGTAGTGATCGGGATTCGTCACGACCGGGTCATCGGCGACCATGCGGTGAGCCTACGCCGGTGGCACCGTTCGCACCATGTCCGGCCCGAGATCGCACGCGAGGCTCTGCCTAGACTGGATGGGAACGAACGAACACTCCCGGGGGAGGCCCATGCGCCCGCTGACGGACGACGAGATCCGCGCTTCACTGGTGAACGGATCGGTCGATGAGGTCGAGACGTTGAGTCTCCCCATCGACTATCTGCTCATCGAGTGGGATCACATCGACTTCCTGGGCTGGCGCGATCCGAAGGCGCCGCGCCGCGGCTACATCGTGGTGGAGCAGGACGGCGAGCCCGTCGGCGTGGTGCTGCGTGCGTCGGAGTCGACGATGTCGCATCAGCGTCCCGCGTACTGCAACCTCTGCCACACGCTGCAGCCCGCCGACCAGGTGTCGATGTTCACGGCACGGCGGTCGGGAGAGGCGGGGGAGCGTGGCGACTCCGTGGGCACGTACATCTGCGCCGACCTGTCGTGCACCGAGAACGTGCGGCTCGGGGCGCCGCTGACGCCGCACGAGGTCGTGCCCGCTGGGCACCCGGAGGCGCGCATCTCGGGGCTGGTGGAGCGCACGAACGGGTTCATCGGGCGGGTGCTGGGGTAGCTCGCTGCGCGCTGCAGGTTCTCGGTCGCGCCTGCATCCTTTCGACAGCGAGCGCGAGGATCGATAGCGCGGGGCGTGAGCGGAAGGCCCTACGCCGAGTCGCGCCAGACGATCGGGGTCTCGAGGAGGATTCCGCCGACCGGCTGGTCCTCGCCGCGCAACTGCGAGAGCACGCTCTCCGCGACGGCTCGGCCGAGGCCCTCGGCCGGCTGGTGCACCGTCGAGAGGGCGGGTTGCGCGCGCACGGCCCAGGCGCTGTCGTCGAAGCCGACCA
>JBEVEO010000048.1:0-4720 GCA_040512695.1 Leifsonia sp. | reverse complement strand
GCACCTACGTCACCGAGAACACCGAAGACCTCGAGAAGGCGTGGGCCTCGGTTCCTCGCCCGAGCGAGTCGGCCACCGAGCTCTTCGAGACCGTCGGCCGCCTCATGGGCGTCGTCGGCCAGTTCCGGCACGGTGCGACGGATGCCCAGCGCACCGCCGCCATCGAGAAGCTCGATGAGGCGCGCCGCGCCCTCTACCTGATCCTCGCCGACTGAGTCGGAGGGATCCCGCGCCGGCGCCCCAGTTCTGGGGCGTCGGCGATGCGCGATCGTGACGGGAGCGGCTCCGGCCGCTCCCGGTCTCGTTGCTACCGTGACGAGCATGAAGACTCTCGTCACCGGCGTCGTCGCCGTGCTTCTCGTCGGTGCTCTTGCCGGCTGCACCCCGGCAGCCGCGACGACGCCGCCGACCACACCGCCGACGACGCTCGCCGCGGAGCCGCGCCCGACTCCGACAAGTGCACCGGCGCCCGCCGTGGCGGTGCCCACCGCGCCCCTGGCCGCCTTCGGAGGCGACTGCTCGGTGGTCGCCACGGAGGAGGAAGTCTCCGCTGCCACGGGCGGGCCGGTGGTCGCATCCCCGTACTCCGGAACGTACATGCCGGATTGGACGGTCAGGGGCTTGGGCGGCATCCGCTGCGCGTGGACGGCGCAGTCGGGGGACGGCGTGTGGGTCACGGTCATCCCCATCGCCACGGTCGGCCAGGACATCGTCGACCACAGCGGCGCCGACCAGCCGTACTGCTACGGCGGTGACTTCAGCGCCGGTTACCAGGATGCCTGCTCCTTCAGCGCGTCGGTCGACGGCTGGTGGTACGCGGGCGTGGTGTACACCGCGATCGACTCCGGGATCGCCGCCACGGACGCCGTCGATGCTCTGGTCGCCGACTTCGGCACCCGTTCGAGCGCTCACGCGGCCTCCCCTCCCGCGGCGACGGACGGAGCATGGACCGAGACCCCGAGCTGCGAGGTGCTCGACGAGCGCGTCCGTACCGACCCCCTCGGGGTCGATCTCGAGGCTGCATCGGGCAACTCTCCCGGCGAGGCCGGTCCCGGCTTCTACGGCGCCATGAGTGCGGCGGGTCAGGAGACCTGCTTCTGGGAGTCCGGGACCGAGACCCTCGCCGAGACCGGGATCCTGCCGGGCGGGTGGTGGGTCGTCGACAGTGCCGCCACCACCCCCGGTGCCGAGTCCGTGACTCTCCCCGGCGCGACGCGGGCGATCCGTGTTCCGGATGCCGACGGCACCGGCGGGGTCATGGTCTACGCGACGGACGGCGCCAACCTGGTCACGGCCCGGGGAAGTCTCGACGCCGATCAGCTGGGCGCCCTCGCCGCCGGCGTCCTGAGTGGCGTCACCGGCTGAGACCGGGCGGCATCCGTCACTGCGTAAACTGACCGGGTGCCTACACGTCTCACCACCTACTTCCTCCGCACCCTCCGCGAAGACCCCTCCGATGCCGAGGTGACCAGCCACCGCCTGCTCGTGCGGGCGGGCTACATCCGCCGTCAGGCCCCGGGCGTGTTCGCCTGGCTGCCGATCGGCCTGCGGGTCAAGGAGAAGATCGAGCGCATCATCCGCGAGGAGATGACGAACGCCGGTGCTCACGAGGTGCACTTCCCGGCCCTGCTGCCCCGCGAGCCCTACGAGGCGACCGGGCGCTGGACCGAGTACGGCGACGGCCTGTTCCGCCTGCAGGACCGCAAGGGCGCCGACTACCTGCTCGCGCCCACGCACGAGGAGGTCTTCACCCTGCTCGTCAAGGACCTCTACAACTCCTACAAGGACCTGCCGCTGTCGATCTACCAGATCCAGGACAAGTACCGCGACGAGGCGCGCCCCCGCGCCGGCCTCCTCCGCGGTCGCGAGTTCACCATGAAGGACGCCTACTCCTTCGACTACACGGATGCCGGCCTCGACGCGAGCTACCAGGCCCAGCGCGACGCCTACGAGCGCATCTTCACCCGCCTCGGACTCGAGTACGTCATCGTGAAGGCCGACGCCGGAGCCATGGGAGGCTCGAAGAGCGAGGAGTTCCTGCACCCGACGGTCGTCGGAGAGGACACCTTCGTGCGTTCGGCCGGAGGCTACGCGGCCAACGTCGAGGCCTACGTCACCGAGGTTCCGGATGCTCTCCCCATCGACGGCCTGCCCGCCGCCGTCGTGCTCGACTCCCCGAACACGCCCACGATCGCGACCCTCGTCGATCTCGCGAACGCCGAGTACCCGCGCCCCGACGGTCGGGCGTGGACTGCGGCGGACACGCTCAAGAACGTCGTGCTGGCGCTCACGCACCTTGACGGCACGCGCGAGCTCGTCGCCATCGGCCTGCCCGGCGACCGCGAGGTCGACATGAAGCGCATCGAGGTGGCCTTCGCTCCGGCCGAGGCCGAGCAGGCCACCGAAGCCGACTTCGCCAAGAACCCCGCCCTGGTCAAGGGGTACATCGGCCCGTGGTCGCCCCTCGGCGCCGTGCTCGGCGAGGAGTCGGCTTCAGGCATCCGGTTCCTGCTCGATCCGCGTGTCGTCGACGGCACCGAGTGGATCACCGGAGCCAACCTCGACCAGAAGCACGTCTTCGGTCTCGTGGCCGGCCGCGACTTCACCGCCGATGGCACCATCGAGGCGGCAGAGGTGCGTGCGGGTGACCCGGCCCCCGATGGATCCGGCCCCGTCGAGCTCGCGCGCGGCATGGAGATCGGCCACGTCTTCCAGCTCGGCCGCAAGTACGCCGACGTCCTCGGGCTCAAGGTGCTGGACGAGAACGGCAAGCTGGTCACGGTCACGATGGGCTCCTACGGCATCGGAGTCACCCGCATCCTCGCGATCATCGCCGAGGGCAACAACGACGACAAGGGCCTCGTCTGGCCCGCTGCAGTCTCGCCGTTCGACGTCTACGTTCTCGCGACGGGCAAGGACCCGGCCGCGTTCTCCGCAGCCGAGCAGGTCTGCGCCGCCATCGAGGCCACGGGTCGCTCGGTTCTCTACGACGACCGCCCCAAGGTCTCGCCCGGCGTGAAGTTCGGCGACGCCGAGCTCATCGGCATCCCGAAGATCGTGATCGCCGGCCGCGGCGTCGCCGAGGGCGTCGTCGAGCTGTGGGATCGGGTGACGGGGGAGCGCACTCCCGTCGCCATCACCGAGGTGGCCGACGCCCTGGGCTGAGGCATCCGCTCGTCGACAATGACGAGCGAGACCGGAACGGGACCGTGCGGGCGATCGCACCGGTCCCGTTCCGCGTGCGTGCGGGTCGGAGGAGACGGTGACGAGTGCCCCCGGAATCCGGTAGCGTAGAAGATCGGCTCGACGCATCCACGTCGTGTCCACAAATGAATACGAGATCTGAATAGAGGAGGCCGGAGATGGACATCGACCTCGGCGTACTGCGTCTGATGGAACGTGAGAAGGAGATCCCCTTCGACGAACTGGTCACCATCATCGAGCAGGCGATCCTCACGGCCTATCTCAAGCACGTGAACCCCAACGCGCACGGCCACATCGACCCGGCCGGTGCGCGAGTCGAACTCAACCGCAAGAGCGGTCACGTCTCGATCTTCATCCCCGAGACGGATGACGAGGGCAACATCATCGGCGAGGCCGAGGACACCCCCGACGACTTCGGTCGCATCGGAGCGTTCGCCGCCAAGCAGGTCATCAACCAGCGTCTGCGCGACATCGCCGACGACGCGATCCTGGGCGAGTTCCGCGGACGCGAGGGCGACATCGTCGCCGGAGTGATCCAGCAGGGACCGAACCCGCGCATGATCCACGTCGACCTCGGCACCGTCGAGGCGATCCTGCCGCCCGAGGAGCAGGTTCCGGGTGAGGACTACGCCCACGGCTCCCGCATCCGCGTCTACGTGACGAGCGTGTCGAAGGGCCTCAAGGGTCCGCAGATCACGGTGTCGCGCACGCACCCCTCCCTCGTCCGCAAGCTGTTCGCGCTCGAGGTTCCCGAGATCGCCAGCGGCGTCGTCGAGATCGTCTCCCTGGCCCGCGAGGCCGGGCACCGCTCGAAGATCGCCGTGCGCGCCATGGAGCCCGGCGTGAACGCCAAGGGCGCCTGCATCGGCGAGCTCGGCCAGCGCGTCCGCGCCGTCACGGCGGAGCTCAACAACGAGAAGATCGACATCGTCGACTACTCCGACGACCTGCCCACCTTCGTCGCCAGCGCGCTCTCACCGGCCAAGGTCACCAGCGCCTACGTCGTGGATGCCTCGCTCAAGGCCGTGCGCGCTCTCGTGCCCGACTACCAGCTGTCGCTCGCGATCGGCAAGGAGGGCCAGAACGCCCGCCTGGCCGCCAAGCTGACGGGCGCGAAGATCGACATCCAGCCCGACTCGATCCTCGAGGACTAGTCCTCCTCGACCGAGCCCGTCGTCCCGGTACGGCGGACCCCCAGCCCATAGGTGTAAAGTGGAACCCGTTAGAACGTGCATCGGATGCCGTTCGCGCGCCCCGAGGTCCTCACTTCTGAGGATCGTCGCCGGGAAATCAGAACTCGTGGTCGATGAGACCGCCGTCCTGCCCGGTCGAGGAGCGTGGCTGCATCCGACGGACTCGTGCTTCCAACTCGCACTCCGCAAGCGGGCCTTCGGGCGTGCACTGCGCGTGAGCGGGAACCTGGATGCATCCCCTTTAGAGAACAGGCTGAACGGCACAGTGATCACTAATGAGTGACAACTAATGAGCGGCTCGAAATGAGACCCGTCCGTCTTTA
>JBEVEO010000011.1:0-10251 GCA_040512695.1 Leifsonia sp. | reverse complement strand
AGGGGCAGCCGCGCAACCGCTTCGCCGCGCACATGCACGGCGTGCTCGGCCGCGACCACACCTCCCCGCTCGACCTGCTCGCCGACGGCCGCCGCGAACTCGCCCGCTACGACACCGTCGAGGTGCGGACCGGAGGCATCGCATCCGCCACCGTCGTCGATGGCGGATTCGACGTCGTGCTCGACTCGGGTGCCACGCTCGGCACGCGACGCATCCTCCTCGCCACCGGGCTGCGCGACGACCTCCCCGCCATCCCCGGTCTCGCCGAGCAGTGGGGCCGTGGAGTGGTGGTCTGCCCGTACTGCGACGGCTGGGAGGTGCGCGATCGCCGCATCGCGATCATCGCGGGCGGGCCGACGAGCACGCACCAGGCCCAGCTCATGCGCCAGCTCTCCGCCGACGTCACGTACGTCGTGAACGGCAGCTCCCTTCCCGACGAGTCCCGCGTCGGTCTTCTCGCGCGCGGTATCGCCATCGAGGAGCGTGCGGCCGCCGCGATCGAGACGGATGTGGACGACTCCCTCACAGGCATCCGTCTCGCCGACGGCACCCTCCTCGCCGTCGACGCGGTGTTCGCCGCCCCGCGCCCGCAGCCGTTGGACGCGCTCGCCCGCTCCCTGGGCGCGACGATCGTCGATCGTCAGGGCGCGAGCTGGCTCGACGTCGACGCCATGGGCCGCACGAGCGTGCCCGGCCTGTGGGCGGCCGGCAATGTGACGGATGCCCGATCCTCCGTGCCATTCGCCATGGCGGCGGGCAACATGGCGGGCGCCGGCCTCAACGCCGACCTCGTCGACGAGGACGTGCGCGCGGCGTCGGCGGGAGCTGGCAGACTCGTGCCATGACCGCGCGGATCGGCACCCCCGGAGGCACGCCGGAGCGCCCGGCGCTGTTCTTCAACGGGCCGGAGGAGTTCCGGGCGTGGCTCGAGGCCAACCACGCCACCGAGACCGAACTCTGGATGGGCCTGTACAAGAAGCACGTGCCCGACCGCACCCTCACGTGGGAGCAGGCGGTGCCCGAGGCGCTCTGCTTCGGCTGGATCGACTCCGTGGCCCAGCGCATCGACGAGGACGCGGTGCGCCAGCGCTGGACGCCACGGAAGCCGTCGAGCAACTGGTCGAGCGTGAACATCGCGCTGGTCGAGAAGCTCACGGCCGAGGGCCGTATGCACGAGGCCGGACTCGCCGCCTACGCACGTCGCCGAGAGGACCGGTCGGGCGTCTACTCGCACGAGAGTCCCGCGCAGGAGCTGCCGCCCGAGTTCGCGTCCCGGGTCGCGGCGAACCCCGCGGCGAGCGCCTTCCTCGAGGCCGCCACCGCCACGTACCGCCGCCAGGTCATCCACTGGGTGCTCACGGCGAAACAGGAGGCCACGCGCGAGCGTCGGCTCGCGCAGCTCATCGACGACAGCGCCGCCGGCAGCCTCGTGCCGTTCCAGCGCTACGGCGAGATCCCCAAGTGGGTCGAGCGCGCGGCGGAGGCTGCCCGAGCGGCTGCGGCCGAATCCGGATCCGGATCCGCCGAAGCCTGAGTCCGGCGCTAGGCCCACTCCCTCGTCACCGTGGCGCCACGTTCGGCGCGCGTCATGCTGCGCCGAGGCCACCGGCGGGGTCGTGCCCGGTACTCGCATTGCCGCGTCAGTGCGCGGGGCCGATGCCGACCCTGGCGCTCGGAAACCCGTTCGCATCCGGGTGTTGCATTCCTCGCTATTCAGTGTCACTATGTACCAGTAGTCAATATCACTGAGTACTAGTACTCACCATCACTGAGTAGCTGAAGGAGGGTTCCATGGGCAAGCAGATGACCGAGATGCTCAAGGGCACGCTCGAGGGGATCGTCCTGGCGATCCTGGCCGTGCAGCCGGCATACGGCTACGAGATCACGGCACGGCTGCGCGAGCAGGGCTTCTCCGACATCGTCGAGGGCACCGTCTACGCGCTGCTGGTCAGGATCGAGCAACGGGGCTTCGTCGACGTGGCGAAGGTCCCATCCGAGAAGGGTCCGCCGCGCAAGGTGTACTCGCTGAACGCACTGGGCGCCGAGTACCTCGACGAGTTCTGGACCAGCTGGAGCTTCATCGCCGGACGGATCGAACAGCTCCACCACGACACCGAACATTCGCAGCACGAAGGAGAGAACTGACATGACCGCCAAATGGATCGAGGCCCTCACCGGCTCGCTCGAGCAGAAGAAGCAGTACAAGCAGGACAAGGCCCGCATCGACGCGCTGCCCGAGCCCTATGGGAGCGCGGCGAAGGCCATGCACCGGTACCTCATGTACTCCGGAGCCCCCACCGACGGCGACACCCTCATCACGATGTTCGGCGACCTGGCCGACCTGTGGGAGCGCGCCGCCGTGGACGGGACCCCGGTGCGCGACATCGTCGGCGACGACCCGGTCGATTTCGCCGAGACGTTCGCGCAGGCATACACCGGCAAGCAGTGGATCGACAAGGAACGCGCCCGCCTGACCAAGGCCATCGAGGACGCTGAGCGAGAGGAACGGAAATGACCACGGATACAGCCATCCGGGTGCAGGGCATCGAGAAGTCGTTCAAGGACCTGCACGTGCTGCAGGGCGTCGACTTCGATGTGAAGGCGGGGAGCATCTTCGCCCTGCTCGGCTCGAACGGAGCCGGCAAGACCACGCTGGTGCGGATCCTGTCGACGCTGCTGAAGGCCGACGCCGGCACCGCAACCGTGCACGGCTTCGACGTGGCCGCGAAGCCCGGCGACGTGCGCGAGTCGATCAGCCTGACCGGCCAGTTCGCCGCGGTCGATGAGGTGCTCACCGGCCGGGAGAACCTGGTGCTGGTCGCCAAGCTCCGTCACCTGAAGGATGCCGGCGCCATCGCCGACGACCTGCTCGCGCGCTTCCAGCTCACCGAGGCCGGCGGCCGCAGGGCCGGCACGTACTCGGGCGGCATGCGCCGCCGGCTCGACATCGCCATGAGCCTGATCGGCAATCCGCCGATCATCTTCCTCGACGAGCCGACCACCGGACTCGACCCGCAGGCGCGCATCGAGGTATGGCAGACCATCAAGCAGCTCGCCCAGGGCGGCACCACCGTGCTGCTCACCACCCAGTACCTCGACGAGGCCGAGCAGCTCGCCGACCGGATCGCCATCCTGCACAAGGGCACGATCATCCAGAACGGCACACTCGCCGAGCTCAAGCGGCTCCTCCCGGCCGCCAAGGTCGAGTACGTCGAGAAGCAGCCCTCCCTCGAGGAGGTCTTCCTCACCCTCGTCGGAGACACCGGCGAGTCCGACAGCGCAGACAGCGCGGCAACTGGAAAGGAACTCCGATGACCACCGCAGTCCTCGGCGACACCGGCGTCCTCACCGGTCGTTCGCTGCGCCACATCCTCCGCAGCCCCGACACGATCATCACGACCGCGGTCACACCGATCGCGCTCATGCTGCTGTTCGTATACGTGCTCGGCGGTGCGATCAACACCGGATCCGACGAGTCGTACATCAACTACATGCTCCCCGGCATCCTGCTCATCACCATCGCGTCGGGCGTCGCGTACACCTCGTACCGGCTGTTCCTCGACCTGCAGGGCGGCATCTTCGAGCGCTTCCAGTCCATGCCGATCGCGCGGTCGAGCGTGCTCTGGGCGCACGTGCTCACGTCCCTGGTCGCGAACCTCATCTCGATCGCGATCGTGATCGGCGTCGCACTGATCATGGGATTCCGCACCGGGGCGTCCGTGGGCGCCTGGCTCGCGGTCGCCGGCATCATGGTGCTGTTCACCCTCGCCCTGACCTGGCTGGCCGTGGTCGCCGGGCTCTCCGCGAAGACCGTGGACGGCGCGAGCGCGTTCAGCTACCCGCTGATCTTCCTGCCGTTCATCAGCTCGGCGTTCGTGCCGACCGATTCGATGCCGGCTCCCGTCGCCTGGTTCGCCGAGAACCAGCCGGTGACCTCGATCGTGGACAGCACCCGCGCGCTGTTCGCCGGGCAGCCCGTCGGCAGTGACATCTGGATCGCCCTCGCCTGGCTCGTGGGCATCCTCGTCATCGCCTACGTCTGGGCGGTCTCGATCTACCGTCGCAAGTTAATCTGATCCGCTGCTGCGACCGACTGCGCCCGCCTCCCGTTGGGAAGGCGGGCGCAGTCGTGCACCCGCCGGTCGAGTGGCGCCGACGACGTCGACGCGTATCGAGACCACACCGGCCACCTCACGAGCCCGCCCGTGACGTAGCGAAGATGCGAGCGCTGAGCGGTGGACTCAGCCGACCACGGCGGGGCTGGTCAGCGCGGAGTCGCGCGTCTGCACACGCCCGCGGATGAAGATCATCAACACCAGTCCCACGATGATGACGACGATGTTGCCCAGTCCCGCGAACGCCGTGAGGGCGCCATCCGCCGGATGCGCGGCCTGCATGAAGATGCTCGGGTCGGTCGTCGCGTGCAGCAGGATGGGCCAGATCAGGTTGCCCGTCACCCGCAGCGCGAGATACATGCAGATTCCGAAGGCGAAGGTGTAAGCGACCTGGATCAGTGTGGCGAAGAGCGTCTGCCCCATGATCAGGTTTCCGGAGTGCAGCGCGGCGAAGATCGCCGCGCTGACGGTGGCGACGGCGATCTCCGGTCGACCGGCCTTGCGCATCATGTTGACGACGAAGCCGCGCGTCAGCGTCTCCTCCGCGAAGCCGATGCACAGTCCGGCGAGGATCCAGGCGGCGACGTAGCCGGCGTCGACGGAGGCGTAGTCGATGGTTGCGAAGTGAAGAACGTTGAAGACCACCACGACGGCGACGGCGATCCACATCCACCAGTTGCCGCGAATGGGCTGCCGCGCGAAGAGTTCCTTCAACCATCCGACCGACCACGCGAACACGACGAGGATGACGCCGCCGAAGAGGATCGGCAGCGCGTAGAAGAACAGAACATAGCCCCCGCTGTCCGGGTCGTCGAATGATGACGCCCAGGGCACGAGGAGGAGCGAGGCCAGCTGGTAGAGCACGTAGTAGCCGGCGGCGAGGATGATGGCCCTCCACCAGTCGCCACGCTCCCAGAAGCGCTTCCATGAAGAGCGGTTTTCGATGCTGCTGGTCAAGTGGCCCCCTGTCGGCACTCGCGGTATGGGTCTCCGCGACTGATTCGACACTATCGGGATCCGCCGGTCTCGGCCGTCGCTACAGTGATGCCGTGAGCGACTACGACGTGCTGGAGATGGGCGACCTCGACCACTGGCGGGAGCACTACGGCGGGTTCCGCCCCGAGAGCTCGCGTGACGGACGACGGGTGGTCGATCACGACATCACCATGCAGTACATCGGCATGACCTCCAACGCCTTCGAGCCGGGCGAGGAGGCCGGATACTGGCACGCCCACGCCCGCGTCGAGGAACTGTACGTATTCCTCACGGGGCATGGGCAGATGGGGCTGGACGACGATGTCGTCGATGTCGCACCGGGAACCGTCATCCGGGTCGGCCAGGGCGTCTGGCGCACGTGGCGATGCGTGCCCGACAGTCCGGAGCAACTGCGGTGGCTGTGCATCCGCGCCGGCGGCTACGAGCTGCCGCACTTCCCCGACGACAGCCGGCGCGACAACGACCGACCGTCGCCCTGGTGAGCGCTGCTGGTCGGTGGAATCCCGACGCCGCGAAGCCGGCCGCTCAGTCGGCGTCGTCGAACTCCCGCCGCAGGTACTGCGGCGCCTGCACGCGCCACGCTTCCGTCACGAGCTCGGCGAGGTGGTCGTCGTCGATGCCGGCCATGCGGAACGCGACCTTCGGCTCGCTCCAGCGCGTCGTGGTGCGCAGGAACACGGCGGGCTCCATCTCGACGAGGGCGAGCGCATCCACGCGATCGGCGACCTTCACCCCGACGACGAGCTCGGCCGCGATGATGGCGCGCATGTCCTCGGGGATGCTCGGCCACGGATGACACTCCCAGGCGTACGGCTTGCCCCGCACGAACCACGCGGCGCCGCCCGTCGTCGCCCGCTCCTCGCTGCCGGGCAGTCCGGCGGCGGTGCGGCGCAGGTCATCGAGGTCTGCCACGCTGCGAGCCTAAGCCGCCCGACCGACACGGCCCACCCCGCACACCGTCGGTCGAGCCGCGCCGCCAGCCCGCCGATCGAGTAGCGCCGCCAGCCCGCCGGCCAATCCGCCGACTACCCCTCGGCCTTCCACAGGATCTCGCGAATCGGCCCCTCCTGCGCCTTCGACTCGACGAACTCGTACGACTCACGGACGATCCGCTCGAGCACCGGCAGGTCGACATCGCTCAGTCGCCGGATGTAGACGCAGTAGCCCGTGGTCGAATGCTTGCCCAACGTGGCCAGAAGCTCGGCGTGGCGTGCCGTGCCGTCCATCAGGTACACGGTCAGCTTGCCCTTCCTCGGATAGAAGCCGATCGTGTGGCCGTCGCCTTCGCGGCCGGTGTCGTACGTGTAGTGGTAGGTGCCGAATCCGATGGTGCCGACATTCCACAGTGCCGGCTCCTTCCCGGTGATCCGCTGCATCATGGCCAGCAACGTCTCGCTGTCGTCGATGGTCTGCTCGTCATCGAGCGACGCGATGTAGTCGGCGACCGATCGCTCATCCTGGTCCGTCATGTCGTCTTCCGCTCTCCGTTCCCGCGTGGGATCGAACTCAGTTGATGATCTCGCCGCGCTCGTCCTCGAGGAGAGTCGCCAGGCGTTCCCTCCAGGCCTGGAGCGCTTCGGGCGTCAGCCGTGTCCAGTCGGTGACTTCGCCGACGACCCGGAGCGGGGCACTGCTGCGGTACGACCGGGTGGGGTTGCCCGGGAACTTCTTGTCGGTCACGTTCGGGTCGTCTTCGAACGACCCGGTCGGCTCCACGGCGTAGACGCGCGGGGCTCCGTCGCCCGCCGCGAGTTCTGCTGCCAGCCCGGCGCCGTCCGGCAGAGCGGTGAAGTAGATGTGGTTCATCACGACCTCGGGACGATAGTTCGACCGGAAGCCGGCGGTCAGGAGATCACCGACCCGGAGGTCGGCTTTCGTACCGTGGAAGAACGGACCGTCGTCCAGCGCTGTGCTCACGCCGACGCCGTGCGGATCCTGACCTCGCGCTCCATGCGCTTCTCGTGACGCTGCCGGCCCTTGATGGCCTCCAGCTCGCGAGTCTTCGGCGGGGCGTTCGTGACCAGCTCATCGAGCATCCGCCGGGTGGCGGCGGCGATCTCGTCGAGCGCGCGTTCGAAGGCCTCCGCGTTGGCGCGCGATGGTCGAGTCGACCCACTGGTCTTGCGGACGAACTGCAGAGCGGCCTCGCGTACCTCGTCGTCGGTGGTCGCCGGCTCGAAGTTGTGGAGGCAGCGGATGTTCCTACACATGTGCTCGACGATACCCGGGTCGCCGTGCGGAGTCAGCCCCACTCCGCCGATCGAGCGGCCTCCGCCGGTCGCTACTGAGACCACGACAACCGCCACCGATCCCGACGCCGCCCCTCAGCCGATGAGCTTCCACGGCCCGTAGGGCGAGGTCTGGCTCGGCGTCGCACCGGCGCTGTACCACTGCGCCTGGTACACGTGGCCCTGGTAGCTCACCTTCTCGCCACCGGTGTAGACGGTCGCGGCGCTCCAGGCGGGAACGCCGCCGGGCGTGGTCGGAGCGACGATCTCGCTCCACGGGCCGCCGACTCCTCCCGGCGTCGTGCCGCGGGTGTACCAGAGCGCCCGGAACGTGCGGCCCTGGTAGAGGACGACATCACCGGTGTTGAAGACGCCTGTGGCCGTCCACAGGGTCGAGCCGTCGGATGCGATCGCGACCTCGGCCCACGCCCCGTTCTTGCTGCTGCCGGGGATCTCGCCCTTCGTGTACCAGAGCGCAGCGAAGACCCTGCCGTCGTAGCTCACCCGGTCGCCCGCGAGATACACGGTCTTCTTGTCCCAGGCGGCCGGCTTCGGCACGCCCTGGCCGCCGAGCTGCAGGTCGCAGCTGATGCGGCCGCTGTAGAGCGCGTGGCCCTCGGATGCCGTGCCGGGGCCGGTGCCGTAGATGCCGTCGTCCGCCCAGACGACCTCCTTGGTGCCGGCGACACACGTCGAGTTCGGCGCCAGGGCGAAGCCCTCCACGTTGTTGTTCGGCAGCGCGGCCGGCTTGGCGTACGCCACATCCGGAACGATCGAGCCGGTCGCGCTCACCTTCAGCACCGTCGAGGCGACCCCGCAGGTGTTGTCGCACACCGCCCAGATGCGCTGGGCATCCGCGTCGAACTGCACCTCCATCACGTGGCCCATGCCGGTGTCGACCACGGCCACGCGGTGGAACGAGTGGTCGCCGTTGAGCGCGTAGGCGTACAGCTTGCCGTCGTTCTCGAGGGCGGCGAAGTAGAGGCCGGTGCCGTGCTTCGGGTAGTCGATCGGCTTGTAGGCCTTCCCGGTCGACTGGTCGACGAATCCGTTGCCCGTGAGGTAGCTGTCGGGCACGAAGGTGACGCCCTCGAAGCCGAGGTTCGCCTCGGTCTTGTTGCCGGCGTGCAGCTCCGGGAACTCCGCGGTCAGGTCCCACTGGTCGGTCGCGATGAGCTGCGTGCCGGACTGGGTCGGGTCGAAGCGCAGGATCGAGTTCAGCGGGATCGTGTTGGCGGCGTTGTTGCGCTCGGTGGTGACGTAGAGCGCGCCATCGGCACCGACGGTCAGGCCCTCGGAGTCGGGCTGGTTCGTCGCCGGGTCGCTGCTGCCGGGGAAGAAGATCTCCTTGCCTGCACTCCAGCCGTTGCTCGTGTCGGGCACCCAGACCTCGCCCTGCTTCACCAGGCGGTACACCCAGCTCTTGTTCTTGACGCTGTAGAGCACGTTCGCGTTGCTCGGGTCGAAGACGAGACCGCTGATGTCGCGACCCTCGGGTCCGGTCGTGGTCTTCCAGGCGCACTGCGCGTCGGCGACGGTGACGGATGCGCTGCCCTGCCATGCGGCGGGCGTGAGTGCGGTGGCGGGGAGCGTGCCCGTGCCCGACGGGGCCTCGGGCTGGCAGTTCAGGGTCGGGGCGGGCACGTCGGCGGGGTTGGTCAGCGGCGTCGTGCAGGCGTCGGCGTTGGATGCGCCGAAGCTCTTCGCCGCAACCGAGGCGAACGCGCCGCTGCCGTCGGGGCAGCGCGCGAAGGCTCCAGCGCCGAAGTTGTTGCTCTCGTCGGTGCCGGCCTCGCCAGCGGTGTAGTCCACCGAGTCGACGAGCGTGCCGGCTGTGCCGTTCGCGCCATCCGGGAGGTAGAGCTTCACGCCGTCTCCGCCGCTGCCGAGTCCCTTCGTGGACCCGAAGTAGACGTAGCCGTGCGCCGGAACGGATGCCGTCGCGGTGCCATCGGCGAGCTTCGCCGAGAACGCGGTCGCCGCGGTGGCGGCGCCGCCGTCGATCTGCAGCCAGCCCGCGATGCTGACCGCGGTCGCTGCGCTGTTGTAGAGCTCGATGGCGTCGCCGACCGGGGTGAGGCCGTTGTCGGACGAGACCTCGTTGATGCGGATGCTCGTCCAGTCCGCGGCCGGTGCGCTCGGGGCGAACCGGCTCTTCCCGGGCGATCCGATGTCTCCGGCCGTCGACGCCCACGATCCCTCAGAGTCGCCGACCGTCGAGAGCTGCCACTGCGACGCGTCGTTCGCGCCGATCGCGGCATCCGTCTTCGGGATGCCCGCGACGCCCTGCGTGCGCGGCCCCTTGATGGTGCCCGTGCCCTGGTCGTTGTACGTGAGGCGGTCCGCGAGGTTCGCGACGGCATCCGGCCCGTTGAACAGGTTGATCTCGTCGGCCCGGCCGAGGTTGGTGACGTTGCCGGAGAGGATCTTGACGTCGGCGCCGAGAGACCACTCCGCGCGGAAGGTGGCATCCGTCGACTCGGTGATGATCGCCGAGTGGCCGACGGCGAGGGTGCCGAGGGTGTCGAGCGGAACCGTGCCGGGCACCTTGCTGTCGTCGTCGAACGACCAGCCGGCGAGGCTGACGGGAGCGGCGCCCAGGTTCGTGAACTCGATGTACTCGCCCGACGAGCTCACCGGGTTGTACATCCACTCGGTGATCCTGACGGAGGTGCCGTCAGCGGCCTGTGCGGCAGTGGGCAGTGCGAGCGCGAGCGCGGCGCCGACGGTGGCGGTCGCGGCGATGACCGCGACGGCGCGGGAGATGGGAAGCCTCATGGAATCGAAACGTACTGACGCCGCCCGTACAGGCGTGAACGGGAAGGTGAACGGCAGGCGAATGCGGGCTCTGCGACCGTTTGCTGCAACGATGTTCGGATGGCCCTCTTCGACCACATCGGCATCACCGTCGA
>JBEVEO010000262.1:0-22905 GCA_040512695.1 Leifsonia sp. | reverse complement strand
CATGAAGTAGTGGTTCTCGATGCGCGCGAAGGCGACCGCGTAGTCGGGTTCCGTGAACTTCGCGATGGTCTCCGGCTGCGGCAGCAGGGTGATCGTGGACGACTCCCAACGCGACCAGGCGATGGCGGCCGGACGATGCACGGCGGGATCCGGGTCGTTCAGCAGACGCGAGTACGCCGCGATGAGGTGCCCGCGCTCGTCGGCGGGCACTGGCTCGAGGAATCCCTCCCAGAGATCGGGGAAGAGAGCCGCTGCGCCGCCCTCGTAGAACCAGTCCAGCTCGACGCGGCGGAGGGTGAAGATTCCGCGCAGGATGATCTCGGTCACCCGGTCCGGGTGGGTCTGCGCGTACGCGAGGGCGAGTGCACTCCCCCACGAGCCGCCGAGCACCTGCCACCGATCGATGCCGAGGTGCTCGCGGAGCCTCTCGATGTCGGCGACGAGATGCCAGGTGGTGTTGGAGGAGAGGTCGGCATCCGGAGCGCTCACGTGCGGTGTGCTGCGCCCGCATCCGCGCTGGTCGAACAGCACGATGCGGTACTTCGACGGATCGAACAGGCGACGCTGCGTGGGATTGGTTCCGCCTCCCGGGCCGCCGTGCAGGAACACCACGGGCTTGCCGTCGGGATTGCCGGAGACCTCCCAGTACACCTGCTGGCCGTCGCCGACGTCGAGCATGCCGGTCTCGTGGGGTTCGATCTCAGGGTAGAACTCGCGCATCCGCCCACGATAGGCGCCACCGTCTGGTCCCGCGCTCTCAAAACGCCGCCGCGTCGCAGGCCGGTCGGCATCCCTGCCGCCCTCGATGGCGGGGCGGAGGGCGGCGTAGGCTCGCACCATGGCTGACAACGTCTCGACGATCACCATCACCGGCGCCGGCGGGCAGATCGGCTACGCGCTGCTGTTCCGGATCGCGTCCGGGCAGCTGCTCGGGCCGGACACGGCCCTGAGGCTGAAGCTCCTCGAGATCCCGCAGGGCCTGCGCGGTGCAGAGGGAGCCGCCCTCGAGCTGCAGGACTCCGCCTTCCCGCTGCTGCAGTCGGTCGACGTGACGGACGACGTCACCGCCGCGTTCGAGGGCACCAACGTCGCGCTCCTCGTGGGGTCGCGACCGCGCGGGCCCGGGATGGAGCGCGGCGAACTGCTCTCGGCCAACGGTGCGATCTTCGGCCCGCAGGGGGCGGCGATCAATGCGGGTGCCGCGGCCGATGTGAGAGTCGTCGTGGTCGGCAACCCCGCCAACACCAACGCGGCCATCGCGAGCGCCCACGCGCCGGACGTGCCGCGCGAGCGGTTCACCGCCCTCACCCGCCTCGATCACAACCGGGCGCTCGGGCAGCTGTCCGAGGCGCTGCACACTCCGGTCTCGCAGCTCCGCGACGTCACGATCTGGGGGAACCACTCGGCCACCCAGTTCCCCGACATCTCCCGCGCGACCGCCGCGGGTCGGAGCGTCGTCGGGCTGCTCGAGGAGCAGCTCGGACCGGATGCCGCTCACGCCTGGATCCGCGACGTGTTCATCCCTCGCGTGGCCAAGCGCGGAGCCGAGATCATCGACGTGCGCGGGTCGTCGTCTGTCGGATCGGCGGCGAACGCCGTGATCGACCACGTGAGCGACTGGGTGGGCGGCACGCGGCACGGCTGGACGTCGGTCGCTCTGCCGTCGGACGGGTCGTACGGTGTTCCGGACGGACTCGTCTCGTCGTTCCCGGCCGAGTCCGTCGACGGAGCATGGCGCATCGTGCAGGGACTGGAGCTCGACGCGTTCGCCCGCGAGCGCATCGACGCCTCGGTCGCCGAGCTCGTCGAGGAGCGCGCACTGGTCGAGGATCTCGGCCTGCTCTGACGCGGAAGCTACGCTGGGGGAATGGCCCAGAAGACCCCAGCCCAGCCCGAACGGGCGTCTCGTCGATCCCAGCTCATCATCGGCCTGATCGTCGGACTCATCGTCGGGCTGGTGCTCAGCCTGTTCACGGGGTTCTGGCTCTGGCTCGCGGCCGGCGCCGCGGTGGGCCTGGCATTCGGCGCGATCATCAAGCCGCCGCTGCGCTAGCCCGTCGTCGGTCGGGTGATCTCAGCCCTCAGCGCTTCTTCCCGGCCTTCAACGTCTTCTCGTCGACCGGCGCCGTTCCGGAGGCGCGAAGCGCGGCGTAATGCGCCCTGGCCTCATCCTGTCGCTCCTGCTCCGCACCGCTCGCGATCGACGCGCGGAGGTGCTCCGGCTTGTAGCCGAAGGCATCGACGAGGTCGAGGGCGTGCGGGCGAAGCCGCGAGATCAGCCGGTCGACGTAGGCGGTGACGGCCTGCGCGCGCTTGGCCGAGAGGCGTCCGTTGATGAGGTACCAGGCGAGGTGCTTCTCGATGAGGCCGAGACCGAACAGGTCGCGGAGCCAGGTGAGCACCTCCTTGGTGCCGGCATCCGTCGTCGCGTCGAGCGCCCGGGTGAACGCCTCCCACTGCAGCAGCTCGGCGTGCGCACGGGCGGCCTCGATGAGCTCGTTCTGCTGCGAGTTGAAGAGGTCGGCAGCTGCCTGCTTCGACAGCTTGCGGCTGTCGCGGAGACGGCCGCCGATCCCGGCGATCATGGTCTCGACACGGTCGGTGAGCAGCTCCCGCTGCGTGACCGGGTTGCGCAGTTCGGAGACGGAGCGGGCGGTCGATCCGAAGTCGGCGACGGTCTGCGCGAGGCGGCGCAGCCCCGTGCCGTGGTAGGCGCGCTCGACTCCCTGCTCGACGACGTAGCGTGCCATGGCCCCCGCATCCGCCGACGCGAACTTCTTCGAGTAGTCGGTGAGGAGCCGCTTGGCGACCAGCTGCAGGAGGACGTTGTTGTCGCCCTCGAACGTCACGTACACGTCGAGGTCGGCGCGCAGGCCCACGAGACGGTTCTCGGCGAGGAAGCCAGCGCCGCCGCAGGCCTCGCGCGCCTCCTGGATGGTGTCGAGAGCCGCCCACGTCGACAGCGGCTTGAGCGCGGCCGCGAGGGTCTCGAGGTCCTGGCGGTCGTCGTCGGTGTCCGCCTCGCCGCTGAACACGGAGTCGAACTTCACCAGGAACTCGTCGTGCGCGAAGGTCTGCGCGTAGGTCGTGGCGATGCGGGGGATGAGCCGGCGCTGGTGGCGCTGGTAGTCGAGCAGCACCTCCTCGTCGGTGTCGCTCGCCGCATTGAACTGGCGACGCTGGGTCGCGTAGGTCACGGCGATCGTGAGGGCCATCGCCGATGCCTGGGTCGCCGCGCCGTCGAGTGAGACGCGGCCCTGCACGAGGGTGCCGAGCATCGTGAAGAACCGACGGCCGGGGCTCGCGATGGGGCTCGTGTAGGTGCCGTCCTCCGCGACGTCGCCGTAGCGGTTCAGCAGATTGGTGCGCGGGATCCGCACGTTCGTGAAGTGCAGGCGACCGTTGTCGATGCCGTTGAGACCGCCCTTGAGGCCGTCGTCCTCCCCGCCGATGCCCTTGAGGAATCCGCCCTTGCTGTTGCGGATCGGCACGTAGAAGGCGTGGACCCCGTGGCTGACGCCCTTCGTGATGAGCTGCGCGAACACGACGGCCGCCGTGCCGTGCTTGGCCGCGTTGCCGAGGTAGTCCTTCCAGGCGCCGCGGAACGGGGTGTTGATGACGAACTGCTGCTTCTTCTCGTCGTAGGTCGCCGTCGTGCCGATCGATGCGACATCCGATCCGTGTCCGGTCTCCGTCATGGCGAAGGCACCGGGGACGGCGAGGCTCATCGTGTCGGGCAGGAACGTGAGGTGGTGGTACTCGGTGCCGAGGTGCAGGATGGCGGCCGAGAACAGGCCCCACTGCACGCCGGACTTGATCTGCAGGCTCGGATCGGCGGTGACGAGCTCCTCGAAGCCGGCGATGTTGCCGCCGTGGTCGTCCTTGCCGCCGACGGCCGACGGGAACGCGCGGTGCACCTGGCCGTTCTTGACGAGGAGCTTCAGCTGGCCGAGCACACGCTCGCGGTGCTCCTCCATCGACTGGCCGTCGATGCGCTGCATCTCCGGTCGGGCGGTCAGCTCACGCGAGGCGAGGCGCACATCGGCCCAGGTGCCGAGCAGCTGGCGGCCGAGCTTCTCCACGTCGATGCGAGGGGCTCCCGGCTCGCCGGGGATGGTGATCGGAGCGGTGTCGACCGTGGGCGGGATCGTCTCGTCGGCGGTGCTGTCGTGGCTCGTCGGGCGAACGGCGGTGTCAACCATCAATAGTCCTCACATCTGGCGGTCGGGGTGTTCCCCCACGGTACGAGTGCGTGCGGAGAGACCGGAAACCGTGCGTGGCGGCACGACAAAGACCTCCCGGATGCGACGCAGCGCGATTGGCGGCATCCCACAAAACACTGGGCCGCCGCAGGGAGAGGTGGCACAACGATGCCCGCCCGTGGACGGGGCGCCCCGACGGGTCAGCTGCGGAAGAAGGCGGCCGCGCGACCGGTCCAGAGCAGCAGGATGACGACGAGGGCGATGGCGGCCGTGATGAGCGCGCTGAGGAACTGCGAGGGGGCAGCGATCATGAGGAAGATCGCCCCGATGAGCGTGATCAGTTCCACGACCGTCACGATCACGCGGGCGCCGTTGCTGCCGCGGAGCAGCCCGCGGGCGATCACGATGATGATGATGCCGACGAGGATGTAGATGATCGCCGAGGTGATGAGCCCGCCTGAGCCGCCGAAGTCCTCGAGCAGCGGCGCATTGTTCTGGTTGAAGAGCAGGATGAGGCCGGCGACGATGTCGAAGAACCCCTGGATCCAGACCAGGACGGCGATGAAGGTGACGCCGCCGGGACGGGCTACTGCATTCATGGATGCTCCTCTGCTCAGGTGGTGCCTCAGGGTATCGACTGGGGCACCACGATCGGAAGGGCGGGAAGTCCTGGAGGGGCCGGCGGATGCAACATCCGTCGGCCCGGGACCGAGATCAGTAGCGCAGGCCGTGCCCGAACCGGAACAGCGGGTCCTCCGTGTCGAACGGCACGTCCTCACGGCTGGCCTCGACGGCCGCCATGCTCGACGGCAGGTCGAACGGGAGGCTGCCCTGGGGCGAGGCCGCGCCGGTCAGCACATCGAGGATGGCGCGCGCACTGGCTCCGTAGTTGCCGACGATCGCCGCGACGTCGCCGACGAACGGCGTGAGGATCGCGGGACGGTCGAGGTGCACGTCGACGATCGTCGGAACCGCTGCACCGATCGCGCGGAGGTGCTCGACGGCCTCGTCGGTGAAGTCGAGGGATCCCTGGTGGAAGAAGTTCTCGAACATGGTCGAGCGCTGCTCGAACGGGGCGTGGGTGCGGATGACGGCCACATCCGCCTCAGCTGGCGTGCCCACGATGGTGCCGTACTCGGCCGCGACCTCGGGGGCGATGCCCTCGACGTAGAGCTTGAGTCCCGTGGCGAGCGGGAGCACGGGCGTCCCGTCGACCTCCGTGTTGGTGAGCACGGTGATCGAGGCGCGCTGAGCCGCCTCGCCGGCTGCCACGAACTCCTCCGAGCCGACGACGCGTCCGGCCTTCTCGACATCGACGTATGGCGCATCGAACAGGCCCAGCACGAACTTCTCGCGCAGAAGGCGCCGCGCGGAGACGTCGAGGCGCTCCTCGCTCACCGCGCCGCTCTCGACGAGGTCGATGAGCAGCTCGGGAATGGCCTCGCCGCCGAACTGGTCGACGCCGGCCTCGATGATCTTGACCATGCGCTCGCGCGGCGAGAGGTGCTCGACGCCCCACGCCCGGGCGGGGAACGGCTGGCCGAAGATCTCGGAGTCGGAGATGAGTCCCCAGTCGGTGCAGACGATGCCGTCGAACGCGTAGCGCTCGCGGAGCAGGCCCGTGATGACCGACTTGTTGAAGCCGAAGCCCACCTCCTCGTACTCGGTGCCGACCGGCATGCCGTAGTACGGCATGATCTGGCTGGTTCCGGCCTCGAATGCGGCCTCGAACGGCTTCAGGTGCAGCTCGAACCGGCCACCGGGGTAGACCTGCTCGCGACCGTACGGGAAGTGAGCGTCCTCGCCGTCCATCTGGGGACCGCCGCCCGGGAAGTGCTTGGTCATCGTCGAGACCGAATCGGTTCCGAGGGCATCCCCCTGGAAGCCGCGGATGTAGGCGGCGCCGAGGGCGCTCGTGAGGTCGGGGTCCTCGCCGAAGGTCGCGACCTGACGGCCCCAGCGCGGCTCGGTGGCGAGGTCGATCTGCGGGTGCAGGGCGACGCGGATGCCGACCGCCGTGTACTCCTGGCGGGCGATGTCTGCGAAGCGCTCGACGAGGGCCTCGTCGCGGATCGCCGCGAGCCCGATCGTCTCGGGCCAGCTCGAGAACGGCCCAGACAGCATGCCGGCGAGCGGGTTGTCGCTGAACGAGTGCCGCGGGTCGGTGGAGATCGTCACGGGGATGCCGAGGCGCGTACCGGCCGCGAGCTCCTGCAGCTTGTTGTGCCAGGCCGCCATGAGCTCAGCGGACGGGGCGGAGCCGAGCACGTTGAAGTGCGTCATGCCCTTGCCGATGACCATGTCCTCGTTGGAGGCCAGCCCGAACGTGGGATCGGCCGGCGCGAGCTCGCCGTCCTGGCTCATCGCGATCATGGTCTGGAAGAACAGGCCGGCCTTCTCCTCGAGGGTCATCTGGCCGAGCAGGATCTCGACGCGTTCCTCGATCGGGAGACCGGCGTCTCGGAACCGGTCGTCGATCCCGGCCTGGTCCAGGTCGGCTGACGTGTCGATCGTGTCGGTCATGTGGCACTCCTTCATGCGCGGGCCGGATCCCGGGAACGGATGCGGCGGTGCTCCACTATAAACCGAATGTCGGTTGGTTTTCGAGTGGGTGGTGGCGCCGCCCGCCGAGGGCGGCTCCACCCCTACGCGCTGCGCTGGTAGACCCGGAACGCCCTCGTCGCCACCCAGGCGAGCACGGCCGCGAAGACCGCGAGCAGGCCGAGGTCCGTTCCGATGATCGCCCAGTCGGGATCCGCCTGCAGGGCCTCGCGCCCGGCGACGACCGCCCACTCGACCGGGTTGAACGCCGCGACATCCGCCACCCACCCGGCGGACAGGCTCGTGTCCATGAGCGCCGAGCTCAGGAACATCAACGGGATCGTGATCAGCTGCGAGATGCCGATGAGCACGGTCTGGTCGCGGGCGAGCAGGGCTGCCGCGTTCGACAGCGCCGAGAACGACGCGGTCAGCAGCATGGCGGCGAGCAGCAGGACGAGGATGCCGACCGCTCCCCCGCCGAAGCGCGCACCGCACAGCCAGGCGACACCCAGGACGATGAGCGACTGCACGAGCGTGAGGAGCGCCTGGTAGAGCAGGGTGGCGACCATGAGCGCTCCGCGGTTGGTCGGCGAGGTGAGGAGGCGGTCCATCACCCCCCGGTCCATGTCCTGGATGTAGCTGGTGCCGGCCCAGGCGCTGCCGAACAGCGCCATCATCATGACGATGCCCGGGGTCAGGAACTCGAGGTAGCTCGAGCCGCCATCGAAGCCGGGGATCTCGACGACGGATGTGAACAGCTGGCCGAACAGCAGGAGCCAGATGAGCGGCTGGACGACGTTCATCACGACGAAGGCCGGGATGCGCACGGCCGCCCGCAGGTGTCGGAGCGTCAGGTAGCCGGTGTGGGCGATGAAGCCGGCGCCGGCCGGGCGGGCGTAGCTCGCGGGACGGGCCGGGGTGGTGATCGTGGTCATGATGCTGCCCTCTCGAGGCTGGCGCCGTCATCCGCGCCCTGGCGGGCGGATCGGTCCTGTGCGGCGGCGAAGGAATGCCCGGTGTGGGCGAGGTAGACGTCGTCGAGGCTGGGCCGCGAGACGGTGGCCGAGGCGACGCGGAACCCGCCGGCGTCGAGCACGGAGAGGGCGAGCGGGAGTGCGGTGCCGCCGTCGTCGGCCCTGGCGCGGATGATGCGCCCGCCTTCGACGTTGACATCGCGAAGGCCGGGGACCCGGCCGATCGCGGCGAGCGCCTCGGCGAGCAGGTCCGCGTCGTGCAGTTCGAGCACGACGGCGTCGCCCCGGAGCCCGCTCTTCAGCTCCTCCGGAGTGCCCTCTGTGACGATGCGGCCGCGATCGACGATCGCCAGCCGGTCCGCCAGGCGATCCGCCTCCTCGAGGTAGTGGGTGGTGAGCAGCACGGTCATGCGGTCGTGCCGCGACATCCGTTCGATCTCCGCCCACATCTCGGAGCGCGCTTCAGGGTCGAGCCCCGTCGTCGGCTCGTCGAGGAACAGCACTTCCGGGCTGTGCATGAGGCCGATGGCGACGTCGAGCTTGCGGGCCATTCCCCCGGAGTAGGTCTTGACCTGGCGGCCGGCGGCGGCCGTGAGCGAGAAGCGCTCGAGCAGTTCGCCGGCACGCGCATGAGAGGCCTTGGTGCTCATACCTTGCAGCTGGCCGGCGAGCACCAGGTTCTCGACGCCGGTGTCCAGCGGGTCGGAGACCTGCTTCTGGGCGACGAAGCCGATGGCCCGCCGCACCTGCTCCGGGTGCCGACGCACGTCGATGCCTGCAACGAAGGCGTCGCCGGAGTCGGGGCGCGAGAGCGTCGAGAGGATCTTCACGGTCGTGGACTTGCCTGCGCCGTTCGGACCGAGCAGGCCGAAGACGGTGCCTGCTCCGGCCCGGAAGGTCAGCCCGTCGAGGGCTCGGAGCGCTGGCTTGCCGCGCCCCTGGGAATAGGTCTTGACGAGATCGACGGCCTCCAGGGCCATCCCGTCGGTTGATGCAGCCATGAGGCTCCTCCTGTGTGGTGGGGAGAGCCGTCAACGTGGAGCACGCCGGTAGAATTGCCGCACGCGCTGGGATTCCATTCGATTCACGTTGAACGACTCGGTTGCGAGATGGCTCGGATGTTGCCGCATCCGGGCCATCGGTCATGTGCGGGTCATGCCATGCGGCTCCTCCATCTCCTGGTCGCGATCCGTGGGTGCTGTCATCGGCGCAGTCAGCGCTTGGTCGGCGCGAAGAGCATCCTCGCGAGGGTCAGCATCATGACGACGAAGCCGCCGAGCAGGGCGAGCCACGACCAGATCCAGCTGACGGCGAATCCGATCACGAGGAACGCGGCGAACGCGACGAGCCAGATGACCGCGGTGTAGATGCCGAAGCGGGCCGCCGTCTCCGGCTCCTCCTCGAACCGGTTGCCAACGGTCGACTCCCGCTGCGCCTGACGCACCCAGGCCTTGTGCCGGTTCGTCTGGGTGGCGCCGAGGAAGGAGAAGATGACGACTCCGACGATGACGCCGACGGCCGCGAACGCGACCGCCCAGATGGGCAGGGCGCCGAAGACGACGAGGCCGGCGAATCCGAGGCCGTAGACCGTGAGGAAGGATGCGACGGCGTAACCGGTCGCCCGCCTCAGAGGCATCGGGTGGTTGGTCGTCGTCTCCTGGACCAGCGAGTCTCCGACGATCCAGCCGATTCCCGTCGCCGCGACCCCGAGGAACAGGATCACGACCCCGATCGGCAGGTCCAGCGCGCCGGCTGCTCCCAGGCCCGCGAGGGCGAGTCCGGCGAGTGCCGCGATCGAGGCGACGACGATTCCGACGACGAAACCGGGCTTCGGGCGCACCCGCCCCAGGCGGAAGGCGGCGGACTGGGTCTGCCAGGCCTCGGCGGCGGACACAGCCGGCCCGGCGCCGGGCGTCGCGACCGAGTCGCCGACGAGTTCATGCACGTCGCCGAGCTCGGCGACGGCCTGGTGCGCGGCGTCGGACGGGAGCGTTCCCGTCGCCTCGAGATCGGCGACCCTGGCCAGGAGGTTGGCGCGCACCTCCTCTTTGAGGTCCTGCACGTCGGGGGTCATGTCGACCCCGGCGAACGCCTCGTCGAGGAGCCGGTGGATGTCGCCGCCGGACGGGCGGGAGCTGCTGTCAACCATTCTTCGTGTCCTTCACGTCGAGAAGCGAGTCGATGATGCGCCTGGTCGCGACCCAGGCGGCGACGTTGCCCTGGAAGACCGCGCGGCCGGCATCGGTGATGCGGTAGTACTTCCTGCGGCCACCCTGGGTCTCATCGCCCCAGTAGGACTCCACGAGGCCGTCCTTCTCCAGGCGGCGGTAGGTGGCGTAGAGGGTCGCCTCCTTGATCTCGTGCCGGCCACCGGTCGCGTCGCGGATGGCCTTGTAGATCTCGAAGCCGTAGCTCTCGCCGCGCCGCAGGATGCCGAGCACGATCGTGTCGGTGTGACCGCGCAGCAGGTCGGCGGCGAATGCGTCGCTTCCGCCGGCCGGGCCGGTCGCCGCATCTGAGGTGTTCATCACGTCAAGTACTATATCACGCACAGTACTTGATCATGCAAGTCGGGATGTCGTCGAGTGATCTCGATACGCGGGCGACTGCGTCGCGCTACTCGATCGGCGGTGGGCGTGCTGGCCGATCGGCGTGGGGGGCGACTGCGTCTCGCGCTAGCCGATCGGCGCGAGAGAGGCGACGACTTCGATGAGCCCGTCGCCGTACGCCTCCCGCTTCTTCTCCCCGATGCCGGTGATGCCGTCGAGGTCGGCGAGCGACCGCGGACGCGCCTGGGCGACGGCGCGCAGCGTGGCGTCACCGAAGACGATGTACGCGGGCACGCCCTGCTCCTTCGCCTGGGCTGCCCGCCAGGCGCGGAGCGCCTCGAACAGCTCGACGTCGGCCGGGCTCAGGTCGGACAGCGCTGCCGACGTCTTGGCCGAACGTCCGGACGACCGGCCGGCCGGCCGTTCCGGTTCGTTCCGGAGGGCGACCGTGCGGTCTCCTGAGAGCACCTCGGCCGAGGCATCCGTGAGCGAGAGCGTTCCGTACTCGCCGACGGCGGCCAGCAGCCCCTGCGCCAGCAGCTGCCGGGCGACGCCGCGCCACTGCTGCTCGCTGAGGTCGGCCCCGATGCCCCACGTGGCGAGCCGGTCGTGTCCCCACTGCTCGGTGCGGGGGGTGGTCTTGCCGCGGAGGATGTCGACGATCTGCCCGGCGCCGAACGACTGGTTGCGCTCCCGCTTCAGGCGGACGACCGTCGACAGCAGCTTCTGGGCGGGCACGGTGCCGTCCCACGAGACGGGCGGGTTGATGCAGGTGTCGCAGTTGCCGCACGGAGTGCTCGGCTGGCCGAAGTAGGACAGCAGGTTCACACGCCTGCACTCGACCGTCTCGCACAGGGCGAGCATGGCGTCGAGATGCGCGGATTGGCGACGGCGGTGCGCGAGATCGCCGGGAGACTGGTCGATCATGCGTCTCTGCTGCACGACGTCCTGCAGGCCGTAGGCGAGCCACGCGGTCGACGGCTCGCCGTCGCGGCCGGCGCGACCCGTCTCCTGGTAGTAGCCCTCGACCGACTTGGGCAGGTCGATGTGGGCGACGAAGCGCACGTCGGGCTTGTCGATGCCCATTCCGAACGCGATGGTGGCGACGACGATGACGCCTTCGTCGCGGAGGAACCGCGACTGTGCGCGCATCCGCGTTCCGGCGTCGAGGCCGGCGTGGTACGGGACGGCGTCGAGTCCGTTGGCGCGGAGGAACTCCGCGGTCTTCTCGGTGGTGGCGCGCGAGAGCGCGTAGACGATGCCGGCGTCGTTCGGGTGCTCGGCGCGGATGAAGTCGAGCAGCTGCTTGCGCGGCTCGTTCTTGGCCACGATGCGGTACTGGATGTTGGGCCGGTCGAAGCTCGACACGAAGTGCCTCGCGTGCTCGAGGTGCAGCCGATCCGCGATCTCGCGGTGGGTGGCCTCCGTGGCGGTCGCGGTGAGGGCGATGCGCGGCACGTCGGGCCAGCGCTCGGCCAGGTCGCCGAGGGAGAGGTAGTCGGGGCGGAAGTCGTGTCCCCACTGGGAGACGCAGTGCGCCTCGTCGATGGCGAACAGGGCGATCGTGCCGCGCTCGAGGAAGCGCTTGGACTGCTCGTTGTTGAGCCGCTCGGGGGCGATGTAGAGCAGGTCGAGCTCGCCGGCGACGTAGGCCGCCTCCACCCGCGCGCGCTCGGCGGGATCCTGCGTCGAGTTGAGGTACGCGGCGCTCACGCCGACGGCCAGCAGCGCATCGACCTGATCGTGCATGAGTGCGATGAGCGGCGACACCACGATGCCGGTGCCCTCGCGCAGGAGCGCGGGGATCTGGTAGCAGAGGCTCTTGCCGCCGCCGGTGGGCATGAGGACGATGGCGTCGCCGCCGCCGGCGACCTGGGCGATGATCTCGCCCTGCTCCCCGCGGAACGACTCGTAGCCGAAGACCGTGTGGAGCGCATCGGCTGGGGTCGCGAAGCGCGGGGGCGCGGCGCGGGACACGAGGGTCGCCGACGCGGCGGCGCGCGTCGGCCGTCCGGAGAACGCGGTGTCGCCCGGGACGCTCCAGCCGTCCTCCGGCGGCGCCCAGTCGTCGAGCGGCGGCGGAACGTCGTCGAACGGGAACCCGTCGTACCCCTGGTCGAGGTCGGGGGTCGGGTCCTGGTCCGCGTTCCAGCTCATCCGGCGATTCTATGCGCCATGACCGACGCCGCCGCCGCCCGCTACCGCTGTTCCGGCTCGGCCGGAGGGTCCTCGTGCTCTGCCGCCTGCTGGGGAGGGGTCGGCGCCTTCCTGCGCAGCAGGAGCAGCGTGACGCCGATCGCCGCGACCACGGCGACGAGGGCGCCCCCGATCCAGAGCAGGTCGCCGAGCGCGGCGGCGGGGTCCGCCGTGTCGACAGGCGCCGCGGTCCCGTCTCCACTCCGGGGCGCGTCGGCGCCGGCCGCCGCGCAGCCCGGCGCCGACGCGCTGCCGTCGGCCAGCTCGGTGCCGGCCTGCGGCGCCCACTCGAAGGTGTAGTCCCCCGACACGGGATGCCCGTCGGTCGAGACGACCTGCCAGGTCACCGTGTAGGTGCCCGGCTGGCCGAGCTGCGCCTCGGTCTCGATCGTGGCGTCGACGACGCGCGAGCATCCATCGCCGTAGAAGCGCGGGTCGCTCGCCGGTCCGCTCACCACCATGGCCGAGGCGCCCCCGAAGGCCAGCAGGTTGTCGTTCGTCGTGAGTGAGATGGTGCCCGGCTGCGTCGTGACCGTGGCCCCGTCCGCGGGCGACGAGCCGACGGGATAGTTGTGAGCCGAGGCCGGCCCGGCCGACCCGAGCACGGCGGTCGCGACGAGCGCGACCCCGGCCCCGAGAAGGCCGAACCGGCGGCGGATGCGTGGACGCACGATTGCGGCTACTTTCCGGCCGGCGCGCGGCGGCGACCGACGACCACCGCGATCACGACGCCGACGGCACCGACGATGAGGCCGAGGATGCCGAGGACGCGGGCGAGGACATCGGGCTGGGCGTCGCTCGACGTCGCTGCGGTCTCCTCGTGATCGGCGTCGGCGGCGGCGTCCGAATGAGCGTGCTCGTCGGCGGTCGCCGCCGTGACCGTGATGGCGGGTGCCGGGTGCTCGGGCTCGTCCCCGCTCGCCGGAGTCTCCTCGTTCCAGGCCGTCGAACCCACCTCGCAGGTCTGGAGGACCGGGAACTCGAGGGTGTCGCCCTCCGCATCGGCCGGCAGCTGCAGGGAGAGTGCGAACGTGTCCCGGTAGCCGTCCGGCAGCGGCGTGACGGCGGTGTAGACGACCTGGCTGACCCGCTCGGTGATCTCGTTGCCGTGCGCGTCCGTGATCGGGGTGTCGAGCTTCTCGATGTTCTTCGCGACGGTCCAGCCCGGGTTCACCGTGGGGGTGACGGATGGGATGGACACCGGCAGGTCGATGGCCACGACGGTGGTCGCCGAGCCGTCGCAGCCGTGCGGCACCGCGAAGGTGAGCACGGTGTAGGAGCCGGCGGCCGTGCTGTCCGGGGTGACGCCCACGTGCGCGCTGGCGCCCATGGGCGCTGCGAGGGCGAGCAGGACGCCGGCGCCGACGGCGGAGACGGTGATGGCAGTGGTACGGGTCTTCATGAAGGGTCCTTGTGTCGAATGGGCACCGGAGGACGCAGCGCGCGTCTGTCAGGTGTTCGGTGCCGAGAGGGAAGCGGTTCGGAACTCGCGCTAGGCGAGTGGGAGCGCGCGTGGCGGTCCCCGATGCCTCATCGACGACAGGACGACCTCGAGGTCGCGGGGAAGGGTGACGACGGCGCGGGCGGTGAGCCGGGCCATCGACGGCGGGGACAGTGGCCGGACGACGCGGACGACGGACGTGATGACCCTGACGGCCGCCTGCAGTACGGCCCGGACGGCATGCTCGCCCCGGTGCAGCGCGGCGATGGTGAGGATCGCGGCGCCGACGTGCGCCACCGCCATGCCTGCGCCGTCGTGGCCGGCGCCCATGGCGGCATCCATCGGAGGGAGCCGGTCCATGAGCACGGCCGCCGACTCGTGGTGCGCGGCGACACCGGAGGCCACCGGGGCAGCGCCACCCGTCACCGCGAACAGGCCGTGGAAGGCGAGCTGGCTGAGCGCCACGGAGAGGCTCAGCCGCCAGAGGGCGAGACGCTTCCCGGCGAGGGCGACGCAGATGAGGGCGGCGAAGGCGAAGGCGATGAGCGAGCCGACGCCGAGGGGCGCAGCGCCTCCGCCGATGGTGTGCGAGAGGCCGGCGAGCAGGGTCGCGACGGCAGCCGCGATCAGTCCGCGGGTGGCGCTGGCACCCCGTGTGCTCATGGGAATCAGTCTAGGCGGGCCCGGCGGCGGGGCTGATCTCGATACGCGGGCGACTGCCTCGCGCGCTACTCGATCCGCGGGGACGAACGGACCCCCGCGCACCGGAGTGCGCGGGGGCCGTTGTCCGGGAGCGGACGGTTACCAGAGGATGACCGGGAACGGCAGGCTCGTCGATCCCTTCACCGCATCGGATCCCGCGTACGTGGCCTTCAGCAGGTGCAGGCCGGCCGAGAGCTTCGGCAACGTGACCGTCTTCCTGCCCTTGTCATCGACGCCGAGCGTGACGGTCGCGATGAGCTTCGAACGGTCGTAGATCTTCACGTCACCCGTCGCCACGACGCCCTTCTGCGCCGCCACGATCACGGTGTACTTGATCGCCGTGTTGTGGCTGCCGAGCACCGTGTTCGCGTAGCCGATCGTGACGCTGGAGACCGCGGGAGCGGGCTGCGTGATCTCGATCGGAACCGCGATCGACGTTCCCGTCGACGGCACCGCGATCGTGAGCTGCTGAGCACCGGTGAGCCCGGTCGGAACCGTGAAGGTCACGGATGCGCGACCCACCTCGTCCGTCGTGTCGACGATGGTCGGATCGATGGGGGCGGTGCCCACCACCGTTCCGCCGATCGACAGCTCGACGGTCGTGGCCGCCGGCTCGCCCGCGCTGAACGCGAGCGACGACAGGTCGGCGGTGACCGACTCGCCTCCGAGGTAGGACGTGCCGTTGGCCGGAGCCGACAGCTTCAGGCCGACGGCACGCTGCGCGTAGTCCGGCGATGCCGGAGTGTTCGCCGCCATGTAGTCGACCATCGACTCGAGGTCGACCTTGCCGGAGTCAGCCTTGCCCGTGCCCTGGGCCAGGGTGGAGAAGTTGTCTCCACCGGACGCGAGGAACGAGTTGACGACCACGCGGATGCTGTCACCGGCCGCGACCGGCGTCCCGTTGAGCAGGATGTTGGTGATGTGCGACCCCGCCGCGGCGGTCGGGTCCTCCGTGTAGGCCAGGCTCTTCGAGGCGCCGAGCTTCAGGAACGGTCGCGCGGCTCCCGCCGGCTGCCACTGCTGCTCGAGCACCTCCTTGAGCTGGGCGCCCGTGATCGTCATCGTCACCAGGGTGTTGGCGAACGGCTGGACGACGGCGGCCTCCTTGTAGGTGAGGTTCCCGTCGGGATCGGCCGGCCCGCTGGACGCGTACTTCATGTCGGCACGCAGTCCGCCCGGGTTCATGAGGGCGAGCTGGATGTCGGGTGCGTCGCGCTGGGCGCTCCAGAGCTGCACGTCGGCCACGAAGTTGCCGAGCGTCGACTCCCCGCCCCGGTTCTCCGTGCCGGCGGTCTGCCTGGCCCGGTTGAAGTCGGCGGTGATGTCGCCGAGCTTCACAGCACCGAGCACGGCTGCCTTGGCGACGGCGTCCGCGACGATCGGGGCGACCGCCGGGTCGTCCGCGTAGATCGGCGTGTACGTCGTGGTGCTGCCCGAGACGACCTTGGTCTTGAGGTCGTAGGTGTTGTTCACCATCGACAGCAGTTCCTTGGTCTGCGGGTTCACCTGGATGTCCATGATGCTGAACTTCTCGCCGTACTGGCCGGACGAGATGACGGGTCGACCGTCGATCACGTGGTTGTAGGCCAGGTGCGTGTGGCCGGAGACGATCGCATCGACGTCGGAGTCGACGCCGTTCACGATCTTGCCGAACGCGGAGTCCGGGTCGGTCGCGGATGCGACCGAGGTCGTCGCGGCGCCCTCGTGCACGAGCAGCACCACGACATCGGCCTCGCCGTTCGCCGGGTCGCCGTCGCGCAGTTCGTCCGCGACCTCGTTCACCGAGTCCGTGACGTCGCGGACGTCGATCTGGGCGATGCCGGCCGGGCTGACGAGCGACGGGAGCTCGTTCGTGACCGCGCCGACGAATCCGATCGTCACACCGTCGAAGGTCTCGGTGTAGTACGCGGGCAGCGCACGCTCATCCGTTCCCTTCTTGAAGATGTTGGCTCCGAGGTACTCCCACTTCGCCCGCGGGATGATGCGGTCGGTCAGGTCGACGAAGCCCTTGTCGAACTCGTGGTTGCCCACGGAGCTCACGTGGAGGCCGGCCGCGCTGAGCGCGTCGATCGTGGGGTTGTCCTGCTGGATGAACGACGTGAACGTCGATGCGCCGACCATGTCGCCTGCTGCGGCGAACACCGTGTTCGGGTTGGCTGCGCGCACCTGCTTGACCGCCGTGGACAGGGCGGCGATGCCGCCGGCCGGCGACGCCGCTCCCTCGTTCTCGATGCGGCCGTGGAAGTCGTTGACCGTCACGAGGTCGATGTCGACGGGAGCGACGACGTTCGAGACCCCGACGACGACGGGGTTGTGGTCGCTCGACCGGTACGGGGTACCCGCCTCGGCAGCAGCGAACGCGTAGCCCCTGTCGCTCCACTCGGCGGCGTTGATGCCCCACACGCCGACGCCCGTGACGCCCTTCGCGGCCGATGGGCTGGCGAGCACGTGGTCGAGGCTGCCGAGCTCGCCGTTGAAGGAGTAGGTGTACTGGCCGGGCGCCTTCGCCGGCACGAGGTCGGTCCAGCCGGCGTCGGTGAAGACGTCGATCGGGTCCTCCTCGGCGTAGGCGTTGAAGTCGCCGAAGAGGTAGACGTCACCGCTTCCCGACGAGGCCTTGAGGGTGTCGGTGAATGCGAGGGTGGCCTGCGCCTGCTTGACGCGGTCCGCATTGAACCAGCCCTGGCCGTCGGCCGGCTCTCCGGTGGAACCGGACGGCGCCGACTTCGACTTCAGGTGGTTGGCGACGACCGTGATCGTCTTGCCCTGGAAGGAGAAGGTCTGCGCGATCGGCTCGCGCGCGTTGCCCCAGACCGTCTCGTCGATCGGCACCGTCTGGCTCGCTCCCACCGGGGTGACGGATGCGGAGCGGTAGATGATCGCCGTCGTGATGTAGTCGGTGATGGCGGGGTCTGCCAGCGCGGCGGGAGTCGGAACGAAGCTCCAGACGTCGGAGCCGGCCGCCGCGTTGAGGGCGGCGACGAGGTTGCCGAGGGCTTCGTCCTGGGGCTCGCCGAGCTTGACCGAGTTCTCGATCTCCTCGAGGGAGACCACGTCGGCCTCGAGGCCGTTGATGGCCGAGACGATCTTGGACTGCTGGACGGCGAACTGGGCCGCCGTGGCCGCGCCGCGCGCGTTGGGGTTCTGACTCGTGAGCGTCGTGAAGTAGTTGAACACGTTGAAGCTCGCGAGACGGATGTCTCCGCCCACCTCCGGCGGGGCGGCCGGACGCGGGTTGGTGGACTCGAAGGCCGGCTTGTACTCGGCCGGGCTCGCGTCCGTGATGGGAACGGAGGGCTGCAGGCGCCAGTCATCGAACCCGAAGCTCAGCACGTAGGGCTGGGCGGGGAAGTCGACGACGTCGCCGTTGCGGACGACGGTTCCGGCGGTGTAGTACGGCTGCTCGCCCACGTGCGCGGCGTTGGAGACCTGGATGCTGTAGCCGTCATCGAGGAGGAGGCGGTTGGCCTTGTTCGCAGCGGCGATCGCGGCGGCTTCCGCTCCTGCCTGCTTCTGCTCGGTGGCTGCGACGGGCTGCGTCTCACCGGCCGAGAGCCAGAGCGTGCCGAAGTTGAAGAGCTGGTGGCTCGACGAGACCTTGTATGTGCCGCTGGGATCGACCAGCATGCCCTCGAGCGACTCCCGGTCGGCGCCGACGACGGTGTCGGGCAGGGCGGTGGGGGCCGGCACGCCGGCGGCGGGGGTCACGACCGTGACGGCGCCCGGCGCGGAGGCGGTGATCTGGGTGAGTCCGTTGAATTCCGAGACCGTTCCCGTGACCTCGACGAGATCGCCGATCGCGATGGCCGGCTTCTGGCTTGCGAGGTAGACGAAGATGCCGTCGGAGACGCCAGGGGTGGCATCCGTCGCGCCGCCGCTGCCCGCGGTCTGGATGTAGATGCCGTTGTAGCCGCCGGTTCGCTCGTCGGCCGTCACCACGCCCTGCACCACGTAGGAGTTGCCGTCAGCGGCGAAGGGGCTCGTGGCGCCCGGACCCTGGATGGCGTCGATCGTGGTCGTTACGGTGGCCGCGAAGGCCGGTGTCGCGCTGACGGCGGTGAGGCCGAGCGTGCAGGCTGCGACGGCGGCGATGGCCGCCAGACGCGTGCGGCGGAACCCGGAGCGGGGCTCCGGCGGCGCGAAGCTGACCGCTTCGACGGGTGGGCGCTGATTCATGGACGAGATTTCCCCTCGAGAGTTCTGATGTGGACGCGCGCTGACCGGCCGTGGTTCCGCCGGCGACAGTGCCGAGGTGCTGGTGCCCCTGATACGGATGTACCCCGGAACAGGGCGCACCCATTCAGGGGACATTCGCAGACTATGGGCTGCCCGTGACACTGCCAAGGGGCGTGAGACATTTGTCATCTGCTCTTAAGTTGCCGGACGCAGCGGCGTGCGCGGATGCGGACCGGGGCTCGTCGACTCGTCCTGGGCGGCCGTCCCCCTAGGCTGGGTGGCCTATGCTCACGGCGATTCTCGGGGTGTCCGGCGCCCTCATCTTCGGTTCGGCCGACTTCCTCGGAGGCCTCGCGGCCAAGCGCATGAGCGCGCTCCTCGCCACCGCGATCGCCGCCGCCACCGGGCTCGTGCTGCTCGTCGTCCTGCTGCCGATGCTCGGCGGCACCTGGTCTGCGGGCGCGATCCTCTGGGGCGCCCTCTCCGGGGTGAGCGGAGCCGTCGCGATCTCGCTGCTCTACGCCTGCCTCGCCATCGGCCCGATGAGCATCCTGTCCCCGCTCACCGCCGTGGTCTCCGCGATCGTCCCGCTGACCGTCGCGCTCGCGGGCGGGGAGACGCTCGGCGGCCTCGGCTACTGGGCGATCGGGCTCGCGCTCATCGCCGTCGTGCTCGTCGGCTTCGTCCCGGAGAAGGGCGCCGTGCGTCCGTCGGTGAAGGGCCTCGCGATGGCCGTCGGATCGGGAGCGGCCATCGGCGCGTTCCTCGTCCTGATCGATCTGTCCCCCACCGACAGCGGGCTGGTGCCGCTCGTGCTCAACCGGGCCGTCAACGCGGCCATCATGTTCTCGGCCGTCGGCGTCCTGTTCCTCATCGGCCGGCGCAGGCACTCCCGTCACGAGGCGGCGAGCCTCGCCTCCGGAGGATCGGACGACGCCGCCCGGTCGGTGCTCCGAGCCGGCATCCTGTTGGCCGTCGCCTGCGGCGTGATCGACGCCGTCGCGAACACCCTGCTGCTGCTGGGCATCAGGGAAGGCAACCTCAGCGTGATGAGCGTGCTGACGGCGCTCTATCCGGCCGGGACGATCCTGCTCGCGGCGATCGTGCTGCGGGAGCGGATCGCGCCGGTGCAGTGGGCGGGCCTGGTGCTCGCCCTCACGGCTGCCGGGATGCTGGCCCTGGCGTAGCCGGCGCGCGGCTCAGGCCGTTGGCGGCTTCGGAGCCCTCGGCGCCTTCTTGGGCCTGGTGCTCACCTTCGACGACGGCGAGAAGATCACTCCGAAGGCGATGCCGATCCCGATGCCGATGAGGGCGCCGGCGACGACGCTGTCCAGGCTGTAGCCGATGGCGACGCCGAGGACGCCGCCGACGACGAGGCCGAGCGGCCAGGCCACGAGGGCACTCATGTGCTTGCGACCGGCGCGACCGGCCGGACGCGGGGTCTTGGAGTCATCGGCCATGCAGCCAATCTACCGAGTCGTCGTCGCGACGACGTACCCGCCTCTCAGCGCAGCGTGGGCCGGAACACCTCCGTTGGACGACCGCCCGAGACCAGCTCCACGACGAACTCGAGCAGCCGGAACGGGAGGACGGCCGCGAAGTGCAGCAGCAGGAGGGGGAGGAGGAACGCACTGCCATAGGAGAGGACGGCCATCAGGAACCACTGCTGGCCCCACAATGCAGAGGCGAGCAGCGGAACCAGGGCCAACAGCAGCCACAACGGGTTCGAGAGGGCGAGGACGATCGCCACGCAGATCACCGCGACGGAGAGGGCGACCTGGACGAGCATGAGCGCCGCGAGCCCCGGCGCATGGCGGAGGTGGCGCTCCACGGAGACCCAGGCCCACATGAGGCGGCTGCGGACGCGGGGCACCCGCTGCTCGCGCAGGCCGACGTGGAAGACGCGGTCGTCCTCCTTCCGCTGGGCGAGGGCGGCATCGTCATCGCCCAGCTGCAGTGCGACGACGGCACGGTGGTCGTGGATGACGGCGGGAGCGCTCTGGCGCCCGTAGGAGGCGATGAAGCTCCAGAGGAACTGCGGCACGGAGGCCAGGTCCGTGCGGTTGCCGTCGGCCGGGGCGTCGCTCGGCACGTGCGGCGGCGCCCAGATGGTCGCATCCGTGCCGGGCTCCCGATAGCCGATGGCCGCGCGCAACTGGAAGCGGTACCCGTCCGGCGGAGCCTGCCCCAGCTCGATCGACGTGAGTGGCGAGTCATCGGCAGCGAAGAACGGCATCGTCTTCCTTTCCGGAGGCGGTCTCCCCATCCTGCCCGCTCGGACCCCGAAGCGCCGGTGCGGTGCTGGCGCGCCCGCTACGCCGGGGTATACCGTTCAGTCACCTGACCGTCGCGAGGTGCCCGATGCGTATTTCCAGCGAGTCTCCGAAGTCCAAACCCTCCGCCATCCCCGCGGCGCTCCGCGCGATAGCGACGGCACCGACGGGGTCGGGGTCGGCACCGCCGACCGTGCCGTTCGACGTCACGAAGGTCAAGGCCGACGTCGCCCTCGTCGTCGTGCACGGCATGGGGCACTCGAAGCAGGGCGAGACGCTGCTCGAGTGGTCGGAGCAGATCCTCGGTCGCATCGACTGGATGACCAAGTACGCCGGCGTCCCCCGGGGCCCGAGGCCGACGGACACGGCCGTGCCGGACGGTTCCGGGGTCACGATCATCGACTCCGTCCTCTCCGGCAGTGGAACACCGCACATCATCGCCGACGCCCGCTGGCTCGTCGACGGCGAGCTGAAGCGGCGCCGGATCGCCATCCTCGAGGCGCGGTGGTCGGAATCGTTCATGCCGATGACCCGCGCGCAGGTGTTCCAGTGGGGCGTTCGCTTCCTCTGGCGCACGGTGCTGCGGATGATCTGGCAGTTCATCCGCACGCTCGTGCTGACGCCGTGGTTCGCGGGCTTCACCCGGGCTCCGCTCGACGGCCAGCGCCTCTCGACCGACGACCGCGGCACGCCGCAGTCGCTCTGGGCCCGGCTGGCTGCCGTCGTGCTCGCGGCCGTCGGCGCCGTGATCGCGCTCGTCATCTCGCTCTTCATCGTGCTGCTCGCGATCGTCATGTCGGTCGTGCTGCCCCTGATCAGCCCGCTCATGCTCATCCCGGCGGTGCACCGCGCGCTGCAGGGATCCGTCGACGCCCTCGTCGACTTCGTCGGCGACGTCGGCACCTACAAGGAGCGACCGCTGCGCGCCGCCGCGATGCGCATCGTGCTGCGCGATCGTCTCGTCGAGGCGAAGGGGATGCTGAGGAAGGGCGGCACGATCACGGTGCTGGCCCACTCCCAGGGTGCTGCCATCTCGGCGAAGACGATCTTCGCCGAGACCGACCTCGAGGTGATCCCCGTCGTTCACCTGCACACGGTCGGCGCCGCGATCGTGCTGCTCGGCAACGAGCGCTGGAAGCTCAGCCCGCGCTCCGACGACTACAAGCCGGTGCGCAACTGGGGGCTGGCCGTGCCGGACGTGCGCTGGACCAACTACTGGGCGATCTGGGATCCGTTCGCCGCCGGCTCGATCGCCGACAGCTTCAAGGACCGCACCACCCGGTGGCGCGGCGCCTACGTGCGAGGTGCAGCCGACCACGTGCCCGGGCCGGAGGAGCGCGCCGTGCACAACACGAGCATGCCGTTGACCGACCACCAGTCGTACTCCTCCAATGTGCTGCAGGTCATCGATCCCGTCGCGCGTCAGCTGCTCGGGGCATCCGCTCCTCCCCTCGACACCGACCAGCGGCGCCGCGACAGCACGCGGGTCGTGGTGATCCGGCGGATGCGCGGTGTGAACCTCATCGCGGCCATCGTGATCGCAGCGCTGGCCGTGACGTTCCCGGCGTTCACGGATCTCGTCGCGCGGGTCGTGCAGTGGGTGACCGCCCTGGTGGCGTCGATCGTGACGGCACTCTCTCCCGCGTCCGACTCGACCGCCGACTCGGATCCTGGGTCGTCGTTCCTCGCCGCCGGCGGCTCGCTGACCGTCATCGGGATGATCGTCACCGCCGTTGCGCTCGCCGCCCTGCTCATCTGGGTGAACTCGGTGTTCTCGGTCTGGGCGGAGCGCAACGTGGTGTGGGAGTGGGACCACCCGCTGCCCCCGTCGGGGTGGGCGTTCCTCGTCAC
>JBEVEO010000252.1:0-18541 GCA_040512695.1 Leifsonia sp. | reverse complement strand
TGGCCTTGATGAGACCCGTGACCACGTCGACGCTCGGTCGCTGGGTGGCGAGCACGAGGTGGATCCCCGAGGCGCGGGCCAGCTGGGTGATGCGCACGATGGAGTCCTCGACGTCGCGCGGGGCCACCATCATCAGGTCGGCGAGCTCGTCGACCACGACGAGCAGGTACGGGTACGGTTTCAGCACGCGCTCGCTGCCTGCCGGGAGGATGATCTCGTCGTTGACGACGGCCTTGTTGAAGTCGTCGATGTGACGGAACCCGAACGACGCGAGGTCGTCGTAGCGCATGTCCATCTCCTTCACGACCCACTGCAAGGCTTCAGCGGCCTTCTTGGGGTTCGTGATGATGGGGGTGATGAGGTGCGGAACCCCGGCGTACGGGGCGAGCTCCACGCGCTTGGGGTCGATGAGCACCATGCGCACGTCGCTCGGCTTCGCGCGCATCAACAGGCTCGTGATCATGGAGTTCACGAAGCTCGACTTGCCCGATCCGGTGGAGCCGGCCACGAGGAGGTGGGGCATCTTGGCGAGGTTCGCGATGACGAAGCCGCCTCCCACGTCCTTGCCGACGCCGATCGTCATGGGGTGGGTGCTCTTGGTCGCCGTTCCCGAGCGCAGCACGTCGCCGAGCGTGACGATCTCGCGGTCGCTGTTCGGGATCTCGATGCCGATGGCGCTCTTGCCCGGGATGGGCGACAGGATGCGGACCTCGTTGGAGGCGACGGCGTAGGAGAGGTTCTTGGACAGGGCCGTGACGCGTTCGACCTTCACGCCGGGGCCGAGCTCGACCTCGTACTGGGTGACCGTCGGTCCCCGCGAGAAGCCCGTGACGCGGGCATCGACGGAGAACTGCTGGAGCACGTCGGTGATGGCGCGCACGACCTCGTCGTTCGCGGCCGATCGCGTCTTCGCCGGGGCTCCGGCCGCGAGGGTCGATGCAGCCGGCAGGTGATACGGCGCGGTCGGCTGGTCGGGTGCCGGAGCGGCGGCGGCCGGATCGAACGACGCTCCTCCCCCGGCCGAGAATCCGGGCAGGACGCCGGGGGCGCCCTCCGGGACAGCGGCGCCGTCGGCGAGGAGGGTGGTCGCGCCCCCGACATCGCCGGTGAAGCGCTTGACGGCGTCCTCGGCGGCCTGCAGGTCGGCCATGACCTCGGTGCCGTAGTGGTCGTCGTCGGCCTCGATCGGGGTGTCGAAACCGCCGACGGGCGGGCCTCCGAAGACCTCGGTGAGTCCGTCGACCCCGGGGGCCGCGAAGTCGGGATCCTCTTCGCGTCCGCTGTTGTTGCGCCGCCACCAGGGCAGGTTGCCGTCCGCGGGCGCTGCGTCGTCGTCGAGGCCGTCGAGCTCCACGAGCTCGGAGGCCGCCTTCTCCTTCTTGGCGGCCTTCGCGGCCTGGCGCTCCTCCTCGTCGGGCAGGTGGGCGCCGAACAGCCAGGCGTACAGCTCGTGCAGGCGGTGCCCGATCTTCGTCGGCGGGGTCTTCGTGACGATGAGCACCGACAGGGCGATGAGCAGGATCATCACCGCGACGGCGAGCGGTGCGCCCACGAGCATGAGCGGCCACGTGATCATCCAGCCGAGGATGCCCCCGGCGCGCGCGAGCACGGTCATGCCGTCGCTCGGTACGGGCTGGCCGCCGAAGATGTGGCAGAGTCCGGCGATCGAGACGAGCAGCAGTCCGAGGCCGATGCCGATCCTCGAGTTGTCGTGCACGGACGACGGATGCCGGAACAGCCACACCGCGAACACCAGCATGATGATCGGCAGCGCGAACGAGACGCGCCCGACGAGGCCGCCGAACGTCCACGCGTCGAGGGTCTGCGCGATGGGATCGTTGATGAGGAACCACTCGATCACGGCACCGACGACCGCGAGGATGACGATGAAGAAGGGCAGGCCGTCGCGGCGCTCCTCCTTGGCGAGCTGCTCGGGGCCGAGGGCGCGTGCCGCACCGCCTGCGATGTGGGCGAGCCCCATCCAGGCGCGCACCATGAGGGCGGGCTTCTCCTCGACGGCGCCGAACTTCACGGTCTGGGCGCTCGTCTTGGACGTGGATCGGGATGCGTTCTTGGCCGGCGGCTTCGCCGCGCCGGTGCGCGATGAAGGGGTCGCGCGTGCGCGACCAGTCGCCTTGGTGCTCGTAGCCATGCTTCCACGGTACTTCCGCGCCCCGTCATTCCCGGGGAGGCCGGGTCGGGTGTCGCCGGTGGCGAGACGAGCTCAGCGGAGGTTCTTCACCATGGTGCGACGGGTTCCGGGGCTGGCCACCGTCAGGAAGCCCTCGCTGCGGTACAGGTCGGCGGCGTGATTGCCGTGCTCGACGCTCAGCGCGAGCCGGGCATGGCCGCTCTGGCCGGCGATCCGCATGGCCTCGCGCAGCAGGGCACGACCGGCGCCCTGGGCACGCCAGATCGGGCTCACGCCGAGGATCAGCTCCGGCACGCCGACGGCGACGAAGCCGTAGCCCGGCGCATCCGTGGGGAACAGGCGGAACCAGCAGGCGCCGATGGCCTGGCCGTCATCGTCGACGGCGACGACGCCGGCGTCGCTCGGGCGCTGCCATCCGGCGACGTAGCGGGTGTGCGCCGAGTCGGCCAGCACGGTGACCCGCTGACGCGACGCACTCGGGTTCCAGTTCGCCGCCTCCACGACCATGTCGGTCAGGAAGCGGGAATCGCTTCCGACCGCAGGGCGCAGGCTGAATCCCATCATGCTCAGATGGTACGGCGTGCGGATTACGGGCGGATTACGGCCCGGAAGAGCCCCGCCGGGGGTCGCAGTGCTGCGACCCCGGCGAGTGCGGCTGTCCCGCCTCGATCCGTGCCGATGCTGATCGCGGCTACGCCTCGATCCGTACTGACACTGATCGCGGCTACGCCTCGATCACGAGCGGCACGATCATCGGGCGACGGCGGAACGAGACGTTCACCCATCGTCCGACGACGCGGCGCACCACCTGCTGCAGCGCCCGCTGGTCGCGCACCCCCTGCTGCGACGCCTCGACGAGGGCGGCGACGATCTTGGGCTTGACGGAGTCGAAGACGGTGTCGTCCTCCGCGAATCCGCGGGCGTGGATCTCGGGGCCGACGATCACCTTGCCGGTCGATGCGTCCACCACGACGATGACGGAGATGAAGCCCTCCTCGCTGAGGATGCGGCGGTCCTTGAGGTCGGCATCCGTGATCTCGCCGACCGTCGAACCGTCGACGTAGACGTAGCCGAGGTCGAGCTGGCCGACGACCTTCACCACGCCCGCCTTCATGTCGAAGACCGTGCCGTCCTCGCCGAGGAACGTGTTCGCCTCGGGGATGCCGGTCTGCTGCGCCAGGGCGGCGTTCGCCCAGAGGTGGCGCCACTCGCCGTGCACGGGGAGCACGTTCTTCGGCTGCAGGATGTTGTACACGTAGAGCAGTTCGCCGGCGGCGGCGTGCCCGGAGACGTGCACCTTGGCGTTGCCCTTGTGCACGACGTCGGCGCCGAGCTTCGTGAGGCCGTCGATGATGCGGTAGACGGCGTTCTCGTTGCCGGGGATCAGGCTGGACGCGAGGATGACGGTGTCGCCTTCGCCCACCTCGACCGCGTGGTCGCGGTTCACCATGCGGCTGAGCACGGCCATCGGCTCGCCCGGCGATCCGGTCGACATGTACACGATCTGGTTCTCGGGGACGTTGCCGGCCTTCTTGTAGTCGATCAGCACCCCCTCCGGCACCTTGAGGTAGCCGAGGTCGGCGGCGATCGTCATGTTGCGCACCATCGAGCGGCCGAGCAGGGCGACACGTCGCCCGTTGGCGTGGGCGGCGTCGAGCACCTGCTGCACGCGGTGCACGTGGCTGGAGAAGCTCGCCACGATGACCTTGCCGGTCGCCTTTGAGATGACCTGGTCGAGCACCGGCCCGATCGTGCGCTCCGGCGTCGTGAACCCGGGGACGTCGGCGTTGGTGGAGTCGACGAGGAACAGGTCGACGCCCGACTTGCCCAGCCGCGCGAACTCGCGGAGATCGGTGAGGCGGCCGTCGAGGGGCAGCTGGTCCATCTTGAAGTCGCCGGTGGCGAGCACGGTGCCCGCTGTGGAGTGGATGACGACGGCGAGTGCATCCGGGATCGAGTGGTTGACCGCGATGAACTCGAGGTCGAACGGCCCCATCGCCTCCATGTCGCCTTCCTTGACGGTGAGGACGTATGGCTTGATCCGGTGCTCCTTCAGCTTCGCCTCGATGAGGGCGAGCGTCAGCGCCGATCCGATGAGCGGGATGTCGGCGCGCAGCTTGAGGAGGTAGGGGACGGCGCCGATGTGGTCCTCGTGACCGTGCGTGAGCACGACTCCGACGATGTCGTCGAGGCGGTCCCGGATGGGGCTGAAGTCGGGGAGGATCAGGTCGACGCCCGGCTGGTGCTCCTCGGGGAAGAGCACGCCGCAGTCGACGATGAGGATCTTGCCGTCGATCTCGAACATGGTCATGTTGCGACCGATCTCGCCGAGGCCTCCGATCGGGATGATCCTCAGGGTGCCCGGCTCGAGCGGGGCTGGTTCGAATACTTCTCCGGGCATATGCCCTCCTTGATGCTGTCGTGCGCCGGATCCGTTCCGGCTCTAGCGAGTTGTGCCCGCGATTCGGGGCAGAGCGCCGCCTGCTGCGGCATTGCGATCGGGGCGGAAGTTCGAGAAATCGACTCCCGGGATGTTGCGCACGAGGTCGATCTCGTCCTCGATCTGCGCGGCCTCCCATTCCTCGGGGCCCACAAGGGGCAGCCGCACGCGCGGGCTGCCGATGCGGCCGAGGCCATGGAGGATGTACTTCGCGGCGACGGTGCCGGGTACGTGGGTCATGACGGCGCGGACCAGCGGCTCGAGCTTCTTGTGCGCATCCGTCGCCGTGTGGAGGTCGCCGGCGTTCACGGCGTCGACCATGGTGCGGTACGGCGTCGGCGCGATGTTGGCCGTCACGCCGACGAGTCCGGTCGCGCCGATGGCCAGATGGGCGAGCACGTTGGCGTCGTCGCCGGAGAAGTACATGAGGTCGGTCTGGTTGAGCACCCGGCTGACTTCGCTGAAGTCGCCCTTGGCGTCCTTCACGGCGAGGATGTTGGGGTGCTTGGCGAGGCGCACGAGGGTCTCGTACTTGATGGGCACGCCGGTGCGTCCGGGGATGTCGTAGAGGATGACGGGAAGGTCGGTGGCGTCCGCGACCATGCGGAAGTGGGTGAGGATGCCCGCCTGGGTCGGCTTGTTGTAGTACGGCGTGACGATCATGTTGCCGTCGGCGCCGGCCTTCTCGCTCTGCTGGGCGAGCTGGATGGCGTGCGCGGTCTCGTTGGAGCCGCCGCCCGTGATGATCTTCGCGCGGTCGCCGGCGACCGCCTTGCCCACCTCGACGAGGCGGATCTTCTCGGCATCCGTCAGCGTGCTGGTCTCACCGGTGGTGCCGGGGAAGACGATGCCGTCGGCACCGGCGTTGATGACGTCGTCGATGTGCTTCTCGACCCCCGGCCAATCCACCTCACCATCGGCGGCGAACGGTGTGACGAGAGCGACAAGGACCTGACCGAAGGGGTTTTGCGTCGACACGCCCTCAAGCGTATCGGTTCGGCCCCTGTCCTCGTGGCGTGTGACCTCCCGCCCCTCGGCAAGGCCTTACCACCGTATGAAGGCAACCGGGCCTCCGTGTGAAGGCAATGGGACCCCGAGGCGCAGGATCACGCGGATGCTCGCCCAGGGATGCCTTCATACGGAGGGTCGCAGATGGACACCGGATCGCACCAGAGCCAAGACCTCTGCGACGACCGCGCTCACCTCGTAGATGACCTCCGTGTAGTCGAAGTGCACGACGAGGAGTCCGTGCGACACCAGTTCACGGTCCCGTCGCGCGTCGCGGACGCGGGCACTCCGTCCGCCGTGATGCTCTTCACTGTCGATCTCCAGAAGAAGCCTGTCTCCGACGAGCAGGTCGCCGCGTCGATGCCCGATCGTGAACTGAGGACGCGCCACGACGCCGGCGACGCCCAGCGCATACCGCACGATCGACTCGGTGCCGGTTTCGGGCACTCCGTCGACCACCGCCAGGCCGCTTCGCTTCGCTGCCGGCAGCGAATGCAGGATGGTGTGCCACTCGGATCGACGCAGTACCCGCGACCGAATGGCGGAGTCGATGACTGCCGCAGCGAAGGCCGGCTGGAGATCATCGATGACCTGACCCACCCACGCAGCGGTTGGGACGAGGAACTTGTGGCCACCCCTGCGGTCGTCGTTCCAATGGAGGGCGAGGTGGCCGTCATCCTCGTCACGCGCGCGACGGAAACTGCTGTCACGCGTCCTCGGCCGACAGGCGTTGTGAGGAAGCGCGACGTGCAAGGGTTCGCCTGGTGGCGTCCAGACGCCGTTCGCTGCGGCAGCGGATGTGCTCGTCAACCGTCCGCCGACCCGCGCGGCCTCACGATACGAGATCGGCACCTCCGGGCAGGCGTACCAGCCCTTTCGTACACGGAAGATCTCGCCTCCACGCACCGCAGTCTGCAGCTGTGCGGCACTGAGGCCGTGCCGACGGATATCGGCCGTGGAGACCAGACCGCCAGCGGCGTGAACCACATGATGCACCAGCATCCAGCGAGGATGCACCTGATCCTGCTGTCGTCCGAGTCGCGAACGGGTTCGGGTGCGAACCCGCCGACGACCGCGTCTCGGGAGGAGGGCACGGCAGCTGCGTGCGAAGGCATCCAGCCGCACGTGGTCGCCTGATTCCTGGGCTTCGAGCCACCATGCCTTCACACGGAGGGTCTACGGCCTTCACACGGCGGACGATGGTGGCGGACGGGCCGCGACGGGGTCAGGGGCGGGCGTAGGTGAGGAAGCGGTACGGGAGGCCGGTGCGGGAGGTGTGCCAGGCGTCCGCCGCGGTGGCGGCGGCGGATGACGTGGCGGCGCCCGCCGGGGCGGCGGCGTCGTCGGGGTCGACGGCGACGACCGACCAGGTTCCGTCGATGGCCGGCGCGGCGGTGTCGCCGTCGAAGGCGGCGTCGATCTCCGTCACCTCGAGGAGATCGGCGATGTCGATGACGGATGCGAACAGCTCGGCTCCTCCGATGACCCAGACGCGGTGCACCGGCGCGGACCGGTCGACCACCGCATCGACCGCAGCCACCCCGGCCCCGGCCTCAGCCCCAGTCCCAGTCCCAGTCCCAGTCCCGGCCCCGGTCCCGGCCCCGGCCTCAGCCCCGGCCAACGCGAGCGCGGCCTCGACCGAGTGCACGACCTCGGCGCCATCCGCCGTCCAGTCGAGCTGACGTGTGACCACGATGTTGCGGCGACCGGCGAGCGGCCGGAACCGGGCCGGCAGGGAGTCCCAGGTCTTCCTCCCCATGACGACGGGGGCACCGAGGGTGACGGCCTTGAAGTGTGCGAGGTCCTCGGGCAGGTGCCAGGGCATGACGCCGCCGACCCCGATCGTGCCGTCGGACGACTGGGCCCAGACGAGGCCGATCGGAATCGAGGACCCGGAACCGGCCGAGCCGGCCGAACCGCCTGGACCGACCGAAACAGCCGAACCGCCTGGACCGGCCGAAACAGCCGAACCGCCCGAATCCCCCGAACCGGCAGAACCGACGTCCCGGCCCTCGGGCACCGCGGCATCCGTCATACGGCGACGGCGCCGCGGATGGCGGGGTGGTGCTCGTAGCCCTCGACGACGAAGTCGGAGAACTCGTAGTCGAAGATGCTGTCGCGGTGCGTGGCGATGCGCACGGTCGGGTACGGATACGGTGCCCGCGTGAGCTGCTCCGTCACCTGGTCGACGTGGTTGTCGTAGATGTGGCAGTCGCCGCCGGTCCAGACGAACTCGCCGGGCTCGAGGCCGACCTGGTCGGCGACCATGAGGGTGAGCAGCGCGTAGGAGGCGATGTTGAACGGGACGCCGAGGAACATGTCGGCGCTGCGCTGGTAGAGCTGGCACGACAGCTTGCCGTCGGCGACGTAGAACTGGAACAGCGCGTGGCACGGCGCGAGGGCCATGTCGGGGATGTCCGCGGGGTTCCAGGCCGACACGATGAGCCGCCGGGAGTCCGGTGTGGTGCGGATGGCCTCGATCACCTCGGAGACCTGGTCGATCTGGTCTCCTGACGGCGTGGGCCACGACCGCCACTGCACGCCGTAGACGGGGCCGAGCTCACCCTCGGCATCCGCCCACTCGTCCCAGATGGTGACGCCGTTCTCGCGCAGCCAGCCGACGTTGCTCTCGCCGCGGAGGAACCACAGCAGCTCGTAGGCGATCGACTTGAAGTGCACCCGCTTCGTGGTGATCAGCGGGAAGCCCTCGCCGAGGTCGAAGCGGATCTGGCGTCCGAAGACGCTGCGGGTGCCGGTACCGGTGCGATCGGTCTTCCGCGCGCCGTGCTCGAGCACATCGCGGAGCAGATCCTCGTACGGGGTGGGAATCGTGGCGCTCATCGCGTCGATCGTATCGCGCCCCCGGACCACATTCCGGATGCGACGCCACTGCTCCCGCCGCGGCATCCGGTGGTTCGTAACCGCGGGTCACACTCCCCTGCATCCGTGCCCGCGCGCGTACCGTCATGCCATGGACTGGATCGGTGCCCTCACCGTCGCCATCGCGCTGGTCGCGGCGACGACGGGCATCGGCCTGTGGCTGCGCTCCCGCGATGGGCGCATCACGACGTCGTCCAGCGGCGCCGACGTGGTGGTGAGCCCGGCCGACGTCGACTCGGCCGACCGGTTCGGCGAGCAGGCGACGCTGCTGCAGTTCTCCACAGAGTTCTGCGCCCGCTGCCCGCAGACCCGCACGCTCCTGGGCGGGATCGCGGATGTCACTCCCGGCGTGCGCCACCTCGACATCGATCTCACCCATCGCCCTGACATCGCCAAGCGCTTCTCCGTGCTGCAGACGCCGACCACGCTCCTGCTGGACTCCCGCGGCGTCGTGCGAGCCCGCATCGGCGGGGCACCCGACCGCACCACCCTCTCCTCCCACCTCCTCACCATCATCGGAAGCCGGCCATGAGCGCAGAACACGAGACCACGGACGCCACCCCCACGAGCCCGTCGACGGATGCCGTCGGCATCGATCCGCGCGGGCCGCGCTTCGGTGCGGCCATCACCGCGGTGCTGCTCCTCGTCGACGTCGTGCTCGGACTCGCCGGAGCCGACCTCGCCGCCCTGCTGCTGCTCACGGCCATCGCCGCCCTGTTCGCATGGGGTGCGTTCGCCGGCATCCGTCGCCACCCGTACGGACGCCTGTTCGCCGCCGTCGTGCGACCGCGACTGGCGCCGACGTCCGAGCGGGAGGATCCGCGTCCCCCGACGTTCGCCCAGGGCGTCGGCCTGTTCGTGACGGGGATCGGCGTTGTCCTCGGCCTCCTCGGCTTCGCCCCGGCCGTCGTCGTCGCGGCCGCCCTCGCCTTCATCGCGGCCTTCCTCAACGCCGTCTTCGGGTACTGCCTCGGCTGCCAGATCTTCCTGCTGCTCCAGCGGCTGCGCCCGACCGACGCCAGGACCGGCGCCTAGGAGAGTCCTGCCAACGCGCGGGAGACACGGCGCGGGCGTAGATACCGACCGCGCGGTTCCTTAGGCTGATGACAGTCCACTCGAGGAGGAACCGCATGGCGCTCACCAGTGAAGCAACAACCGTCTGGAACGGCGAACTTCTGACCGGGAACGGCACGGTGAGCTTCGACTCATCGCAGGTCGCCACGTTCCCGATCAATTGGAAGGCTCGGGCCGAGGGTTCAGCCGGAACGACGAACCCCGAGGAACTGCTCGCCGCGGCGCACGCGAGCTGCTTCTCGATGGCGTTCTCGCTCGAACTCACCAACGCCGGCCATCCGCCGCAGTCCATCCAGACCACCGCGGCCGTGACCTTCCAGGCCGGCACCGGCGTCACAGGCTCCCACCTGCTCGTGAGCGCCACCGTCCCCGGCATCACCGAGGAGGAGTTCCAGAGGATCGCCGAGGTCGCCAAGGCGAACTGCCCGATCTCCAAAGCGCTCGCCGGCATCCCCATCACGATCGAGGCCGATCTGGCGTAGGCGCCGACAGCATGCGCGTCCTCGTCGCCGGAGCATCCGGATTCATCGGGTCGGAACTGGGCTACTCGCTCACCTCCCACCACCACGAAGTACTGCGCCTGGTGCGCCGGCCGGCGACGCGCGTCGACGAGGTCGAGTGGCACCCCGAGAAGGGCGTGATCCCGGGAGGGATCATGGACGACGTCGACGCCGTCATCCACCTCTCCGGCGCATCCCTCGCCCGCCTGCCGTGGACGCCGCGCTGGAAACGCGAGATCTTCACGTCGCGCCTGCGTGCGACCCACACGCTGACGGATGCCATGCGCACGGCATCGAAGCCGCCGTCGATCTTCCTCAGCGGCTCGGCCGTTGGCATCTACGGCGACCGGCCGGGCGAGCGACTCACCGAGGAATCGCCGCGCGGCGCGGGCTACCTCGCCGATGTCGTCGACGCCTGGGAGAAGGCGGCACGGCGGGCGCCGGCCGGTGTGCGCGTCGTCACCCTCCGCACCGGGCTCGTCGTCGGCCAGGGCGGCGTGCTCTCGGTCGTCGAACTGCAGAGCCGCCTCGGGCTCGCGGGCCCGCTGGGGTCCGGCAAGCAGCACTGGCCCTGGATCACGCTGCCCGACGAGGTCGCCGCCATCCGTCATGCACTGACGACGGACATCTCGGGCCCGGTCAACCTCGTCGCCCCCACCCCGGCCTCCGCCGAGCAGATCATGCGCGCCTTCACATCGGCGCTGCACCGGCCGTACCTGCTGCCCGCCCCGGCTCCGCTCGTCTCATTGGCGCTGCAGGATGCCAAGGACCTTCTGCTCTGCGATCAGGAGGTCGTACCCGGCAAGCTCGTCGCGAGCGGATTCCGGTTCCAGCACGAGACGGCCGAGCAGGCCGTCGACTGGATGCTCAGCGGGCGTCGTCCGCGGCGTGACCAGCCCGGGACTCGGCACGCTCGAGCTTGAGCGCGTGCACGATGGCCCCGCGAGCACGGCGGCGGTCGCGGGCCGCGTCGTAGGCAAGTCCCAGCCGGAACCAGGCACGCCACGACTCGGGCTCGGCCTCGACCTCGGCCTGGAACCGTCCGAAGTCGGCTGTGGCCTCCTCCTTGTCAGGGCGTCCGCTCGGGCTCACCTCGAGCTCCTCCTCCGGCAGGCCGTCCTCGGCAGCGAGTCGCTTGACCAGGCGTTCCGTGCCGAAGCCGAAGGCCAGTTCCCGCCAGAGCGCCCACGCGCCGACGAGCGGAAGCACGATGAGGGCGGCGCCGATGAGGATGCCGACGAGGTCGCCCGTGAGGATGAACTGAACAGCGCGCCACCCGAGGAGCACGAAGTAGACCAGGAGGAGCAGGGCCATCAGCCACGCGGCGACGCGGGATTTCACTGATCAGTCCTGGACGAGGTCGGAATCGGGTGCGGCGGACGATGCTGCGACCGGTCGGTCGGCGCCCGTCTCCCCCAGGCCGAGGATCGCATCCAGTCCGACCGTGACGCCGCCCGCCGTGCGCAGTGCGCGGAGCGCGAGCATGATGCCCTGCTCGTAGGACTCGTCGGAGACGGTGTCGTGCCGGATGCTGAGCGTCTCGCCGCGACCGCCGAACAGCACCTGCTGGCTGGCCAGGACTCCGGCCAGGCGGATGCTGTGCACGGGGACGCTCGCCACCTGCTGACCACGGGCGCGCTGGTCGGTGTGCGGGGCGTCGACGGGTCCGAGTTCGGCGCGGGCACGCGAGATGAGCTCGGCCGTGCGCACCGCGGTGCCGGACGGAGAGTCGACCTTGCCGGCGTGGTGCGCCTCGATGATCTCGATCGAGTCGAAGTAGCGCGCCGCGATCGTCGCGAGCCGGGTGCCGAGCACCGACCCGACGGAGAAGTTGGGGATGAAGACGACGGCGCCGTCCACGGCGTCGACGCGCGTGGTGATGGTCGCGATGCGCTCCTGGCTCCAGCCGGACGTGCCGACCAGCACCCGAAGGCCGTTGTCGACCGCGAACTCGACGATCTCGGCACTCACGGCGGGGTGGCTGACGTCCACGGCGATGTCGGCGCCCAGCATGGCGCCGAGGTCGCTGCGGGAGTCGAGTTCTGCCACGAGGTCGAAGTCGTCCGCTTCACGCACGAGTCGGGACACGAGACGGCCGAGCCTGCCGGTGGCGCCGATGACGGCAACGCGTGTGGTCACCCGGTCAGCCTACCAATCGGGCCGGGAGCGCCCGGCGCCCGCCGTACGCTGGAGGGATGGTGGAGTTCCGCGAGACGACCGTGACGGATGCGACGGCGCACGCCATGCTCGCCGAGTACTTCGCCGAGCGGGAGGCCACGTTTCCCGGCGCCGGCGGGTACCGCACGACGTTCCCGGCGCCGGAGCAGTTCGTCCCGCCGGCCGGCGTCTTCCTTGTGGCCGTCGACTCGGAGAGCGGCGTCGCGGTCGGTTGCGGCGGCATCCGTCGGCTGGCATCCGACGCCGACGACGCCGATCCGGCGCGCGTGCGCTTCGAGGTGAAGCACCTCTACCTGCGGCCGACGGCCAGGGGCTTGGGTGCCGGCCGGGCTCTGCTGGCCGAACTGGAACGTCGTGCGGGCGCTTTCGGCGCGACCGAGGTCGTGCTGGACACGAACGCGAGCCTGGAGGCGGCCGGCTCCCTCTACCGGCGGGCGGGGTACGTGGATGTGCCGCCGTACAACGACAACCCGAACGCGACGAACTGGTACGCCAAGGAGCTCGGGTAGGCCTCGCCGAACGTGGGAACCCCGTCCCTTCCGTCCCTCAGGCCGGCAGCGGCTCGGCCAGTCCTGTGCGCAGCTCGACGGGCAGGTGGGCGAGGTCGTTGTGGGAGAGCAGGGTCCACGGTCGTCCGGGCTTCTGCTGCAGGATCGTGAGACCGCAGTTCGCCTGCGGGATGCTCATCCAGCGCCAGTCGGGCGACCCGAGGATCTCGCGGACGAACCAGCCGATGATGAAGTTGTGCGTGATGAGGAGATCGTGGCGCTCACCCCTGGCCGGCTTCAGGAACTCGGCGACGGCATCCTCCATCTGCGCGCGGCCGGCCTCGATCTGCTCGGGAGTCACCGAGCCGAAGAACGCGTCGAAGGCGTCTGGCGTCTCGGGTGACGGACCTGAGGGGATGCAGTCGAACAGCAGCGCCGACGGCTCGGGCGTGATCGCCGGCATCCGCTCGGCGAGGATGGCGGCCGTCTCGGCCGCACGCTGCAGGGGTGAATGCCATGCGGCGTCGAACGGCACTCCCCCGAGCCGCTCGGCCAGCAGCTGGGCCTGACGCTTGCCTCGGGCCGACAACGGTCCGTCGGGGAGTCCGTGCTCGGCGTGCTGCTGCTCGCCATGTCTGACCAGGTAGACGTAATGGGGCACCATCGTCCCTTTCGTTCGTTGCGTACTGCTCGAGTTGCGTTGCGTGCTGCGTGCGCAGCAATGGTCAAGGGCGACGGCCGGGCGGCCGCGGCTGTCAGCCGGCGTGGGCCAGGACGAGGGGCGCGAACCGATCGTCGTCCACTGCTCCGACGGCGGCCACCGACAACGGCCGGGCCGCGAGTTCTCCGGCGAGGGCGCGCACGTCGTCGGCCGTGACGAGCGCCACGCGGCGCAGTCCCTCATCGAGGTCGGTGAACTCGCCCTGGGTGATCTCGGCGCGGCCGAGCCGGCTCATCCGGGTGTCGGAATCCTCGAGGGCCAGGGCCGAGGCACCGGAGATCTGCCCGATCGCACGGCCCATCTCGGCCTCGGTCACGCCGTCGTCGGCGAGGCGGTGCAGCTCGTCGAGCATGAGCTCGGCCACCGACACGGCCTTGGCGGGGGCGCAGCCGGCGTACATGCCGAACACGCCGGCATCCGAGTAGCCGGCGGCGAACGAGTAGACCGAATAGGCCAGTCCGCGCTTCTCCCGCACCTCCTGGAACAGTCGCGACGACATGCCGCCGCCGAAGACGGAATTGAGAACGCTCATGGTCATGCGCCGGTCGTCCGTCGCGATGAGGCCGGGGACGCCGACGAACATGTTGACCTGTTCGAGCGGACGGTCGACGACGACGAGACCGCTGCCGCGGGTGATCGCGGCCTCGGCGGCGGGGCGACGCTCGACGGGTGCAGCCTCGACCGAGAGGTCCCAGCCGGCCGCTTCGAGGGCCGTCGTCACCGTCGTGACGAGCTCGTCGTGGTCCACCGCGCCGGCCGCCGTGACCACGAGGTCCTGCGGACGGTAGTTCGCACGGTAGTGGTCCCAGACCGCCGTGCGCGTCGCCGACTCGATCGTGGCGTGGCTGCCGCCGATCGGGCGTCCGAGCGGATGATCGCCGAGCACGGCCTCGAAGAAGCGCTCGTTGGCGACATCCGACGGGTCGTCCTCGGCCATCGACAGCTCTTCGAGGATGACTCCGCGCTCGTTCTCGAACTCCTCGGGGTCGAGGAGCGACGACGTGAGCATGTCGGTGAGCACTTCTGCGGCCATGGGCAGGTCGCGGTCGCGCACCTTGGCGTAGTAGCAGGTGTACTCCTTCGCCGTCATGGCGTTGTGCTCGCCGCCGACGGCGTCGAAGGAGATGGCGATGTCGAGCGCGGTGCGGGTCGACGTGCCCTTGAAGAGCAAGTGCTCCAGGAAGTGCGTGGACCCGAACGTTCCCGGATGCGCCGCCCGCCCATTGTGGGCGGCCAGGGCCGGCAGCTCGTCTCGGGATCCGACGGCCACCCAGTAGCCGATCGTGGCGCTGCGCGAACCGGGCACGTGCTCGGTGAGGATGCGGACCCCGCTCGGGAGCACCGATCGCCGCACGAGGCTGTCGCCGGATGCCGTGAAGGTCAGTTCGGCCAGGCCGAGAGGGAGGTCAACTGCGCCGTTCATCATGTCCACTCTAGGCCAGCCCTCCGACGCGCGACCGAACAGTCGCGGTTCTCGCAGGATCCGCGGATGCGGGCGGTCGGCTAGAGCGTGACCCGGTCGAGGTCGAGCATGTCGGAGCGGGTGAGGATGACCCGCGGGGCCGCCATGAGGGCGTGCAGCTCCGCGATCGACCGGGCACCGGTGACCGGGGCGACGACGCCGCGTCTGGCCAGCAGCCACGCGATGGCGATGGTCGCGGACGGCACGCCGTGCTCGTGGGCGATCCGATCGAGCACGGTGCGGATGCGGTGCACCCGGCGGTTGAGGTACGCCGCCACGCGGCCGTGGAAGCTGTCGTCTCCGGAGCCGCGCACCGATCCGGCGAGCACGCCGTGTCCGAGCGGGCTCGACGGGAAGACCGCGAGCCCCTGGGCGTGCGCGGAGACGGACACCGAGCCCTCGAAGGGAACGCGCTCGGCCAGGCTGTACGACGACTGGATGGCGTGGAAGCGCGGCAGGCCGTTGGCGGAGAGCACCCGCGCCTCGATGAGACGATCGGCGGAGAATCCCGATGCGGCGATGTGGGCGACCTTGCCGGCGCGGATGAGGGCGTCGATGGCGCCGAGGCTCTCCTCGAGCGGGACGGGCACGCCGACGGACTCGCGCATGAAGAGCAGGTCGAGTCGCTCGACCCCGAGGCGCTGGAGCGATGCCTCGACGCCGGCGACGATGTTGGCGGGCGTGAGCCCCGGGAAGTCGCTTCCGCCGCCGACCGTGGTGGCCAGCACGACGTCGTCGCGGCAGCGGCGGGCACGCAGCCACGCGCCGATGAGCTGCTCGCTGCGCCGGGCGACGACGGCGTCGACGGTGTCGATGAGGTTGCCGCCGCCCTCGCGGTAGCGGTCGAGCATGTCGACGGCTGTGCTGGGGTCGATCGTGCGGCCGAAGCGCTGGGCGCCGAGCGCCAGGGGGAAGACCCAGAGGTCGGTGTCGGGGATGCGACGGCGTGCCGGTGCGACGACGGGGTGGATGCCGACGGGGCCGGAGAACGGCGATGGGGTGTCGATCCGGTCGGGGATATCGATCTCGACGGCGGCGATCTCCGACGCTGTCTCCGCGGCGGCCTCACGCGCCTGCCGCACCACCTGAGCCATTCTCAACACCTCCCCTTGTTCCTCGAGAGTAGGGCAGCCCGCCGACACTCCCCGGCGGAATCGCCCGGTATTCCGTAACCGTTATAGAAACGTTTGCAGGTGAACGGTGAATGAACCGGTCAGTGCCCGGTCGCGCGCCGGATCACGGCCTCCGCGTGCCGCAGGACGGGCCCGTCGACCATGTTGTCGCCGTGGCGGAACACGCCGTGCTCACGGCCGGCCACCTCGAGGATGGCGCGGGCAGCCGCGACCTCGTCGTCGCTCGGCCGGTAGGCGGCGCGGATGACCTCGACCTGGGCCGGGTGGATGCAGGCGGTCGCCGCGAAGCCGCTCGCGACGGCGTCCTCGGCCTCCAGCCTCAGCCCGTCGACGTCGGAGATGTCGAGGTGCACGGTGTCGATGGCCGCGACGCCTGCCGCTCCCGCTGCAACGAGCACCGCCGATCGGGCATAGCGGGCGAGGTCCCGGTAGCTGCCGTCCGCGTGCCGGCTCGCCGTCCCCCCGAGCGACGCGACGAGGTCTTCGGCGCCCCACATGAGCGCCGTCACGTTCGGCTCGCGCGCGAGCTCCGGTGCGGCGAGCACGCCGGCCGCCGTCTCGCACAGGGCGATCACGTCGTAGCCGGACACGGCCCGCGGCGCATCGGCCGACTCCGCCTTCGGGAGCATGACCCGGCGGTACGCGGTGGCCTCGAGCGCGGACAGGTCGGATGCGAAGTCGTGGCTGCCGACCGGGTTGACGCGTACGATCACCCGGTCCGGATCGAGCGGATTCCGGATGATCTCCTCGCGGGCGAGCTCACGGTCCAGAGGAGACACTGCGTCCTCGAGGTCGAGGATGACGGCATCGGCCCGCTCGAGCGCCTTGGCGTAGCGGTCGGAGCGGTCCGCCGGGCAGAACAGCAGCGCCGGTCCGAACGGGAAGCTCACGATCGACCCTCCGCACACCAGACCAGCGCCGTGCGCGACGCCGTCGCCACGACGACGCCGTCCTGGTTGCGCGCGGTGTGGGCGAGGGTCACGACGCCCTGGCCGGGGCGCGACGCGGACAACCGCTTCGACTCGACGATCGTCTCCGCGTACAGGGTGTCCCCGATGAAGACCGGATGCGGGAACGCCACGGCGCCGAAGCCGAGATTCGCCACCAGGGTGCCCTGCGTCAGCTGGGCGACGGACGCCCCGACGAGCGTCGACAGGGTGAACATCGAGTTCACCAGGCGCTGTCCGAACGGCTGCCCCTCGGCGAAGGCGGCGTCGAGGTGGAGCGCCTGCGTGTTCATCGTGAGAGTCGTGAACAGCACGTTGTCCGCCTCGGTGACGGTGCGTCCCGGGCGGTGCCGGTAGATGGCCGTGGTGTCGAACTCCTCGAACCACAGGCCGCGCTGCTCGACGTCGTGCCGCACGAGCTCCGTGTGCCCGACCGTCGTGTCGGCCGTCGCGCCGTCCGCATCCGTCACCGTCGTCCTCCCGTCAGCCCGCGAGCCCGAGTTCGCGCGTGATGATCATGAGCTGCACCTCGGTCGTGCCCTCGCCGATCTCGAGGATCTTCGAGTCACGATAGTGGCGCGCGACCGCGTTCTCGTTGAGGAAACCGTAGCCGCCGAAGATCTGCGTCGCGTCGCGGGCGTTGTCCATGGCCGCCTCCCCCGCCACCATCTTGGCGATCGACGCCTCGAGCTTGAACGGCTTGCCTGCGACGATCTTGCGAGCGGCGTCGAGCCAGGCGAGCCTGGCCTGGTGCACGCGCGCCTGCATGCGGGCGATCTTGAAGGCGATGTGCTGGTTGGAGCCGATGTTCGTGCCGAAGACGTTACGGGTCTTCGCGTACCGCAGCGCCTCCTCGAGACAGCCCTGGGCCGCACCGGTGGCGAGCGCCGCGAACGCGACCCGGCCCTCGTCGAGCGTGAGGAGGAAGTTGGCGTAGCCGCGGCCGCGCTGGCCCAGCAGGTTCGCCTCGGGGACGCGGACGTCGGTGAGCGTGAGCGGGTGCGTGTCCGAGGTGTGCCAGCCGACCTTGTCGTACGGCTCTCCCACGGTGAAGCCGGGGGTGCCGGACGGCACGATGATCGTCGAGAGCTCCTTCTTCACGGATCCGTCGGCCCGGGTGGACTCCCCCGTGACGGCGGTGATCGTCACGAGGCTCGTGATGGGCGTGCCGGAGTTCGTGATGAACTGCTTCGTCCCGTTGATCACCCATTCCCCGCCGACCAGCTCCGCCGTGGTCTGGGTGGCTCCGGCATCCGATCCTGCCGACGCCTCGGTGAGTCCGAAGCCGGCCAGCGCGCGACCCGCGACGAGGTCGGGCATCCATTCGTCGCGCTGGGCGGGGGTTCCGTTGCGGTAGATCGGCATGATGCCGAGGCCGACGCCGGCCTCGAGCGTGACGCCGATGGACTGATCGACGCGCCCGAGCGCCTCGACGGCGAGGCAGAGCTGCACGTAGTCCTTGCCCTGGCCGCCGTAGGTGGTGGGGAACGGGAGTCCGAAGAGCCCCATCTCGCCCATCTGCGCGATGATCTCCATCGGCAGCCGGCGCTCGGTGTCG
>JBEVEO010000228.1:0-8167 GCA_040512695.1 Leifsonia sp. | reverse complement strand
GCGGAGGCGCGCCATGGCCCGCATCTGCGGCAGGGCGCGCCGGCGCGCCACATCGGCCGTGGGGGCGACGGACGCGGTGGGCGTGTGGAAGGTCTGCGGTGTCGGATGCTCGGGACTCGGCGTGTAGTTCGTTCGGTACAGCTCGAGTGCCGCCTCGATGCCGTCGCCCGAGAAGTGGTACGCGAACACGTAGGGCAGGCCGTGGCTCGCAGCCAGCCGCGCCGAGTAGTCGCTCGACCCGAGCAGCCAGATGGTCGGGACGCTGCCGGCTGCCGGTGTCGCGTGCACGGTGTACTCGTTTCCGCTCGTCATCCGGAGCGCGGCCCCACCGGGATGGAGGAGCGCCTGGATGTCGGCGATGTGGTCGGGGAAGCGATCGACGTCGGCCGTGGGGCCGCTGATCCGCAGCAGCTGCGTGATGACGGGATCGCTGCCGGGCGCCCGGCCGATGCCCAGGTCGATGCGACCGGGGGCGAGCGCCTCGAGGGCCGCGAACTGCTCGGCGACGACGAGCGGGGCGTGGTTCGGCAGCATGACGCCGCCGGATCCGACCCGGATGCGCTTCGTGACGGCCGCCGTCGCCGCGATCAGCACGGGCGGCGTCGTCGACGCGACGGACGGCATGTTGTGGTGCTCGGCGAACCAGTACCGGGTGTAGCCGAGGTCATCGGCCAGGCGCGCGAGGTCGACGGAGGCGGTCATGGCCTGCGAGCTGGACTGCCCGGAGCGCACGGGGATGAGGTCGAGGACGGAGAGACGGAGCGGAGAAGTCATCCCTGATGGCAACCGGCGCACCGCGTGCGCTATTCCGGCGGTCGGGGCTCGGCATCCGCCACCACCGCATCCGTCATGCGGGGGAGGCGCGGGCCCGTCGGCATCGCCCGGGTGCGCGATCGGCGTGACCCGACGATAATCGGACCCATGCGCTTCTCGACGACGATGCTCCAGAACGGCAACAACACCGGGATCCCGGTGCCGGACGAGGTGATCGAGGCCCTCGGAGGCGGGAAGCGTCCCGCCGTGAACGTGACCGTGAACGGCTACGAGTACCGCAGCACCGTCGCGCCGATGGGCGGGCGATACCTCATCTCCTTCAGCTCGGACAAGCGCGCGGCGACGGGCATCGCCGGCGGCGATCCGATCGACGTCGAACTCACGCTCGACACGGCTCCGCGCATCGTCGAGGTGCCGGCCGACCTCGCTGCGGCCCTCGCTGCGGACCCCGCGGTGCAGACCGCGTACGACACGCTGTCGCCGAGCGCGAAGAAGGCGCACGTCACGGCGGTCGAGTCGGCGAAGACGGCGGAGACCCGCGAACGCCGGATCGCGGGCATCGTGGCGAAGCTCGGCGGCTGAGCCCGTGGAGCACCTGTTCTCCTAAGCCACGCCGGCGGGGCCGTGCGTTGCTGTACTCGGTCGTTGAGGCCCGAGCGCAGCCCGCGGTCGAAACGCATTGCGGTGCTGCCCTTCGGGCGGCCGCTGCGCTCGGCCCACAGCGGGCGGAGTGGCCCTAGGCGACGGCCTCGCCGAGCTTGAGGCGGAGTTCGGCATCCGTCGGCTCGACGAAGTGGTCGCCGTCGGGGAACACGACGACGGGGATCTGCGTGCGGCCGCTGATGGCCTTTGCGCGGTCGGCGCCGTCCTCGACCGTCTCCAGGTCGATGTAGTCGTACTCGACGCCGAGGCCGTCGAGGAGTCGCTTGGAGCGGCGGCAGTCGCCGCACCACTCGGCGCCGAACATGGTGATGCGGTCGAAGGTCTCAGAGGTCATTGTTCGAGCCTAAGGGCGCCCGGCTGGGCATTCGCTGGAGCGGGGGGGGGTGTCAGGCCCGCACCGTCGCCGGAGATGCCAGTGATCCCGATGCCAGCCCGAGCGCATGCTCGAGGGCGTCGGTGATGAGGCGCCCGCGGGCGGCGGAGTCCCGGTAGCTCACGAGGCCCTGGGCGTTGAGGCCGTCGACCATGCCGAGGAGGTGCCAGGCGACGGCCTCCGGCTCTGCGGTGGTGAAGTCGCCCGTTGCGCAGCCGTCGGCGATGACGGAGAGCACGAACTCCTGCCAGGCGTCCATCTGGATGCGCACGGCATCCGCGAGCGGCGCGCTGCGGCGTCCCATGCTCCACCCGTCGAGCCAGACCACCGTCACGTCGTCGCGCGCTCCCTCGACGAGGGTGTGCACGAGACGGGAGAGCCGGCCGACGGGCGTCTCGAACGGGACGACGATCGCGCGGATCTCGGCCATCTCCGCAGCGACGACGGCGGAGAAGGTGTCGGCCACCAGCACTTCCATGTTCGGCTGGTAGTGGGCGACGAGGGCGGGGGTCACTCCGACCCTGCCGGCGACACTGCGCAGGGTGACGGCCCAGAGTCCGCCCTCGAGCGCGGCGGCCGCTGCCGCGTCGCGGATCTCGGCGGCGCGCTCGTCGGGGGTCTTGCGTTCCGCCCTCGTGCGCTCTGCCCTTGACATCGTTCCCCCCGTGTAGGTAGCGTCTCCCCCAATCTTATTGATCACTCGATCAATAGCAAGGGTGCGATCTCGCGAGAGGCACGATTCATGAGCAGCGAAGCTTTCCCCCGCCGGGAGGTCGATCCGCACGAGGTCGACGCGCCCGGCGTGATCGAGACGCGCGGCATCGATTTCATCCCCGCCGATGAGCGGCACGGCCGGCCCCGGGAGCTGTTCTGGGTCTGGATGAGCGCCAACGTGGTCTACCTGTACTTCGTCATCGGCGGCGTGCTGATGCTGCTCGGCCTCGGCATCTGGGAATCCCTCGCCGTGGTCGTGCTCGGCAACCTGTGGTGGCTCGCCGTCGGATGGCTCGCGATCAGCGGCCCGGCATCCGGTACGCCGAGCGTCACGATCATGCGATCGATGTTCGGCATCCGCGGCAACCGGGTCTTCGGAGCGGGCCTCGGCGTCGCGATCGGCGTCTTCTTCGAGATCATCAACATCGCCTTCGCCACCCTGGCCTCCATCGCCCTGCTCGGTCACCTGGGGATCGCCCTCCCGGCCGGGGCCGAATGGGCTGTGCTCGTGGTGGTGGCCGCGCTGAGCTTCGGCATCAGCGTCTACGGGCATGCGACCATCATCCGGTTGAGCCCGATCTTCACCACGGCCCTCGCCGTCTGCTTCGTGCTGCTGGCCGTGTTCGTCTTCCAAGCGGCCGACTTCGCCTACACGCCGGCACCGCTGCCGGCGGCCGACCACTGGGGTGTGCTGGTGCTCGGCTTCGCCATCGTCGCCGCGAACCCGCTGTCCTGGGGGACCGGAGCCGACTACGCCCGCTACCTGCCGGCATCCGTGTCGAAGAAGGCCGTGCTCTGGTGGACGGCCCTCGGCGGTTTCATCCCCGCCGTGCTCATCGCGGCGCTCGGCGTCTTCGCCGGCTCCGTCGTCGACATGACGGACCCCCAGATCAGCATCGCGGAGATCGTGCCGGCGTGGTTCTATCCGATCTTCCTGTTCGTCATCGTGCTCGGCAGCATCACCAACAACGTGCTCTGCGCCTACTCCACCGGCCTCTACTTCCAGGCCCTCGGCGGACGGATCGGCCGCATCCCGCGCGCCTGGACCGTCGTCATCACGGGCGTCGTCGCCACGGCCATCACCGCCTACCCGCTGTTCATCGCACCGAACTTCCTCGACACCTTCAATGCGGCCCTCGAGCTGAGCGTCACCGTGCTCGGTCCGCTCGTCGCCGTCTACGCCGTCGACATCATCGTGCGCCGCAACAGCTACGACGGGATCGCCCTCAACGACGAGAGTGAAACCAGCCCGTTCTGGTACCGGCACGGCGTCTTCTGGCCGGGCGTCATCGCCATGGTGGTCGCGACGACGCTCGCGGTCCTGATGGCCAACACCACCCTCTACGTCGGCCCGATCGCGGCAGCACTCGCGGGCGCCGACCTGTCCGCCATCGCCGGACCGCTCGTCGCCGGCGGGCTCTACGCCCTGCTCTGGCACCGCACGAACCCGTATCGTGATCCAGCAGCACGTCCGTCGCCGGTGGCGGAGGCCGCGCATCCGATCCCGTCCAACGCACTCGAGGAGATCCCCGCATGACCTGGCTGATGCCCCCGGAGACCGCCCAGCACGATCGCCTCTGGATGGCGTTCCCCCGCGACGGCCTCACCCTCGGCGACACCGAGGAGCAGCGCGAGGCCGGTCGCGCAGCGTGGGCAGCGGTCGCCGACGCGGTCCTCCAGTTCGAGCCGGTGACCATGGTCGTCGATCCGTCCGCCGTCGAGGATGCCAAGCGGCACCTCTCGCCCGGCGTCGAGATCGTCGTCGCTCCGCTCGACGACTTCTGGATGCGCGACTTCGGCCCGACCTTCGTCTTCGACGATGACGGTCGCCCCGGCGCCGTGGACTGGATCTTCAACGGCTGGGGCGCCCCGGCCTGGGCCTCGTGGGGCAGGGATCGCGAGATCGCCCGGTTCGTCGCTGGCGAGACATCCGTTCCCGTCATCTCGTCCATGCTGGTGAACGAGGGCGGCGCCATCCACGTCGACGGCGAGGGCACGGTCTTGATCACCGAGACCGTGCAGCTGGACCCCGGCCGCAACCCGTACGCCGACAAGGCCCGCGTCGAGGCCGAGCTCGCCCGCACGATCGGCGCGACCAAGGTCATCTGGCTGCCGCGGGGTCTCACTCGCGACTACGAGGACTTCGGCACCAGGGGCCACGTCGACATGGTCGCGACCATCCCGTCGCCCGGCACGATCCTGCTGCACCAGCAGCCGGACCCGGCCCACCCCGACCACGAGGTCATGCGCGAGTTGCGCGCCTTCCTCGAGACGACGACGGATGCCGCCGGCCGCTCCTGGACCATCATCGACCTCCCTGCGCCGTCCCAGCTCGAGGACGAGGAGGGCTTCGTCGACTACAACTACGTCAACCACGTGGTCGTGAACGGCGGCGTCATCGCCTGCGGCTTCGACGACGCCGTGGCCGATGCCCGCGCCCGCGACCTGCTCGCTGCCGCCTATCCCGGCCGCACGGTCGTCACGGTCGACGCCCGCGAGATCTTCGCCCGCGGAGGCGGCATCCACTGCATCACGCAGCAGCAGCCGGCCGGAGTGGCACGATGAGCTCGGATCCGTCGCCTCAGCCGTTCGACGTGGTCGAGGCGTCCATCGCCGACCTGCGCGCGGCTCTCGAGGCCGGCACCACGACGAGCGTCGACCTCGTCGCCGCCTACCTCGACCGCATCGCCTTCTACGACCGGCAGGGCATCCGCCTCAACGCGGTTCCCGTGCTGAACCCCGAGGCCTTCGCCGACGCGCGCGCATCGGATGCGCGGCGTGCCCGCGGCGAGACGCTCGGTCCGCTGGACGGCATCCCGTACACGGCGAAGGACAGCTACAAGGCCCGCGGCCTCACCGTCGCCGCCGGCTCCCCCGCGTTCGAGCAGCTCGTCGCGACCGAGGACGCCTTCACCATCGCCCGCCTCCGCGCCGGCGGTGCCGTTCTCCTCGGCCTCACCAACATGCCGCCCATGGCCAACGGCGGCATGCAGCGCGGCGTCTACGGCCGGGCCGAGAGCCCGTACAACGCCGACTTCCTCACGGCGGCGTTCGCATCCGGATCCTCGAACGGATCGGGAACAGCCACCGCGGCGAGCTTCGGCGCCTTCGGGCTCGGCGAGGAGACCTGGTCGTCGGGTCGGGCGCCGGCCTCGAACAACGCGCTCGTCGCCTACACGCCATCGCGCGGCGTCATCTCCGTGCGCGGCAACTGGCCGCTGGTCCCCACCATGGACGTCGTGGTGCCGCACACCCGCACCATGGCCGACCTGCTCGAGGTGCTCGACGTGATCGTCGCCGACGACGACGAGAGCCGGGGCGACTTCTGGCGGGTGCAGCCGTGGGTGCCGATCCCGGCGGCCTCCACGGTGCGCCCCGAGAGCTACACCGCACTGACGGGCTCGCTCTCGGGCCAGCGGCTCGGCATCCCCCGCATGTACATCAACGCCGACACGGATGCCACGGAGCCGATCGAGACCCGGCCGAGCGTGGTGGCCCTGTGGGAGGCTGCGGCCGCGGACCTGCGCGCCAACGGCGCCGAGGTCGTCGAGGTCGACTTCCCCGTGGTGTCGAACTACGAGAAGGACCGCCCGGGCGCGCGGTCGATGGTGGACCGCGGCTTCGTGCCGGCCGGATTCGCCGATGCGGAGCTCTGGGACCTCTCGATCTACGCCTGGGACGACTTCCTGCAGGCCAACGCCGACCCCGCCCTGCACGCGCTCGCGGACGTCGACGGACCGAAGATCTTCCCCCAGCCGCCCGGAGCACTGCCCGACCGCTACGGCGACGACGACCTCGACCTGGCCGACTACGTCGTGCGGGCTCGGGACGGCGTGCCGGCACTGAGCGACATCCCCTACATCGCCGCGGGTCTCCGCGGCCTGGAGGAGACCCGGCGCGTGGACTTCGAGCAGTGGCTGGAGGCCAACGGCCTCGACGCCGTGGTGTTCCCGGCCGTCGCCGACGTCGGCCCGGCCGACATGGACGTCAACGAGGCCTCAGCGGACATCGGCTGGCGCAACGGCACGTGGGTCGCCAACGGCAATCTCGTGCCGCGCCACCTCGGCATCCCCACCGTCACGGTTCCGATGGGGCTCATGGCCGACATCGGGATGCCCGTCGGGCTCACCTTCGCCGGCCCCGCATACTCCGACACCGACCTGCTCCGGCTCGCGGCGGCCTTCGAGGCCGTCGGCGCTCCCGGCGCCCGTCGGGTCGCCCCGCCGCGCACTCCCGCCCTCGACGCGATCGACGACGGGGCCGCCCCGACGGGACATGCGGGCGGGGTGGAGCCTGCGCAGGCCGGCCCGCGCATCCGCCTCGAAGCCGAGGTCCTCCCCGGCGAAGGACGGGATGAGGACGGCCCGCTCGAGATCGCGATCCACGGCGAGGTCTCTGTGCCTGCCGGGAGCGGCTCGGTGCGGGTCACGGTCGACGGCACCCCCGTCGAGGTGCGGCGGGACGGCGACCGCTTCGCGGCGCGCACGAGCGTTCCCCGCGACCGGCACGAGGTGCAGCACAGCGTGTGGCGGAAGCCCTACGGCTCGATGATCGTGGCCGTGGTGCACGACGCGGATGGAGCAGCCGCCGGGGCGACGGTGAGCGTCGGCGGGATCTGAGGCCTGCCCGGTTCGCCGCGCCCTCGGCGGAGATCGCCCAGACGTTTGCAGGATGAGAGCGGGGGTGAGCCCACTGGCGCCGCCGACTCCGCTCTCATCCTGTAGACGTGATGGCGATGGTGACGGCTTGCATGGTGGCTCCAGAGGGTCAGAAGGGGAGGCTGAGAGTTCTCTATGCGGCTCCTATGCGGGGGTGCGCGTTTCGAACGCGGACTTCGTCCGGTCCTCAACGAGCGGGGGTCCAGCTCGCTGAGGACCGGGCGCAGCCCGCGGCCGAAGCGCTTCCGCCGAGCGACGAACGGCGAGCGAGTGCGCCGCTCTACTCGACGAGACGGATGAAGGCACTCAGCTCGGCGACGCCCTGCGGCGTGATGGGCAGGTATTCCGTGAGCTCGGGGGAGTAGACGAGGAATGCGGCCCACTGCGCCCGCGAGATCGCCACGTTGAGCCGGTTCTTCATGATCAGGAACTCCATGCCGCGCGGCACGTCGGCCGCCGATGACGCCGCGAGCGAGACGATGGCGATCGCGGCCTCCTGCCCCTGGAACTTGTCCACCGTGCCGACGCGCACCTCGGGGAGACCGGCCTGATCCAGCGCGGAGCGCACGAGGGCGAGCTGCGCGTTGTACGGCGTGACCACGATCACGTCGGCCGGTTCGAGCGGGCGCCCCGCGGCATCCGGTGACGACCGCCAGTGGAGTCCGACCACCGAATTCACGATGGCGACGACGCGTTCGGCCTCCTCCGGGGACTCCGTGGCGTTCCCGGAGTGCACGACGGGTTCGCGGTGGAGCCCGGGCTCCAGGCCGTCGAGCAGCCGATCGGCGGCGGACGGATGCGAGCGCAGCGCGCCCTCGTACGACAGCCGCGAGACGGGACGCGCGACAGCGGGGTGCATGCGCCTGCTCTCGGCGAGGAAATAGCCGAACTCCCTCGGCAGCACGTCGTGGCCGGCGGCCACCCAGCCGAGAGCAGACCGGTCGATCGGTTCGGGATGCGTGCCCTGGCTCACCTGCGGCAGCTG
>JBEVEO010000217.1:0-2894 GCA_040512695.1 Leifsonia sp. | reverse complement strand
CGGCGACGCGGTCGGCGAGGTCCGCGACCACGCCCATGTTGTGGGTGATCAGCACGATCGCGGCGCCGAACTCGTCGCGGCAGCGACGCAGCAGGTCGAGGATCTCGGCCTGAACGGTCACGTCGAGGGCCGTCGTCGGCTCGTCGGCGACGATGAGGCCGGCGTCGAGGACGAGGGCCATGGCGATCACGATGCGCTGCTTCTGACCGCCGGAGAACTGGTGCGGATAGTGGTTGACCCGCTTCTCGGGGTCGGGGATGCCGACGCGGCGCAGGATGTCGATCGCCTGCGCCTTGGCGTCCTTCCGCGAGATCGGACCGTGGGCCCTGAGACCCTCGATGATCTGCCATCCCACCGTGAAGACGGGGTTGAGGGCGCTCGACGGCTCCTGGAACACCATGGCGACGTCGGTGCCGCGGATCTCGCGCAGCTCCTTCTTCGACAGCGTCACGACATCCGTCGTCGAACTGCCGTCCTTGCTGCTCAGCACGACGGCACCGCTCACGGTGGCGGTCTCGGGGAGCAGCCCGAGGATGGTCTTCGCGGTGACCGTCTTGCCGGATCCGCTCTCGCCGACGATGGCGAGCACCTCCCCGCTCGCGACGGACAGGCTCACGTCGTCCACGGCCATGACGGCCCCGGCGTCCGTGGCGAAGGAGATGCCGAGCTTGTCGATGTTCAGGACGGTGCTCATGACCGGACCTCGATTCCGTGCTCGTCGAACGATTCTCCGTCTTCGAGGCCGCCGAGGCCTCCCGGACCGGCCGACAGGGTGCCGCCGGGCACCACCGAGGTCTCCGCGACGGTTCCGGATGCCTTCGCGACGGCGCGACGCCCGCGCAGGCGGGGGTCGGCGAGGTCGTTGAGGCTCTCACCGACCAGCGTGATGCCGAGCACGGCCAGCACGATCGCGAGTCCGGGGAACAGGCTCGTCCACCAAATGCCGCTCGTGACGTCGGAGATGGACTTGTTGAGGTCGAAGCCCCACTCGGCGGCCGATGTCGGCTCGATGCCGAAGCCGATGAAGCCGAGGCCGGCGAGGGTGAGGATCGCCTCGGAGGCGTTCAGGGTGACGATGAGCGGCAGCGTGCGGGTCGCGTTCCTGAGCACGTGGCGGAACATGATGCGCCGGTTGCTCGCACCCACCACTCGCGCGGACTCGACGAAGGCCTCCGCCTTGATCCGCACCGTCTCGGCACGGATCACCCGGAAGTACTGCGGGATGTAGACCACGGTGATCGAGATGGCCGCAGCCAGGATGCCGCCGAGGAGACTCGACTTGCCGCCCGAGATCACGATCGACATGACGATCGCCAGCAGCAGGGACGGGAAGGCGTAGATCGCATCGCAGACGACCACGAGCACCCGGTCGGGCCAGCCGCCGTAATAGCCGGAGACGAGTCCGAGCAGGACGCCGATGAAGAACGAGAACGCGACGGCCAGGATGATGACGAGGATCGCGGTCTGGGTGCCCCAGATGACCCGGCTGAACACGTCGTAGCCGCCGAGGGTGGTGCCGAGCAGGTGATCGGCCGACGGCGCCTGCTGGGCACCGAAGGTGCCATCCGCTCCGCGCAGCTGGCTGAACCCGTACGGCGCGAGCAGCGGCGCGAAGATCGCGGTGAGCACGAAGATGCCGGTGAGGATGAGGCCGGTGACGAGCATGCCGCGCTGCAGGCCGACGCTCTGGCGGAGCTGGTGCACGACCGGCAGGCGCTGCCACAGGCTCGGGCGCACGGGCGCGGAGGGGGTGGGGACGGTGATCGCCATGTCAGTACCTCACTCGCGGGTCGATGGCGGCGGCGATGATGTCGACGACGAAGTTGGTGACGGCCACGATGACGGCCAGCAGCAGCACGATCCCCTGCACGGCCACGTAGTCGCGGGCGCTGATGAACTGCACCAGCATGAACCCGAGCCCCTTCCACTCGAAGGTCGTCTCGGTGAGCACCGCTCCGCCGAGGAGGAGGGCGATCTGCAGGCCGATGACGGTGATGATGGGGATGAGGGCCGGACGGTAGGCGTGGGTGCGGACGAGGCGGAATTCGCTCACCCCGCGTGACCGGGCGGCGTCCACGTAGTCCGTCGACAGCGTGCCGATGACGTTCGTGCGCACGAGCCGGAGGAAGATGCCGGCGGTGAGCAGTCCGAGCGTGACGGCCGGCAGGATCGCGTGCTGCAGGACGTCGGCGAGCACCTCGGGGTTGCCGGTCTGGATGGCGTCGATCGTGTAGAAGCCGGTGCGGTTGGACAGCAGTTGCATCTGCAGTTCCGCCCCGGTGGATGCGCGCCCGGCGACGGGCAGCCAGTCGAGCCAGACCGAGAAGATCAGCTTGAGCAGCAGGCCCAGGAAGAAGACCGGGGTGGCGTAGCAGAGGATCGCGAACACCCGGAAGAAGGCATCCGGCGCCTTGTCGCGGAAGTACGCCGCGACCATTCCGAGCGGGATGCCGACGATGAACGCGACGAGGAGCGAGTACGCGGCCAGCTCGAAGGTCGCGGGGCCGTAGGTGGCCAGCACGTCGACGACGGGCTTGTTCGTCGAGATCGTGGTGCCGAAGTCGCCCGTGAGCAGCTGGCCGAGGTACTCGAGGTACTGCACGATCACCGGCCGGTCGTATCCGGCGGCGTGGATGCGCTCCGCCAGCTGCTCGGGACCGAGCCGCCCGCCGAGGGACGCCGTGATGGGGTCTCCCGTCGTGCGCATCAGCAGGAAGACGAGGGTGACCAGGATGAAGATGGTCGGGATGATGAGCAGGAATCGCACCACGAGGTAGCGGCCGAGGCCACCGCCCGATGGTCGTCTGCGTGCGTCGGGCAGCTTGGCTGCCTCGGGCGTCGTCGCCACTGTTGTCATGCGTACCTCACGTTGTTGCAGAAAGAGGGCGGCCCCC
>JBEVEO010000176.1:0-68253 GCA_040512695.1 Leifsonia sp. | reverse complement strand
ATCAGGCGTCGAAGACCGGGGTGAGGAAGCGGCGCTCGTACCGTCGGATGCACTTCGTGTCGCGGGCGAGCTCCCACATGCGCACGCATTCGGGGTCTGAGAAGGACGCCGTGCGGTAGACCTCGTACTCCGCGAGGGAGGGGAACGTGAACAGCGCGAACGCCTCATCGCTGTCGCCCTCACTGGGCATGAAGTACCCGTGATGCGTGCCGCCGAACTTGGTGACCAGCCGGATCCAGTTCCGCCCGTACTCGGTGAAGTCGTCGATCTTGTCCGGATCGATCTCGTAGCGGAGGTGAATGGTGATCATCGTGCTGCCTTCCGTTCGCGTTCTGCCATGATCGCGGCTCCGGAACGCTCGGAACGCCGAAAACTCCGGGTCCCGGCAGGAATGGCGGAAAGTGCGCGAGAGGTTGGCAGTGTGCTGGTCTGCCTCAGACGGCGGGCAGGATCTCGGCGAGGAGGGCCTGGATCCTGGCCTTGATCTCGTCACGGATGGGACGCACGGCCTCGATGTCCTGGCCGGCGGGGTCGTCGAGCTCCCAGTCCTCGTAGCGCTTGCCGGGGAAGATCGGACAGGTGTCGCCGCAGCCCATCGTGATCACGACGTCGGAATCGCGCACGGCGTCGGTGGTGAGGATCTTCGGCGTGTTGCCCGCGATGTCGATCCCCTCCTCGGCCATGGCCTCGACGGCGATCGGATTGATCATGTCCTTCGGCTCGGAGCCGGCGGACAGCACCTCGACACGACCGCCGGACAGGGCCGTCATGTACCCGGCGGCCATCTGCGAGCGTCCGGCGTTGTGCACGCAGACGAAGAGGACGGAGGGTTTGTCGGTCACGGGGGATCTCGCTTTCATCATGAGCAGCAGGAGGATGTCGTCTCGGAGGTCGAGCACACGCCCGTGGCGGGGAGGACGAGTTCGACGTTGCCCGCCGCGATCACGTCGCCATCCAACCACGCCGTGATGGAGCGCACCTGTTCGTATCCCGTCGCCAGGAGGAACGTGGGGGCACGGCCGTAGCTCTTCATTCCGACGATGAAGAAGCCCGATTCCGGCTGCTGCAGTTCGGCGACGCCGTGAGGCGCGACAGTGCCGCAGCTGTGCAGGTTGGGGTCGATCAACGGCGCCAGTCGCCGCGGTGCCTCCACGATGTCATCGAGTTCGAGCCGGATCTCCCGAAGCATGTCGATGTCCGGTCGGAATCCGGTCGCGTTCACGACGATGTCGGCGCGAATGGCGTGGTCGGAGTCGCCGCGGCTTCCCACGATGTCCAGGCCATCTCCGGCCGCCGACAGCCGTGTGATCTCGAACCGATCCACACGCTTGATGGCACCCGACTCGACCAGCAGCTCGACCTGCCTGCCGAGGGAGGCCCGGCCGGCGAGCTCGTCCCCGTCCGCAGCCGAGACCCGAGCGGCGGAACGGTTCCGGATGACCCACGTCACTGTCGTCCCCGGCTCTTCGCGCGCGAGGCGCGCCAGGCCGACGAGGGTGTTGGCGGCCGAGTGCCCCGCCCCGACGACGACCGCGTGCTTCCCGGCGAAGCGCCGGCGGTCGACACCGAGCACATCGGGAAGGGCGTGCGAGATCCGGTCTGCGACGGCCTCATGGCCGATGGGGTCCAGTCCGTTCGAGCCGAGCGGGTTGGGGTTCCCGTACGTTCCCGACGCATCGATCACGGCGCGTGCCACAACCTCCGAGACGCCGGAGCCCTCTCGCAGCCGGAGCACGAACGGGGTGTCGCCCCGACCGACCGAGCGCGTGCGGTCCATGCCGGAGCGCGACACCGCCTCGACGGTGACGCCCGTGCGCATGCGCGTTCGGATGGACTCCAGCCCGGCGAGGGGAGACAGGTAGTCGCCGATCAGGTCGGATGCGAACGGCGCGACGCCGGCCGGGGCCTGCCGCCATCCGGTGGCCTCCAGGAGCCGCTTCGCCGCCGGATCGACCAGATGCTCCCACGGGGAGAACAGGCGGATGTGCCCCCATGCAGCCATGCTGGACGCGATCGAGTCGCCCTTCTCGAAGATCATGAAGTCGATCCCCCGCTCCACCAGGTGAGCAGCGGCTGCGAGCCCGATGGGGCCGGCGCCGATGATGGCGACGGGGAGGTCGGCGAGCACGGACGACCGATGCGCGGTGGACGCCACGTCGAGCATGGTCATGGCAGCCTCCTCCATATCGATGAACCTCGATATGACATCCTCTCCTGCTATATCGATGAATGTCAATATGGCCTAGGCTGGACGGGTGCCGACCATCGCTCTCCTTCCCGTCACCGCCGTGGCGGCCTGCTGCTCTCCGCTCACCCGCGAGACGTTGACGGCCGAGAAGGCCGACGATCTCGCCCGCTCGTTGAAGGCGCTCGCCGATCCGACCCGTCTGCGGCTGATCTCCATCGTGGCCGCCTCGGAGGGCGAGGAGGCCTGCGCGTGCGACCTGACGGAGCCCGTCGGACTCAGCCAGCCCACGGTGTCGCATCACCTCAAGGTGCTCGTCGACGCCGGATTCCTGTCGCGGACCCAGCGGGGGACGTGGGCGTACTTCAAGCTCGTCCCCGGTGCCCTCGACGCGGTGTCCAGACTCCTGGTCAGCGCCTGACGGGCAGCTGGCCGCGCTAGCGGTGCTCGCCCATCGGCACGACGAGCACGGGCCGCTCCTGGTGGGTCACGAGCTTGCCGGCGACGGATCCGCCCATGATCTCCTCCACCCGGTGCATCGCCCCGGGTCGACGGCTCCCCACGACGATCATGCGGGCCTCGACGTCGTCGGCGAGCCGCGCGAGCGCCGTGGCAGGGTCTCCGCCCAGGATCCGCATCGACCACGGTACGACGGAGTCGGCGAGCGCTTCCTTCACCGACTCCTCGAGCCACCGGGCGAGGGCGGCCATGTCCTCGTCCACCGGCGGCGCGAGCGACTCGGCATCCCTGACCTCCGCCGGATCCCACTCCATCAGGACGCTCGTCACCTCGACATGGGCGAAGATCAGGGCACAGCCGAGATCGAGGGCCGTCTGCGCTGCCACGTCGCTCAGCCGGTGGGGAAGCCCCGGTTTGATGCCGACCACGATCGATCCGCGCGAATCCGCCATGTCCGCCACCCTCCTCCGGCCCTCCACGGGCCCGTGGGACTGCCTGGCACCCGATTATTCTCCCGACCGGCGCCCACGTCGAACCGCTCTTCCGGCTGAGGTCAGTCGGTGACCCCGAAGAGGTTGTCGCCGTGCTTCCTCAGCACGGCGTAGGCGTCGGCGAAGTTGTCCGGCAGCGGGGCGTCGGGTTCGTACTTCGCCAGCATGAGGCCGATGAGGCCGAGTGCCGGCGGCGTGAGCGGACGGGTGGTGTCCTGCGCGTTCCGCGACTCCGGTTTCGCCTCCGGGTTCGGCGGCACGTACGGCTTGCCGACCGTGGGCCAGAGCACCGGCTGGCGTGGCGTCTTCAGGTTGACGGCGTTGAAGATGGTGCGCGCCGTCGCATCCCGCTCGGTGAGCGGTTCCAGCCCGTGCAGCTCCGCCAGGGTCTTCGCGACGGATCCGTGATGCATCGGATCGTTGATCACGGTGCCGGCCTGCGTGTAGGCCGACACCACGATGGCGGGGACCCGGAGTCCCAGGCGATCGAAGGTGAAGCCCATCTCGCCGGCCTCCGCCCGCCCGGTCGGGGGATCGGCCTTCGGTGGTGCGACGTGGTCGTAGATGCCGCCGTGCTCGTCGAAGGTGACGAGCAGCACGGTGTTCATGGCGTTCGAGCCGGTGGTCGCCGCGGCGTCCTTGATGGAGCCGTAGACCTCGGCGAGCAGCGCCTCCCCCGCGCGCAGGTCGGAGAGCGCCGCCTCGTAGTCGGGCAGCTTCGGATCCTCGTCGGCGCGGCGCGGCTTCGACACCGGCGGATGCATGTCGTTGTGGTCGAAGACCATCCGCGGCTCGATGAACGCGTAATCGGGGAGGTTGCCATCCGCCGCGTCCTTGTGGAACTGGCGCATCCCCCGGAAGTTGGTCTTCCAGTAGCGCTCGATGGACGGCGCACTGAGCAGGCCGGTGAGCGAGACCACCTGCTCCTCGTCGAAGTAGACCCGCCAGGTGCGGCCGGCCTCCTCCAGGCGGTCGAAGATCGTCGGAACGGCCGGGGCGTCGAGCCATTTGCCGATGCCGGCCCCCTCCGCGTTCGTCACGAAGCCGTGGGAGGTGCTCGCGTGGAGGAACGACCGGTTGCAGAACGTCTGCGACGGCACGGCGGCGAACCAGTGGTCGTAGACGCCGAAGCTGCGGGCCAGAGTGGACAGGACCGGCAGCATCTCGGGCGTGAAGCCGCCCATGACGTTCGCCGCCTCCTCCGGGGTCGGCGCGCGGCCGCGGGTCAGGGTGAAGTTGACCGCATAGTCCTTGACGAATCCGTCCATCGTCGGAGAGCTCGTGTCCTTCGGAGCGTTCCACGGCGCCTTCAGGCCGTTGCTGGCGGGGTCGGCGTTGGATTCGGGATCGATCCGCCCGAACAGCTGGGTGTTGACGTGCGGGTAGAACTCGCCGGGATCGGGATCGGGCTGCGCCATGATCTCGTCCGTCGGGCCCGCGTATACGTGCACGGGAACGGCTTCACCGTCGATGCCCGGATTGGAATACCGACCGTCCGCGAGTCCGTCGAACGATTGACCCGCCCGCAGCCCTCCGTCGGCGTACAACCGTCCGAGCATGTGATCGAAGGACCGGTTCTCGAACATGAGCACGACCACGTGGTCGAATCCCGGCTCGCTGCGCCTGGAGAGCGGCGTGAAGCCGAGGTCGTCGCTGTCGGGCCCGCTGACGGCGCCGGTGATCGCGGCCGCTGCGATTCCGCCCACCGCGAGCCCCGCAGCGCCGATCCCCGCCACGCGGAAGAAGTCCCGACGCGAGGTGCGCTCGCGACCTGCACCCTCGACGGGCGGATCTGTCGGTTCAGTCGGTCCCGGCATGCACGTCCCCTCGTTCGTACCTCTTCGAGCGTACGCGCTAGCGTGAACGGACGGCACGAGTCGAGGGGGATCAGCACGTGGACGGCAGGAACGGCAGGGTCGGCGTGATGCTCCGACGTGATCTCCCGCGTGAGCAGGTGATCCCCTTCACCCGGGGCGCGGAGGAGCTCGGCTTCGACGAGCTGTGGATCGTGGAGGATCTCGGCTTCCGCGGCGGCATCGCCCAGGCGGCGACAGCGCTCGCATCCACCTCGTCGATCACCGTGGGGATCGGCCTGCTGCCTGCCGGCGCCCGGAACGCCGCATTCGCCGCCATGGAGCTCGCCACCCTGGCCGAGCTCTTCCCCGGCCGCCTCGTCGCCGGCGTCGGGCACGGGATGCCCGGATGGATGCGATCGGTCGGGGCATGGCCCGCGAGCCCCATGACCCTGCTGGAGGAGTACATCGTCGCCGTGCGCACGCTGCTGCGCGGAGGGCGCCTCGAGACCGGTGACGCTCGCTACGTCACGGTCGACGACGTGGCGCTGGAGACCGTGGCCCGACCCCCGGTCGTCCCCGCCGTGCTCGCTGGCGTCCGCGGGCCACGCTCACTCGCCCTGTCCGGCCGCGTCGCCGACGGCACCATCCTCGCGGAGCCGGCCGGCCCGGAGTACGTGCGCGCGTCCCTCGCGCACATCGCTCCCACTCGACCGCACGCGATGGTGAGCTACAACATCGGGGCCGTCGACCCGGATGCGACGGTCGCCATCGACGCCGCACGCCCCGGCCTCGCCTGGATCGGCGAAGCGGACTGGAGTGTCCACATCGACCCCTTGCCGTTCGCCGCCGAGCTGAGCGCGCTCCGCGCGGACTGCGGCAGCCGGGAGGAGTTCGCCGCGCGATTGCCGGCGGAGTGGGTGGCCAGGCTCGCGATCGCCGGAACGGCGGCCGATGTTCGCGCGCGCAACGAGGAGCTGTTCGCCGCCGGGGTGACGACGAGCGTGCTCACGCCGGTGGGTGACGACGCCTTCTCCGCCCTGGAGTCGCTCGCGACGGCGCTCTGAGAGCTCGCCGGCCGGGAGACTCCTCGGGATCGGGCTCAGGCTACAGGGCGCCTGCGCGCCCGTCGGGCACCCGTCGCTCGACCAGCCCGGCGGACCCCAGCACCGTGGTCACCGTCATCGCGATGACGACGCGCAGCGGATTGGGCTGGGGCTGCCGATAGCGCGCGGCGTAGCGTTCGACGGCATCGGCGACGGATGCGGCATCCTCGAGGATCTCGGTCGGGCCGCTGAACGAGATCCAGCGGCCGCCGTCGACCTGCCCCACCGAGGCGGTCCCGCCGCGGCGGACGTTGAGCACCTTCTGCGACGGCCCGGAGGTGATGATGCGCAAGATGCGGCCGTCGAAGGTGAACCCGACCGCGACGGTGTGGATGCCGCCGCCGCGGGCGAGCGTCGAGAGGGTGGCGAGGTGGCGGTCGGTCACGAAGCGGGTGCCGTCGGCCGTGAGGAGGGTGGGGTTCGTCATCGGGTCCATCCTCCCCCGGAACGACTACGCGATCGGCTCGATCAGCGTCGCATCGGCCGGGTCGACGGTGCGGGAGTTGTTCACGCGCCGATCCACCTCGTAGGTCGTGATGGTCGCGGCGACCGCGGTCGACTGGGCCTCGAGCAGCGCGAGCATCCCCTGCTTTCCGCCGTCGTCGAGCTTGCCCGGCGAGAGGAACTCGTCCCAGGCGTCGCGCTGGAGGAACACCGGCATGCGATCGTGCACCTCGCCGGAGGCGTCCCGCGCCTCCCGCGTGATGATCGCCGTGGACACCACCCACTCGTCGTCGACCTTGCGCGCCGTGCAGATGCCCGCCGCTGCGAGGATGGGCTGCCGCCCGTGGATGAAGTGCGCCCGTTTGTTGCCCGGTTCACCGTCCCACTCGTAGTAGCCGCGCATCGGCACGATGCAGCGACCGGATGCGAACGCGCCCTTCCAGAGGCCGTTCGTGGCCACGGTCTCGATGCGGGCATTGAACTGCGGCCTCTTGGCCTCCTTGAGGAATGCGGGATGGAAGTCCCAGGCCGCCGGCTCGATCGAACGGATGATCTCGCCCGTCTCCTTGTTCTGCCGTTCGCGCACGATCGGAACGACATCGGTGGGGGCGATCGAGTACTGCGGGCGCCAGTCCCGGTAGTCGTTGCCCTGTGCCACGAACTCCTCGATGAGCTCGTTGGTCTCGGAGTCGTTGGCGAATCGTCCGCACATGTCGCCAGTCTGCCGCATGCCTCCGACACGCGACAGTGCCGGCTGGAGGTGACGCGGGGCGGGCGCTGCGGCAGGATGAGGCCATGGCCGACGACGCGCTCATCCCGATCGCCGACGAGCTCTACGCCCTGCCGCCGACGGAGTTCACAGCGGCGAGGAACTCCAGGGCGGCAACGGTCAAGGCCGACGACCGCGACCTCGCCGAGCGGGTCCGGGAGTTGAAGAAGCCGAGCCCGGGTGCGTGGCTGGTGAACCAGCTGGTACGTCACCGTGCCTCCGCGTTGGCCGCGGTCCTCGATCTCGGCGACGAGTTGCGGGATGCCCAGGAGCGGCGGGATGCGCCGGAGCTCACCCGGCTCACGCGCCTCCGACGCACGGAGGTGGCCGCCCTGGGGAGGACCGCCGGGGAACTGGCGGCCGAGCTCGGCCATCCGGTGGCCCGTGCCGGCCTCGACGAGGTGGAGCAGACCGTGAACGCCGCCCTGGCGGATGCCGCGGCGACGGATGCCGTGCTCTCCGGGCGCCTCGTCCGCACGTTGATCACGGTCGGATTCGATCCCGTCGACCTCGACAATGCCGTCGCAGGCGGAGCGGCGGTTCCGAGGCCCGCCGGGCGTCCGGTCGAGGACATCGCGGTGCGGCGGGAGCGGAAGCGCCTCGAGCAGGCGGCGTCGGAGGCGGAGCGGGCCGCGGCGTCCGCGCGCCGCGCGTTCGACATCGCTGCGGGGCATGCTGCGGATGCGGAACGTCGTCGCCGGGAGGCGCAGGCCGATCGCGACGACGCCGAGGATCGGCTGCGGGCTGCGGACGCGCGACTCGCCCGCGCGGACCGGGAGTCGGCCGAGTTGGAGCGGGAGCGGGATGCGGCTCAGAGCGCGAGCGCCGAGGCCGAGACGGCCGCCGCAGCGGCACGCGAGGCGCTCGACGACTGAACGGTGATCTCGATCCGCGTCGAGCGCTGCGCGCTCGGCGCCCACTCGATCGGCGGGCTGCGCCGGTGCGCGCTCGGCGCTACTCGATCGGCGAGCTACTCCGAGTCGCCGCCGGGCTCCGTCGCCTCGATCGTGTCCTGCTCGATAGCGATGTCCGCCTCAGGCTCCGCGGACGAACCAGGGTTGGCGCCGTTCGCCGCCTCGGGGTCGTCGGGTAGGGGCGGTCGGCCGTTCTCTCCACGTACGTCGCTCATGTTCGATCCTCTCGTCGACGATGGTCGTTGATGGCGTCGTCCTAGCCGGACGGATTCTCGGGCTCGCCGTGGACGTCGGTGTCGGCGCCGGGTGTGCCCGAGTCGCTCGTTTCATCGTCCTGACGGGCGTTGTCCAGCGCGTCGGCGGCATTGGACGGCGCAGCACGGTCGCCTTCCGGGAGATCCTCCCGAGGGGTCTTGGATGAGTTCGTCATGGTGTCTCTCGCCCTTCCATCGCAGGATGCCCCGCGGATCGCAGGCCCTCCGTCGAGGCTAGGCGCGTCGGGTGCCCGGCGCGGGGGGCTTGACAATCTCGTCCGCTTCGGCGGGCCGGATCCCGTCCCGTCTCCCCCGCATACTGGTGCGATGGCACGCGACCACTCTGTCCCCCATCCACTCGGCGTCACCCTCACGGCGAACGGCGTCAACGTGGCCGTGTACTCCGAAACGGCGGACTCCATCGAGTTCTGCGTCTTCGGCGACGACGGCGAGCAGCGCACCGTGCTCACGGACCGCACCGGCCACGTCTTCCACGGCATCGTCGACGGCGTCGGCATCGGCTCCCGATACGGCCTGCGGGTCCATGGGCCGTGGGATCCCGCGTCCGGCCTGCGCCACAACCCGAACAAGCTGCTGCTCGATCCGCATGCCAAGGCGGTCGAGGGGGAGTACCGCTGGGGCCAGGAGGTCTTCGGGCACGACCAGTCGGACCCGGAGCGCATGGACGAGTCCGATGACGCCGCCTTCGTCCCCCGCTGCGTCGTCGTCGATCCCGCCTTCGACTGGGGGGACGACGCCCGGCCGTACACGCCGCTGGCCGAGACCGTCGTCTACGAGACCCATGTGAAGGGCTTCACGCAACGCCACCCCGACGTGCCGGAGGAGATCCGCGGAAGCTACGCCGGGCTGGCGCATCCGGCGGCGATCGCGCATCTCACCGAGCTCGGGGTCACGGCCGTCGAACTCATGCCGGTGCACCAGTTCGTGCAGGACAGCCACCTGCTCGAGAAGGGACTGCGCAACTACTGGGGCTACAACTCCATCGGCTTCTTCGCACCGCACGGCGACTACTCGTCGGCCGGCGACGGCGGAGAGCAGGTCGGCGAGTTCAAGGCCATGGTCAAGGCCCTCCACGCCGCCGGCCTCGAGGTCATCCTCGACGTGGTCTACAACCACACCGCTGAGGGCAACCACCTCGGCCCGACGCTGAGTTTCAAGGGCATCGACAACGCCGCCTACTACCGTCTGGTCCCCGACGACGCTGCCAGCTACTTCGACACCACCGGCACCGGGAACAGCCTGAACGTCGGGCATCCGGCCGCCCTCGGCCTCATCATGGACTCGCTGCGGTACTGGGTCACCGAGATGCATGTCGACGGCTTCCGCTTCGACCTGGCCACGACCCTCACCCGGCAGGACGGCGGCGCCGAACTGCACAGCGCCTTCCTCACCCTCATCGAGCAGGACCCGACGCTCGCGACCGTCAAGATGATCGCCGAGCCGTGGGACACCGCCGGCTACCAGGTGGGCGGGTTCCCGGCCACCTGGTCGGAATGGAACGGCAAGTACCGCGACGATGTGCGCGACTTCTGGCACGGGGCCGACGCGATCCTCGGAACGGTGTCCCAGCGGATCCTCGGCAGCCCCGACGTCTACGAGACGTCTCGACGCGCTCCGCTCTCGAGCGTCAACTTCGTGACTGCCCACGACGGCTTCACCCTGGCCGACCTCACGTCGTACGAGAAGAAGCACAACGCGGCGAACGGCGAGGACAACGCCGACGGCGAGGACGACAACCGCTCGTCGAACAATGGCGCGGAGGGCCCCACCGACAACGCCGCCGTCAACGAGCGGCGCGCACGGCAGCGGCGCAACTTCCTGGCGACGCTCCTGCTCTCGGCCGGCGTGCCGATGATCCTGGGCGGCGACGAGATCGGACGCACCCAGGGCGGCAACAACAACGCCTACTGCCAGGACGACGACATCTCCTGGTTCGACTGGGCGAGGGCCGACCGAGACCTCCTCGCCTTCACCCGGCAGCTCATCCGCCTGCGCCGCGACCATCCTGCGCTCCGTCCGCCGTGGTTCCGCCAGGCCAGGGACGTCGGCGGTGCCGACACGGTCGAGGTGCTGCGATCGGATGCCGAGCCCTTCAGCGACGACGACTGGGACCGCCCGGACGCCCGCTCGATCCTGTTCATCCTCGAGCACGCCGGAGCGGACTCGTTCGCCCTGCTGCTGAACGCCGCCGAGAACGGTGTGGAGTTCACCGTCCCGCCGGCGCCGGGCGCCGAGTGGGAGCTCGTGGCGAGCAGCGACGACGAGCAGCGGGTGGAGGCTCCCGTGACGACGCTGATCGTGCGCGACGTCTCCTTCACGCTGCTGCGCTCGGCTGCCGGCTGAGTATCAGCCCCCAGCATGGTCAAGGCCTTGCCATCGCGTTCGGCGGCGACCTAGGTTCGACACACCGAGACGACCGCCCCGAGAGGACGATCATGACTGACGAGACGACAGACGCGCCCGTGCAGGACGGCAGTGACGAGGCCACGCGTGACGAGAAGCTGCGCGGCCTCGTCGCCCAGGTGCAGGCGGATGTCGACGGGAGCGCCATCGACAGCGCGTCCAGCGAGCTGCGCCGCCGACTGCACGACGCCGCGATCGTCGTGAGCGACGAGGAGTTCGCCGCCCTGGTGGAAGCGGTGCACTCCGACTAGGCGTGCCCGTCGCATGGGCGCTTGTCAAGCCCCAACGCGACGCCGGTTCGTTCACGTAGTCTCAGCGCGGCCGTCGGGCCGGGGTGGACCCCGATGGTGTGCGTGAGCGCCGTGGCCCCTCTCTTCAGGTGTAGAGGGGCCACGCCCCCACTCTCGGGCCGAGTCCGCGCCGGACGGCGACGTGGGGGCGTATTGTCTGATACGTGGGACTCCTCTACTACGGCGAGATGACATCGCCCCTCGAATTCGACGACCGGCTGCTCGCGCACCTCAAGGTCGCCATCACGCAGAAACTGCGTCGCGGTGAGTCGTTCACGCTGTCGTGGGTGCACCCTCCGGGCAAGGAGGGCGGCCGCACGTCGCTCTGGATCGGGCCGGCGAGCTTCATCCGGTACGAGTTCGACACCGCGACGAGCCCGGAGATCAACACCGAGTGGGTGGAACGGCTGCTCCGCGCGGCGAGCACCACCGGCGGGATGGTGATCGTGGGCGAGGATTCGACGGCGCCGCCGTCGGCGGACACCGCGGCATCCGTCGCCCTCTGATCCACCGCCGATCAGCGGGCGGGATGCAGTTTCGCGCTCCGCGCAACCCCCTCCCCACCGTCCTCCGGCGCGAGTAGCGTCGATGGCATGACCACGACAGCAGAACGCCCAGCCACCACCGCATCCTCCGCAGCGAAGCTCACCCGCCGGCAGAACGCCGAGAAGGGCTTCACCGCGTCGAAGAAGCTGACAGGCAGCCTCCAGGAGGTGCTCGTCGACCTCATCGAACTGCACCTGCAGGGCAAGCAGGCGCACTGGAACGTCGTCGGCAAGAACTTCCGCGACCTGCACCTCCAGCTCGACGAGATCATCGACGCAGCACGTGAGTTCAGCGACGTCGTCGCCGAGCGGATGCGAGCACTGCACGGCCTGCCCGACGGCCGCAGCGACACCGTCTCCGAGACCACGACGCTTCCCGAGTACCCGGCCGGTGAGGTCGACACCGCCGAGACCGTCGACCTGATCACACAGCGGCTCGAGGCGACCGTCGGCACGATTCGTCGCGTCCACGACGACGTCGACGAGGAGGACCCCACGAGCGCCGACGTGCTGCACGCCATCATCGAGAAGCTCGAGCAGTTCGCCTGGATGGTCAGCGCGGAGAACCGCCACCCGGCCAAGGCGCGCTGAGCGGGTCGGGCCATCTGACGCGGCGGTGCCCCGCAGCGCCGCGTCAGGCCACCGCCTCCGCAGGGACCAGGTCGTCGCGCAGGTGCCGCGCGTACCCGCCGGGAGTCCGTCCCACCGGCCGGCCGGAGGTGAGCACCCAGCACTCGTCGGTCGCGACCTCGCGGAGGCCGGGCAGTGCCCGCATCCGCTCGACGAGTCGCACGTCCTCGTGCTCGGCGACGGCGCCGAACCCCCCGACCTCGAGGTAGCGGTCGGCGCGGTGGCCGAGGTTCGCCCCGTGCACGTGGCCGTTGGCCTCCCCGAGCACGTGCGTCGCCAGCCAGGCGGCCCTCTGGGCGTCCGAGAGGTCGGCCGGGTCGGGGCGCACCGTCCCCACCATGAGGTCGCAACCGCTCTCGGCGAGCGCGAACTGCGTCGTGAGCCAGGTCGGGGGCACAGCCGAGTCGGCGTCGGTGTTCGCGATCCAGATCTCCGCAACGCCGTTCCGGCTCACGCCGTCGAGTCGCGCGAGGGCCGACGCCACCCCCTCCGCCCGCGCCGATCCGACCGTGTGACCTTCCGTCACGACGACCTCGAAGCCCGACGCCCTCGCGATCGATTCCGAGCGATCGCGGCAGTCGTCGAGCACGATGGTCACGAGCACGGCCGGCGGATGCGCGATCGTCGCCCGGAGGTGGTCGATCGCGGCGCTGACCGACGCCAGGCAGCGCGGGAGCAGCTCCTCCTCGTCGTTGCAGGGGATGACGACGGCGATCGCGCGCACACCGGCATCCTTCACGACAGGAGCCCGGTCTCACGGGCGACGGAGAGTCCGGGCGGGCGGCGGAACACCTCGAGCACGAAGTCCTCCTCGAGATGGCGCACGGTCGACACCAGATCGCGTCGACCGTCGAGCACGTCGTGCACGGTGTCGCCCGACAGCGGATACTCGGGCACCGGGTGCCTCCAGTGGCAGGCCACGATCGTCCCGTCGTCCGAGAGCGCACCGACGACCAGGCCGAGCGTGCGATCGAGATCGGCTCGATCCCAGTAGTACCCGACCTCGGAGAGCACGATGAGGTCGAAGATGCCGTCCGGCCACTCGTCCGGTACGCGCAGCACCCGCAGATCCACACCGCTGAGGCCCGATGTGCGCTTCCGGGCGGACGCGAGCGGCGCCTCGGAGATGTCGACCCCGAGCACGCTGTCGCAGCGCTGCGCCAGCTCGACCGTGAGCCTGCCCGTCGAGCATCCGATCTCCAACGCGCGCGCGTACCGCTCATGCGGCAGCGCCGCGAGCAGGACATCGCGCTTGCGCTGCTCGTACCAGCGGGTCTCGAAGCCCCACGGATCGTCCTTGCCGCGGTAGAACCGATCGAAGAAGTCGCGATCGAGGCTCGGCGAGCCCGAGCCCTGGTCGGGTGCAGGCGCCGGCCCCGCCCCCGGTGCGGCGATGAAGACCTCGAAGGGACGCTCGAAGTGGCTTCGCATCTCGACCCCGAGCACGGCCTCGTCGCCGGGCTGTTCCGAGAGCGGTGCCGTCTGGCTCACATGCTCGACCAGGGCGGAGCTCTTGGCCACCCGCGTCGCCTCGCCGAGGTCGAGTGCCACCATCGCGTCCCACGGGAGCGACTCGTCATCCGGGCTGCCCCAGTGCCACATCCAGATCGGGTACTCGAGCACGCTCGAGCCCGTCGCCTCTGCCGCCGCGCGTGCCGCGGCCGCGGCCGCACGGTGGTCGCGGTGGCCGTCGCCGCTCCAGGGCGCGACGATCGTGGCCGGCCGGTCATCCCCGCCGACGACGTCCTCGATGCAGCGCCGCAGGTCGTCGACGTGCTCCCGGAGGGTGCCGTCGGCGATCTCGCAGTGATGGATGCGCGCATCGGGCGCCAGGTGATCGATCGCCTTGCGCATCTCGCGCCGGCGGATCCGGCTGAGCTGCCACGGCGTGTGCGTCGGCGATCCGGGGTGGGAGCCCTCACCATCGGTCGCGACCACCACGGTGATGGCCGCGCCCATGCGCCCCGCGGTCTCGATGAGGCCGCCGGCTCCGAGGGTCTCGTCGTCGGGATGCGCCGCGACGACGACGAGGTGGTCGATCGGCTCCCGGTAGCGCGGGAGTCTCGACCACGCGTCGGACGACGACCATTCGGACTCGAGGGTTCCGCTCTCTCGGTGGTCGAAGGTCACCATGGCAGTTCTCCCGTCTCGAGCAGCGCGCTGCCGAGGGCAGCCTCATCGCGTTCGGCGTGGTGCTGGCGGAGGTACACCTGCAGGTCGGCGACACGGCGGGCATGCGACTCGTCGGCGACGAGCGGCAGCGGTCCGAGCGCGTGCGCGACATGCAGCAGAGCCGATTCGGCATTCGCCGCGACGATCGACCGGGTGCGTCGCGCGATGACGCCCGGCGGAGGGGAGTCGGCGGCGATCCCGTCGGCGTGCCGGCCGGCTTCGCGGAGCGCGATCCGCCCGGACTCCACGGCGAGGTCGACGGCGCCCAGGTGGGCGAGCGCGATCTGGTCGGGCGCCTTCGACCCGCCGGCCGCTGCCGAGAACAGCGTGCGGGCGAGGCCGACGGTTCCGCCCCACCAGCAGGCGGCGACACCGATGCCGCCCCAGGCGAACCCGGGGCGCCGCAGGTACCACCCGTCCTCGCCGACGGGCACGGCGGGAACCGCGCTGAACGTCACCGGCGCACTGACGACCTGCGCCAGTCCGCGGGAGACCCACGGGCCGTCGGCCGCCGTCACGCCTGCGTGACCGAGGTCGACGGCGAACAGGCGTCTCGACCCGTCATCGGTGTGCGCCGTCACGAGGGCGTTCGTGAGCGTCCCGGCCAGTGAACACCAGGGCTTCACGCCGTCCAGCCGCCAGTCGCCACCGGCGTACCGTGCGGTGACGCGAACCCCGGGACCCTCGGCGGCGAAGACGCCCCACGTGCTCGCCGGACCAGCGCCGAGCACGGCCGGGTCGACGATGCCGGCCTGCTCGATGATCGTGAGGGCGTCGAGGTGCGGCTCGAGCATGCGAGCGATGCCGAGGTCGTGTGCGGCGACCGAGGCCAGGATCTCCCACACGGATGCGGTGTCGCCGAGGCCTGGAGCCGGGGCGGCCCGCCCGACGTCGACGCACCAGGCGAGCACGGCGTCGATGCCGGCATCCGCATCGGGCACCCGCTGAAGGGTCCTGGCCACCGGCGATCCTCCGGCATCCCACAGGGGCTCGCCGATGCGGACGGGACGGATGGTCGCGCCCGGGCGGGAGCCGACCTCGATGGCGTCTTCCCGCAGTATCCGTTGAGCCGACATTCGAGGAGACTACGTGAGCCGTCATGCCCCCAGCAGGGGGTTGACGCGGCCGCATTCGTGCTCTTCACTGTGATCGCGCCGATGGGACGGGCCGTGTTGGTCACTCCATCGGCCGGGAAGGTGCGATAGTTACGCCGTGGGTGAACTGATTTACGGAGCCGGGACGTCGTACGAGATGGACGACCGAACACTGGCGCACATCAAGGTGGCGACCGGGCTGCGCCTGCGCCGTCAGGAGTCCTTCTACATCTCCTGGGCGATCCCATCGAACCAGGGTTCCGGTCGCATCAGCATCTGGGCGTCGCCGTCGATCCCGCTGCAGTTCCACTTCTCCGGAAGCCGGCCGCCCGAGCTGAACCGGCAGTGGCTCCAGGCCCTCGACCTCTCCGCGTTCAGCGAGGGCGGCATGCAGGTCATGCGCGAGACCGAGGCGGCCGCGTACCTGCAGAACGAGGCCGACCGGGCGGCCTCGACCGGCGGCCCCTAGGCCCGCGCGACTCGACGCATCGCCCTCGCACCGCCGACACGGCGGCCCGCCGCGTCGTCATCCCTCCGCCGTCGACGCTTCGGCGAGCGCCGACGCCGCCTGTCTGGCGAGCTCGGGAACGCTGTCGGCGACGTCGAGCCGGATGCCGGCTTCGTCCGCCGCGAGCGGTTCGAGGATCTCCAGCTGGGAGGCGAGCAGGCTCGGCGGCATGAAGTGGCCGGTGCGGGCGGCGGCCCGCGCGGCCAGGAGCTCCGGATCGCCGTCGAGGTGCACGAAGAAGGTGCCTGGCGCACTGTGGCGGATGCGATCGCGGTACGCCCGCTTGAGCGCCGAGCACGCGACCACGAGTCCGCCACCGGCCGGGTCGTGATCGGCAGCGGCCGCGAGTTCGGCGCCCACGGCGTCGAGCCACGGGCCGCGGTCGCCATCGGAGAGCGGGACGCCGGCGGCCATCCTGGCGACGTTGGCCGCCGGGTGCAGGTCGTCGGCATCCACGAAGCGCGCGCCGAGCAGGCCGGCCAGCGCGATGCCGACCGACGACTTGCCGGCGGCTGAGACCCCCATGACGACGACCTGGTCGTCCATCAGCCGCTCAGCGCCGATCGGATCGGGCCGGGCGCCGGCGCGCGGCTCCGCCCGGCACGGAGGAGGAGGTCGCCGCGACGGCGGGATGATCTGCGGGCAGTCCGTGGCGCTTCCCGGCCCGGAGCATGGCGAGGTTCTTCGACTCCCACTCCTCGATGGCCGCCCGCTCCACCGTCACGGCGCGGTACTCGGGGCAGTCGACGAGCGAACGTCCGCAGGTGCATCGGGCGCCATCGGCGTTGTGCATGGCTCCGATCCGCCACAGCACGGCCATCATGCGGTCGTTGCGCCGATTCGCGAGCTCAGTGGCGCGCTCCGCCCGTCGCACGAGCTCGGACTGGAGGGCATCGCGGATCCCGGATTCCGGCGCGGCGTCGAACTGGCCGATGACCGTCGCCGAGAGCTCGGCCACGCGGGCCTCGAGGCCGGAACGGACCCGCGCCTGCTCGGCAGCGGCGGCCGCGGCCTCGTCGGCATCCGATCGGTGGGCCGCGCGCTCGGACTCCCAGATCGAGGTCCACAGCGCGATGTGCTGGCGGTCCCGGCGCTCGGCCTTCTCCGGCCCGAGGTGCGCGCGGCAGTGCGCGCAGACGACCTGGTCGCTCGCCGAGGCGAAGGTGAACGGCTGCAGCGACCCGCAGCAGAGGCAGACGGCCTCGAGGTCGGTGTGCAGCGGATAGTCGTGGGGCATCGAGGCCAGACTATTCCGTCTCCGCGCCCGCCCACCCCGGAAGCGCTACTTCGCCGCCTTCCTGGCGGCCTTGGCCGCCTTCATCGCGACGTCCTCGCTCTTCATGATCTGCTTCGTCGCGTCGAAGTCGCCGAGCACCGGGCGCCACCACTGCGCTGCCGGGTTCGAGTCGATGAGGAGGGTGCGCACGAGGAGCGTGAGCGGCACGGCCAGGATCGCGCCCATCGGCCCGAGGATCACGAGCCAGACGAGCACGGAGGCGAAGGTGATGGTCTGGCTGAGGGCCACGGCGTTGCCGACGACGCGCGGCTGCACCACCGACTGCACGACGGCGTTGATCACGCCGTAGATGACGATGATCGCGATGACGACCGGCAGCCCGCCGGTGAGAGCGCCGAAGACCAGCGGCGGGATGATCGCGATGAAGTAGCCGATGTTCGGGATGAAACTGCACAGGAACGAGAGCATGCCCCAGAGGAAGGCACCGGGAACCTGCAGGATCGCCAGTGCCGCCCAGTTGAGGATGCCCTGGGCCACGCCGAGGCAGGTCGTCACGACCATGTAGCGACGGACGCCGTGCGCGAACCCTTCGAGAGAGGACACCATGTACGGGCGCTTCGTGCGCAGCTGGCCGAAGAGCGCCTTCAGGTAGCCGGCATCCATCGCCATGAGCAGCAGGAGCGTGAGGATGATGACGAGAGCGCCGGTGATGCTGGCGATGCTGCCGAGCACGCCCGAGACGGCTCCCACGATGTTGCTCGGGTCGAAGCCGCTCACGATGTCCTGGACCTGCTGCTCCCCGAAGCCGATCGAGGTGAGCCAGGCCCCGATCTGCTTCCCGATCGCCTGGAGCTGCGGCTTGAACGTGGGCAGGAGGGTGGCGAACTGGGCGAGCGCGATGATGAGGGCGCCGACGAAGACGGCGAGCAGCGCGAAGACGGTGAGCACCACGGAGACCGTGGCGATCCCGCGGTTCACGCCGCGACGCTCGATGGCGATGCGGAGCGGATGCACGCAGATCGTCAGCACCAGCGACAGGAAGATCGGAGCGAACACTCCCTGGATGGCGGCCAGGCCGAACGCCGTCAACGTCGCCCCGCCCAGGCCGACGAGGATCATCGCGTTGCGGTGGGCCGGCACGGCAGCCTGCTCTGCGGCGACGGCGGGATCGATGGGCGGCTCGGCAGGGACGGCCGGCGTCTTCTTGCGATTCCAGAACATCGTGCCTCCTCGGCGGACCTGCTCGCACTGTCTCGGGGTCACGCTATCGTGACCTCATGCTGCAGGCGATAGGCGCGCTCCTCCCGATCTCGCTCGCCATGGCGCTCAGCACGGTGCCGTTCCTCGCCACCGTGGTCCTCCTGCTCTCGCCGAAGCACGTGAAGACGTCGCTGCCGTACTTCATCAGCTACGTCGTCGGAGTCTTCCTCGTGGTCGCCGTGCTGAGTGCCGGGCTGTCGGCGCTGCCCCGCGACGTCGTGCGCGGGACGGGCTTCGCCGTCGTCGAGATCATCGTGGGAGTGGCCATCATCGGCATCGGCGTGCTGCAGTGGGTGCGCCACCGTGATCTCGAACCAGCGTCGACGAATGGCTGGCTCTCGCGGGTGAGCGACTTCGGCACCTGGCCCGCTGTGGGTTTCGCCTTGATCATGAACGTGCGCCCCAAGGCGCTCCTGCTCGCCACCGCGGCGGGCCTGGCGATCAGCTCGGAGCACCTGGATTCCAGCGAGTGGCTCGGCTGCGTGATCCTGTACACCGTCATCGCGTCATCGACCGTCACCGTTCCGGTGATCATCACCTGGCTGCGCCCCGAGATGATGGCCCATCGGCTGGTCCGGATGCGCTCATGGATTCTCCGGGAGAGCGGTGTGATCACCGTCGTCGTGCTGCTGCTCGTGGGAGCGGGCGTCCTGGGGGCCGGCATCGCCGACCTCTGAACTCAGTGCTGCCCTTCCGCCGTCATCTCGAGGTCGGAGGCCGGGGCGTCGCGCTGGGTGGCGACGGCGGTGCCCGCTGCCCCGCACACGAGCCCGATGGCGATCATCTGCACGAGCGTGAACTCCTCGGACAGGATCAGAGCGCCGAAGATCGCCGCGATGACCGGCCCGAACGCGGTGATGATGGCGTAGAGCCGTGGTGGGATGCGCCGCAGGATGAAGGTGTCGAGACTGTAGGGCAGTGCGGACGACAGCACTCCGACGGCCAGGAGGAGTGCGAGGATGCGCCAGTCGATGACGGAGACGTCGAAGGTGATGAGCGCAGGCGGCACCAGCAGCACGAGGCTCACGATGCTCGCGACGGTGAGCCCCTCGAGGCCGGGGAGCCGCAGGGCCACCCGCCGTGTCAGCACGATGTACGCCGCCCAGCTGGCCGCGGCCGTGAGTGCCAGCACGACGCCGAACGGGTCGATCGTCCCGTCGAGCCCGGTGAGCAGCACCACGCCGACCCCGGCGGCGAGCACGCAGATCACGTCGAGCAGCCGCCGCGAGGTCGCCAGCGCCAGCAGCAACGGGCCGAGGAACTCGATGGTCGCGGCCACTCCGAGCCCGAGAAGGTGCACGGACTCGTAGAAGGCGAGGTTCATGACCGCCAGAACGACGCCGAGGGCAACGGCGGGCCAGAGCCGTCGCCAGGTGAGCTCGGCACGCTGGGGCCGATACACCGGCAGCAACGCGATCGCCATCACGAGCTGCCGTGCCGCCACGACGACGAATGATCCGACGACGGGGATCGCGACGCCGGCGAGGGCGGAGCCGAGGTTGATGCTCACCTCGGTGCCGATCTGGGTGACGGCTCCGACCGTCGCCCGCCGCGAGTCGTCCGGAGCAGCGGCTGGCCTGGCGTCGTCCGTCACCCCTCGATCCTAGGTCGAGTGCGTCCGGCCGACGGCCGTCAGTAGTTCCGCGCGGTGCCGAAGTACCGGCCGGCCTTCCCTGCGTACAGCAGCACCAGGGTCACGACGGCGATGAGGATGCCCACGGCGGCGCTCCACACGTCGCCGCCGAGCAGCACGCTGACCAGGGCGGAGATGATCGCGATCACCTGCACGAACGCGACGACCATCCGCGCGGTGGGACTGGCGCGCAGCAGCCAGCGCGCCAGGAAGACGGTGACGCCTCCCGTGATGATCGCGACCACCGCCGTCGTGTACGGGATCCCGTCGGGATCGTCGGCCGGGGTGCCCATGGCGGTGATCACGATGAGGGCGATCCCGCCGAGCACGCTGATCGTCCCGTTGATCCAGGCGAACACGGCGACGAGCGTCACACCGGCCGGACGCTTGATCGTGCCGGGCAGATCGGTCATGGAGGTCACCCTAGCGCCACCCTGCGTGTGAGACTGGGAGGGGGGTTCCACGATGGGGAGGTCCCGCCATGACGGATGATCACGATCCCGGGATGGACGCGCGCGACCGGCGCATCCGCGCACTGCAACGCCAGCTCTACGCGGCGGACGCCCGATCCGATCCCGAAGCGCAGCGACGGGCTGCGACGGAGTTGCGAGCCCTCGAGAACGCCAGGCGGCGCGACGAGGCAGCGTCCGGTCGCGGAGGCGATCCCGGCACGCCGACCGGCGCCGGGCCCGGCGAACCGTCGGCTGCGACGGATGTCGATCCGGTCGGCCCGGCCGCGCCGGACGCTCCCGACCTCGGCGCTCGTCTCGACCCGCGCAGGCGCTCGTACCTGACGACCGGCGTCGCGGCAGCGGTCGCGCTCGTCATCGGCATCGTCATCGGGGTGTCTGCATCGGCCGCCATCGGCCGCTCGGCCCCGGCCTCCGATCCCAGCGCCCCCGACTCCCTGGCCGCATTCGATCGCGACCAGGACGCGGCGGACCGGCCCCACATCGATCTCTCGGGGAGCTTCCGGGTCGGCAGCTTCCGTCTCATCGCCAATGCGGGGCTCGACGACCTCTATCTGGCGCGGGACACCTCCGGCCGGATCTGCCTGGTCGCCGTCATCCAGACGCAGGACTTCAGTGCGAGCTGTGCGGCACCGGACGACCTCACCCCGGGCGGGCTGCGCCTCCTGTGGACCAGCCTGACCCCGTTCCGTGACATCCCGGGCTCCCAGGAACGGGCGAACTTCGCCTTCACCTGGCAGCCCGACGGCACCACCGCGATGCAGGCGGGCGAGTGAGGCCGCCCGCATCGTCAAGGGGGTGAATCCTCCTGTCCACGGGCGTACTGTGAGCACCAGCGGCGTCCGGCCGCCTGGGTGGGAAGGATCTGCAGTGATCAACGACGAGGACATCACGAACGAAGCCGGAGCAGGCGGGGAGGGCCCGGCCGACGGCGGAGCGAACCCCGGAGGCCACGACGGCGGAGCGGACGGCTCGGCCTCGCGCGGCGAAGGCCCGGCCGACGGTGGAGCGAACCCCGACGGCCACGACGGCGGTGCCGACGGCTCGGCCGACGAGGGTGAGGGGACCGCTGACGGCGGAGCCAATCCCGGAGGGCATGACGGCGGCGCCGACGGCTCCGCCTGACGTGACGATCACGGAACGCGGGCCGGTCGACCGGCCCGCGCTTTCGCGATGCATCCGCGTCTCCGCGGATGAGTTCGCCCGGGAGCACTGGGGTTCGCAGCCGCTGCTGTCGCCGGCCGCCTCGCTGAGCGGCGGCTTCGATGACCTCTTCGGACTCGATGCGGTCGACGAACTGGTGACGGCACGCGGCCTCCGGACCCCCTTCATCCGCATGGCCCACGAGGGCACCGTGCTGAAGCCGGCCACCTACACCGCGCCCGGTGGCTTCGGCGCCGAGATCGGCGACCAGGTCTCCAGCGACAAGGTGCTCGCCGAGTTCGCCGGCGGGGCGACCATAGTGCTGCAGGGCCTGCACCGCATGTGGCCGCCCATCATCGACTTCACCAGGCGGCTCATCGACGACATCGGGCATCCAGCGCAGGTGAACGCCTACGTGACGCCGGCCTCCTCGCGCGGCTTCGACCCGCACTACGACGTGCACGACGTCTTCGTGCTCCAGATCAGCGGTGAGAAGCACTGGCGCATCCACGCCCCCGTGCATGTCGACCCGCTCGGCGACCAGCCGTGGAGCGACCACCGCGACGCCGTGGCCGAGGCAGCAGGCCGGCCGGCTGTCATCGACGCCGTGCTGCGACCCGGCGACGCCCTGTACCTGCCGCGTGGCTGGATCCACTCCGCCGAGGCCCTCGGCGACACCTCGGTGCACCTCACCATCGGCATGCGCGCCTACACGCGCGCCGACATCGTCGACGCCCTCATCGCCGGCACCGGCGACGCGGCGGCACTGCGTTCGTCCCTTCCGCTCGGCATCGACCTCACCGACCCCGCCGCCATGACGGCGATCGTCGAGGAGACCGTGCGCGATCTCGTCGCCACGATCGCCCGGCCGGACGACGCGAGCGCCGAGGCCCGCAGCAGACTCGCCTCCGACACGCTCGCGCGACGCTTCAGCCAGGCCACCCGCCCGGAACCCGTCGCTCCCCTGGCGACGATCGCTGCGATCGCCCGGCTCGATTCCGGCACCAGGGTCCGCTGGCGCGGATCGCTCGCGGCGCAGGTCGAGGACGCCGGGGAACGGGTGCGGGTGCGCACGGCCACGGGCTCGCTGCTGCTCCCCGTCGAGGCGACGGATGCGCTGCGGCGTCTCGTGGGCGGCGACCCCGTCACCGTCGGCGAGCTGCCGGGGCTCGACCGGGACTCGGCTGTCGTCGTGGTGCGTCGGCTCCTCCGCGAGGGGTTCCTGGTGACGCCGGCGTGACCTCGGAGCAGACCACCGGGGAGCCGGGCGGCGGATGGGAGCCGTGCAGCGACAGGGCGCGGGAGCGAGGCGATCCGCTCATCGGGACCGGATCGCACGGCTCGCGCTGGTTCCTCGTCGAGATCGCAGGCCCGTGGGGATCGCGCGCCTTCCTCGACCCTCCGTTCGACCCCGTCCTCGGGCGTGCGCTCGTCCAGCGCATCGAGGGAGCCGGGATGCGCCCGCTCGCCATCCGCCGCACCGGGCGGCGTCCGGCGCAGACGTCGTGGTCGTGGGCGTCCGTCGACTCGCGGCCCGGTTCGGAGTCGGTGCACTGGGGTGCGGTCGATCGACCGGAGGACCTGCTCGACGTGCCTCTCGACGGCTCCACCGGGACCCCGTCGACCGACCCGATCTTCTGCGTCTGCGCCCACGCCCGCCACGACCAGTGCTGCGCCGTGCGCGGGCGGCAGGTCGTGTCGCGATTGGCTGAGGCGTTCCCCGACCAGACCTGGGAGTGCTCGCACCTCGGCGGCGATCGCTTCGCCGGCACCCTCGTCGCCCTGCCGCACGGTCTGTACTACGGCTACGTCGACGACGGCGACGCCGTGGCCATCGGCTCCGCGTACCTCGACGGGCGCGTCGTCGAACCGTTCCTCCGCGGCCGCAGCTCCCTCAGCCACCCCGTGCAGGCCGCCCAGCACTACGCCAGGGTCGCCCTGGGCGACGATCGCATCGATGCGTACCCGCCGCTGGACCAGCGGCAGCGGCACGAGGACGGAACGACCGCATGGACCGTGCGGCTGGGAGCCGCGAGCGGAGCGGTGCTGGTCGAGCTCCGCGAGACCGCCTCGGTCCCACTGCTGTCCACCTGCTCGGCGACCCGACGACTGCCGGTGCGCCAGTACGAGCTGGCATCGCTGACGCGCGAACGATGAACCGTGGCATACTTACTTCCTGAACGGTCGGTCACTAATTCCGCCCGGACGGGACGACGACGTCAGGAGTGCCATCGTGTCGGATGATGCAGTGGAGTCGCAGGATTCGCAACCGGATGCCGTGAGGGTCGAGCACCTCGACGATCGCACGATCGTGACGCTCGATCGCCCCGATGTGCGGAATGCGATCGACCAGGACGTCGTCGACGCGCTGCACGCGATCTGCGCAGAGCTCGAGGCCTCCCCCCGCATCCTCATCATCACGGGAGCAGGCGGCCACTTCTCGGCCGGTGCGGACATCCGGCAGATGCTGCAACGCAGCGCCGCCGATGCCCGCGCAGGAATCAATGCCCATGCCTTCCTCCGCGTACGCGCCCTCGAACTTCCCGTGATCGCGGCCATCGACGGCTACGCCCTCGGAGGCGGTGCCGAACTGGCCTACGCGGCCGACATCCGCATCGGGACCCCGGCGCTCCGCATGGGCAACCCCGAGACCGGGCTGGGCATCATCGCCGCGGCCGGCGCCACCTGGCGCCTCCGCGAGATCGTGGGCGAGGCGCGGGCGTCGGAGCTCCTGCTCACCGGGCGCACGGTCGATGCCGCGGAGGCCATCGCGATCGGCCTGATCTCGTCGATCCACGAACCGGCCGACCTCCTCGGGGCGGCGCACGCCATCGCCGATCGGATCGGCGCCAACGACCGCGCCGCGACGATCGCCACCAAGAAGGCCATCGCGGCCAGGCCGCAGGACCATCCCGAGATCGACCTCGAGCTCCAGGCCGTCCTGTTCGAGAGTCCGGAGAGGCAACGGCGCATGACCGAGTTCCTCGACCGGAGACGTCCGTGACCGCGCCGACCGCGCCGGGCGTGGTCGGCGTGCTCGGCGGCGGTCGGATGGGGGCTGGTATCGCGCACGCCTTCCTGTGCGCCGGATCCGAGGTGCGCGTCGTCGAACGCGACACTGAGACGGCCGCGACTGCCCGCGATCGCGTGCGCGCCGCTCTCGAGCAGAGCGCCGACCGCAGCCCGACCCCGTTCGACACCGACGGACGCAGCCGGGCTCTCACCGTCTCGGACTCGATGGCCGTGTTCGCCGGCTGCGACCTGGTGATCGAGGCCGTTCCGGAGCAGCTCGACCTCAAGATCGACGCCCTGCAGCACGCGGAGACCGCCGCCGGCCCGGATGCCGTGCTCGCGAGCAACACGTCGTCCCTGTCGATCGGCCGGCTGGGCGCTGAACTGCTTCGCCCGGCGCAGTTCATCGGCCTGCACTTCTTCAATCCGGTGCCGGCATCCGCCCTCGTCGAGATCGTGGTCGGCGCGGAGACGGCCGACTCCCTCACCCGGGACGCGGAAGGGTGGGTCGCCGCCATCGGCAAGACGGCGATCACGGTGCAGGATGCCCCCGGCTTCGCGTCATCGAGACTCGGTGTCGCACTCGGCCTCGAGGCGATCCGGATGCTCGAGGACGGCGTGGCCTCCGCCGAGGACATCGACACGGCGATGGTGCTCGGCTACCGGCATCCGGTCGGCCCGCTCCGCCTCACCGATCTCGTCGGGCTGGACGTGCGGCTGGGCATCGCCGAGTACCTGCACGACCGGCTCGGCGATCGCTTCGAGCCGCCCGCACTGCTCCGGCGGATGGTCGCCGACGGCCGACTGGGACGCAAGACGGGCGAGGGCTTCTACGTGTGGGACGAGACGACGGGAACGAACGCATGAACGACTCCATTCTGCCCAGCTACGTCGAAGGCGTGTGGTGGTCCCCCGAGTCCGCCGATGGGGCGACGCCGGTGCGCGATGCCACGACCGGTGAGCTCGTCACGCTCGTCTCGACCAGCGGCCTGGATCTCGGCGCGGCGCTCGAGTACGCCCGGACCGTCGGCCAGGACAGCCTCGGCCGCCTCACCTTCCACCAGCGCGCCGTCCTGCTCAAGCAGATGGCGCTCGCGCTCGCCGAGCGGAAGGACGAGCTCTACGCGCTGTCGAGCCGCACGGGCGCGACCTCCTCCGACTCCTGGGTGGACATCGACGGCGGCATCGGGGTGCTGTTCAGCTACTCGTCGAAGGGTCGGAGGGAGCTGCCGAACGCGCGGGTCTACGTCGACGGACCGGTCGAACAGCTCTCCCGCGACGGTTCATTCCTCGGACGGCATATCTACAGCAGACTGCCGGGCGTGGCGGTCCAGGTCAACGCCTTCAACTTCCCGGTGTGGGGATCGCTGGAGAAGTTCGCCCCGGCCTTCCTGGCCGGAGTGCCGAGCCTCGTGAAGCCGGCGACCCCCACCGGCTACCTCGCCGAGGCGTTCGTGCGGATCCTCGTGGAGTCCGGCCTGCTTCCCGACGGGTCGCTGCAGCTCGTCTCCGGGAGCGTTCCGACGCTCCTCGACGACCTCCGTCTCGGCGATCTCGTCGCCTTCACGGGCTCGGCGTCCACCGCCGAGCGCCTGCGCTCCCATGACGCCGTGCAGACGGGAGGCGTGCGGTTCTCGAGTGAGACCGACTCCATCAACGCCTCCATCCTCGGACCGGATGCCGTGCCGGGTACGGCGGAGTTCGACGCCTACGTGCGGCAGCTGGTCACCGAGATGACGACCAAGGCCGGCCAGAAGTGCACGGCCATCCGACGCGCGATCGTGCCGGAGGCCTCCGTCGACGCCGTCATCGCCGCGGTCTCCTCCCGTATCGCCGAGCGCACGGTGCTGGGCGACCCGCGCGCGGACGGCGTGACGATGGGTCCGCTCGCCTCGCGGGAGCAGCGCACCGAGGTGCTGCGCCAGGTGGGGCTGCTGCAGGCCGCCGGCGGCGAGCTCGTCATCGGCTCGACCGGTGAACCCGCCGTCCGGCACGCGGACGGATCGGTGGGCACGGCGCCGGACGGTGCCTTCCTCGAGCCGATGCTGCTGCGGTTCCGCGACGCCGCGACGACGGCCGTGCACGACCTCGAGGCATTCGGCCCGGTCTCGAGCATCCTCGGCTACGGGACGCTCGGCGAGGCAGCCGCCCTCGTCGGCCGCGGAGGCGGCTCCCTCGTGACGAGCATCGCGACCCACGACCCCATCGTCGCCGGAACGCTCATGACGGGCATCGCGGCGATGAACGGGCGCGTGCTGCTGCTCGACCGCGACGACGCCCGCAGTTCGACAGGACACGGGTCGCCGCTTCCGCAGCTGGTGCACGGCGGACCGGGGCGCGCAGGCGGCGGCGAGGAACTCGGCGGCATCCGCGCGGTGCTGCACCACATGCAGCGCACGGCGCTGCAGGGCTCCCCCGAGATGCTCACCGCCATCACGGGGATCTGGCACGCCGGGTCGGTCTCGAACACGGCGGGCCCGCACCCGTTCCGCAAGAGCCTCGCCGAGCTGCGCATCGGCGACCAGGTGGTCTCGGCGTCGCGGGAGGTCACCCTCGCCGACATCGAGACCTTCGCGGCCTTCACGGGTGACACCTTCTACGCCCACATGGACGAGGCGGCGGCCGCCGCGAACCCGTTCTTCCCCGGTCGCGTCGCCCACGGCTACCTGCTCGTGTCGTGGGCGGCCGGGCTGTTCGTCGACCCGGCTCCCGGACCCGTGCTGGCGAACTCCGGCCTCGAGAACCTGCGATTCGTGACCCCGGTCTCCCCGGGCGACTCGATCCGGGTCGAGCTCACCGCCAAGCAGATCACCCCGCGTGAGACGGACGCGTACGGCGAGGTGCGCTGGGACGCCGTCCTGCGCAACCAGGACGACGAGCTCGTGGCCCAGTACGACGTGCTCACCCTCGTGGCGAAGGAGACCGCGGCGGCCTGAGGCTCACCGGGCCGACCAGCCGCCGTCCATCGTGTAGCTGGCCCCCGTCACCATCGCGGCGTCGTCGGCCGCGAGCCAGGCCACGAGGCCGGCGACCTCCTCGGGCTCCACGAGTCGCTTCACCGCCGCTTCACCGAGCATGATCGTGCGCAGCACCTCGTCCTCCGAGATGCCGTGCAGGGCGGCCTGGTCGGCCAGCTGCGCCTCGACGAGCGGGGTGCGCACGTATCCGGGGTCCACGCAGTTGCTCGTCACGCCCTTGGGCCCGCCCTCGAGCGCGGTGACCTTCGAGAGGCCCTCGAGCCCGTGCTTGGCCGACACGTAGGCGGCCTTGAACGGTGACGCGCGCAGGCCGTGCACGCTCGAGACGTTGATCACGCGACCCCATCCGCTCTGGTACATGTGCGGCAGCGCGGCCCGGATGAGCAGGAATGGCGCCTCGAGCATGAGGGCGAGGATGCGACGGAAGTCGGCCGGGTCGAAGTCCTCGATGGGGCTCACCCGCTGGATGCCCGCGTTGTTGACCAGGATGTCCGTCTCCAGCGCGATGGCCTCCAGGGCGGCGGTGTCGAGGAGGTCGACGGCCCACGACTCGCCGCCCACCTCCTCGGCCAGCCGTGCAGCACCCGCGGCGTCGACGTCCGCGACGGTCACCAGGGCGCCGCGGGCGGCGAGGGATCGCACGCAGGCCGCTCCGATGCCGCTCGCACCACCCGTCACGATGGCGCGACGGCCGGCGAGGGTCGCAGGGAGGTCGATGCCGCGGGCCGCGGTCATGCGGGGTACCGTGCGGCGTCGGCGGCGTCGACGGCCCGGAGGGAGATGCCCCTGGTCTCGCGGAGCGTGAGCACGGTGACGGCGGTGATGGCGCACGCGATGGCGACGTAGATCGCGACGGGCACCCACGAGCCGTAGTTCTGCAGCAGGGCGATCGCGATGATGGGCGCGAGCGATCCCGCGACGATCGAGGTCACCTGGTAGCCGAGGGACACACCGGAGTACCGCATGCTGGTGGGGAACATCTCGCTCATGACGGCGGGCTGCCCCGCATACATGAGCGCGTGGAAGCACAGGCCGATGGTGATGGCGAGCACGATGAGCGCAGGCGTGGCGGTGTCGAACATCGGGAAGGCGAAGAACGCCCAGGTCGCCCCGAGGACGGCGCCGGCGAGATACACCGGCTTGCGCCCGATGCGGTCGGCGAGGCGGCCCGCCTGCGGAATGGCGAGGAAGTGCACGCCGTGGGCGATGAGCAGCGCGAACAGCAGCTGGCTCGTGTTGTAGCCGACCGCGGTCGACAGGTACACGATCGAGAAGCTCACGATGATGTAGTACAGGATGTTCTCCGCGAAGCGGAGTCCCATCGCCTGCAGAAGCTGCTTCGGGTAGCGGCGGATGACGGCGCCGACGCCGAAGCTCGCGGCCTTGGCCTCCTCCTGCTTGGCCTTGGCCTCGAGGAAGATCGGAGCATCCGTCACGTGGGTGCGGATGTAGTAGCCGATGATGACGATCACGGCCGAGAGCCAGAACGCCACGCGCCAGCCCCAGCTGAGGAACTGCTCGGTCGGCAGCACCCACGACATCGTGAACAGCACGAGGGTCGCGAGCAGGTTGCCGACGGGGACGGCGGCCTGCGGCCAGCTCGACCAGAAGCCGCGGCTGCGGTTCGGGCTGTGCTCGGCCACGAGCAGGACGGCGCCGCCCCACTCGCCTCCGACCGCGAAGCCCTGGATGAAGCGCAGGGCGACCAGAAGGGCGGGCGCCCAGTAGCCGATGGTGTCGAAGCCGGGCAGGCAGCCCATGAGGAACGTCGCGACGCCGACCAGGATGATCGTGGCCTGCAGCGTGTGCTTGCGACCGAACCGGTCGCCGATCTGGCCGAACACGATGCCGCCGAGCGGTCGGGCGATGAACCCCACCGCGTAGGTGAGGAAGGCTGCGATGATGCCGTCGAGCTGGGTGCCGGCGGCCGGGAAGAAGTAGGCGCCGAACACGAGTGACGCCGCGGTCGCGTACAGGAAGAACTCGTACCACTCGACGACGGTTCCGACCATCGACGCTGCGACGATCTTCTTGAGGCCGGCGAGGGGCGTGCCCGTCTCCCCGTCGTCGGCACCTGTTGCTGCGGCCTGCTGCTGGTTAACGCTCATCGGCGTCGATCTCCTTCGGTGTCGTCATTGACCCGATCGCGTGTGGGGTGCGACGGTGCGCGCACTCCGGCGACGCTGCATCGAGTGTCGCCCGATCCAGCCGGTGCATCAACGACCAACATCGAGGATGCCATGTGCATAATTGCAGATGTGACGCCGACGCCGCCCGCGAACCCCGACGACCTGCTCGTGCTGCTCGCCGTGGCCCGCACCGGACGGTTCACGACGGCGGGCGAGAGCCTCGGACTCAACCACACCACGGTGTCCCGGCGGATCGGCTCGCTCGAGCGTGCCCTCGGCGGCCACGTGCTCGCACGGTCCGTCGGCGGCTGGGAGCTCACCGAACTCGGCCGGCGCTCCATGCATGCGGCGGAGGCCGTGGAGGCCGCCATCGGCCGGCTGGCCGGGGACGCCGACCTGCCGGAGCAGCAGCTGTCCGGCATGGTGCGGATGTCGGCCACCGACGGCTTCAGCGCCTACATCGCCTCGCCGGCTGTCGCGTCGCTTCGCCGCAGGCATCCGGGCGTCACCGTCGAGATCGAGACCGTCACCCGGCGCGCCCGCCAGCATCGCTCGGGCCTCGACATCGAGGTCGTCGTCGGGGAACCGCAGGTGCACCGGGCGAGCGCGTTCCGCCTCGGCGAGTACGTGCTCGGGATGTACGCGTCCCGCGACTACCTGGCCGAGTACGGCGAACCGCGCAGCGTGGAGCAGCTCACCCGGCACCCGCTCGTGTACTTCGTCGACTCGATGCTCCTCGTCGACGACCTCGATGCCCCGCGCCGGCTCGTGCCGACCATGCGGGACTCGCTCAGCTCGACGAACGTGTTCGTGCACGTGGAGGCCACCCGCGCCGGCGCCGGCATCGGGTTCCTGCCGTGCTTCATGGCCGACCGGCACGACGACCTCGTACGACTGCTCCCCGAGCACTTCGCCGAGCACTTGCCGTACTGGATGGTGCTCCGCCCGGACTCCCTGCGTCTCGCGGCCGTTGCCGCGGTCGCCGATGCGCTGCGCACGCGCACGGCGCAGTTCGAGCGGCAGCTGCTCGGCCTCGCCTGAACTCAGAGGGCACGCATGCGGTTGTTGCGCGGATCGTGGGTGAGTTCGGCCAGTCCGAGCGCCTCGAGCAAGGGCGGCACGTACATGCCGAACCGCCCGCGATAGCCCTTCCTGAGGCCGAACCAGCCCCCGACCGGGTTCTCCTCCGACCGCGCCCACGCCTCGACCGAGCCCTCGAGCGCCGGCTTCTGCTCGTCGGCCGCTCCGAGCGGGATCCAGTCGCCCTGGCCCCTGAGCCAGTCGGCGAGGTCCTCGATCGCGCGCAGGTGGTACTTCAGCGTCGTCGAGCCGACGACGCAGACGAGTGCAGGCGGATCGCCGTCCTCGTCGCGGTACATCTCGTACGCCGAGGTGCCCGGCGCCGTCGTGAGCTTCCAGGGGTCGCTCTTCGTTCCCGTGCCGTCGACCATGATCGCCTCGTTTCCCTCCGGCCAGTGTCGCACCGTGGGCGCCGGGGCGCCATCGTCGCGGATCTCGAGGTCAGGCGCGCACGGCCAGGGTGAACGGCAGCACGGCGGTCGCGCCCGCGAGCCGGAGGGTGCGGGCGGCGACGGTGAGCGTCCACCGGCTGTCGGCCAGATCGTCGACGAGGAGCACCGGGCCGGACGGAATCGTCAGGCCGGAAGCGTCGAAGCGGTCCCAGAGTCCCGCGAGCCGGTAGGCGCTGTTTCCGCCGGGGTCCCCGCTCGGTCCGCCGTTGCGGGGTGCGAGCGCCCCGAGGTACGGCAGCCGTCCGACGTCGGCCAGGCCGCGCGCGAGCGAGTCGACGAGCTGCGGATGCGCCCGCGACGGAACCGAGACGATGCCGACGGGTCGTTCGGCCCAGCCCCATTCGGCGAGCACGCGAACGCACGCGGCCAGGAGCGCCGGAGTGAGAGGGGCGTCGTCGGCGCCGGCGGCGAACACCTGGCGCAGCGTGCCACCCCAGCCGAGGTCGGTGAGCCGCGCGAGGGCACGCCCTTCGCTCATCCGTTCTGCTGGATCGATGCGACCGCGCACGGGCACCCCGAGCCGGTCGGCTCCGACGGGCCACTGGGCGCGCGGCTCGATCGGCACCCCGACCCGGTCGAGTGCCGACGATGCAGACAGGGCGGCCGATTCGGCCACGTCGACCGGGTACCAGGCTCCGGCGCAGTTGTCGCAGCGCCCGCACGGGACCGCGGTCTCGTCGTCGAGGGAGCGCTGCAGGAACTCCATCCGGCATCCATCGGTCTGCTCGTAGTCGATCATGTGCTGCTGCTCGGCGAGACGCTCCGCGGCGATGCGCTCGTAGCGCTCGGCGTCGTACGTCCACGGCTGTCCCGTCGCGATCCAGCCTCCCTGCACCCGGCGGACGGCCCCGTCCACGTCGAGCACCTTGAGCAGGAGCTCGAGCGGTGTGCGTCGGATGTCGACGATCGCCTCGAGCACCGGGGTCGATGTCGGGGCTGAGGACTCTGCGAGCGCGGCGATCACGCGTTCGGCGCGGATGCGGTTGGGCATCGATGCCGTGGCGAAGTAGTGCCAGATGTCCGGGTCCTCGCGGCCGGGCAGCAGGAGCACGTCGGCGTTCGCCGTCGCACGGCCGGCGCGCCCCACCTGCTGGTAGTAGGCGACGGGTGATGACGGCGCGCCCAGGTGCAGCACGAAGCCGAGGTCGGGCTTGTCGAAGCCCATCCCCAGCGCGCTGGTGGCGATGAGCGCCTTCACCTCGTTGCGCTTCAGCCGACGCTCGGACTCCTCGCGCTCCGCTGGGTCGGTCTGCCCGGTGTAGGCGCGCACGTCGTGCCCGGCGTCGCGCAGGAGCCGCGCCGTGTCCTCGGCGGCCGCCACGGTGAGGGTGTAGATGATGCCGGATCCCGGGAGGTCGGCCAGGTGACTGAGCAGCCAGCCGAGGCGGGCACGCGCGTCGGGGAGCCGGAGGACGCCGAGCCGGAGCGACGCCCTGGCCAGCGGTCCGCGGATGGTGACGACATCGATGGCGCCGCCGCCGGCATCCCGCGCGCCGAGCTGCTCGGCGACATCCGCAACGACCCGGCTGTTGGCCGTGGCGGTGGTGGCGAGCACCGGGACGCCGGCAGGCATGCGCGCGATGAGCTCGCTCAGCCGCCGGTAGTCCGGGCGGAAGTCGTGACCCCAGTCGCTGATGCAGTGCGCCTCGTCGACGACGAGCATGCCGATGCGGCGCACCAGGGCCGGGAGCTGGTTCTCCCGGAACGACGGGTTGTTCAGGCGCTCCGGCGAGACGAGCAGCACGTCGACCTCGTCGGCCGCGATGGCCCGCTCGACCTCCTCCCACTCGTGCGGGTTGGTGGAGTTGATGGCGACGGCGCGCACGCCGGCGCGGGCGGCTGCCTCGATCTGGTCGCGCATGAGGGCGAGCAGTGGCGAGACGAGCACCGTCGGCCCCGCCCCGCGCCGGCGCAGCAGCAGCGTCGCGACGAAGTAGACGGCCGACTTGCCCCATCCGGTCCTCTGCACGACGAGGGCGCGGTGACGTCCGTCGACGAGGGTCTCGATGGCCGCGAACTGGCCGTCGTGGAAGTCCGCGGTCGGATCGCCGACGAGCGTGCGCAGGACCGAGAGCGCCGCCTCCCGCGTCCCGCTCGTGCTGTCGTCATCCACGCTCCCCAAACTACCCGGAAGCCGCGACTCAGCCGGCGCGGGAACGGAGCCCATCGAACGCGATCGCGAGCACGTCGTCCGCGAGTCGCTCGGCGTCCTCCTCGCCGCCCGGCCGGTACCACTCGACGATGGAGTTGACCATGCCGAACAGCAGGAGCTCGACGACGCGGGGATCGACGTCGCTGCGGAGCGTCCCCTCGTCGCCGGCGGCGCGGACGAGGGCGGTCACGGCGCGGTCGAACTCGCGGCGGCGGGTGAGCGCATCACGCTCGACGACGGTGTTGCCGCGCACCCGCAGCAGCAGGGTCACGTAGGGCAACCGGTCGACGAGCACGAGCACGGCGCCGCGCAGCACGGCCGCGAGGCGGTCCGAGGCGCTCCCGGTGGCGGCCGCCTCGGAGGCGAGCACCCCTTCCAGCCCGTCGAGCGCCTCCGAGAGCGCGCGGTCGAGCATCTCCTCCTTCGAGGCGAAGTGGTGGTAGATGGCAGACTTCGAGATGCCGAGCCGGTCGGCGAGCACCCCCATCGACGTCGCGTCGTAGCCGAATTCGATGAACGCGGCGACCGCGACCTCGAGGATCCCGGCGCGGTCGTACCCCGGCCGGCCGCGCCTGGACTCGGCGACGGGGGGAACGGATGGGGTGGTCTCGGTCATCGGTCACAGTCTGGCACGGCATGACCGAACGGTCGGTCGGCACCGCGCCTGTTTGCCGAGGGACAGTCCGGCGACATATACTTACTGAACGATCGGTTGGTAAAGAGGATGGTCTCCGGTCGATCATCCGCCGGTCGCGGGAGTCGATGATGACGAGCACGGCAGGCCTCACGCAGACGCAGCAGCGAACGCCGGAGGAGGCCCGGTTCGAGGAGATCATCGCTGCGGACTCGCGTGTCGAGCCACGGGACTGGATGCCGGACGCCTACCGCAGGACGCTCGTGCGCCAGATCTCGCAGCACGCCCACTCGGAGATCATCGGCATGCAGCCGGAGGCCAACTGGATCACCCGGGCGCCCAGCCTGAAGCGCAAGGCCATCCTGATGGCCAAGGTGCAGGACGAGGCCGGGCACGGGCTCTACCTCTACTCCGCCGCGCAGACCCTCGGCACCACCCGCGACGACATGACGGAGGCCCTCATCGCCGGCCGTGCGCGCTACTCGTCGATCTTCAACTACCCGACACCGACGTGGGCGGACATGGGCGCCATCGGCTGGCTCGTGGACGGCGCGGCCATCTGCAACCAGGTGCCGCTGTGCCGTGCCTCCTACGGTCCGTACGGGCGCGCGATGGTGCGCATCTGCAAGGAGGAGTCCTTCCACCAGCGACAGGGCTTCGAGATCCTGCTCGAGCTCATGCGCGGCACCGACGCCCAGCGCGCGATGGCGCAGGATGCCGTTGACCGCTGGTACTGGCCGGCGCTGCAGATGTTCGGCCCTCCCGACGACGAGTCACCGAACTCGGCCCAGTCGATGGCCTGGAACATCAAGCGCTTCTCGAACGACGAGCTCCGCCAGCGCTTCGTCGGCATGCTCGTGCCACAGGCCGAGGCGCTCGGCGTGAGCCTGCCGGATCCGGAACTGCGATTCGACGAGGAGACGGGTTCCTATGTCATGGGTGCCATCGACTGGACCGAGTTCGGCGAGGTCCTCGCCGGCCGCGGGCCGATGAACGCCGAACGCCTGCAGCGCCGCCGCGACGCCCACGAGGACGGGGCCTGGGTGCGCGAGGCCGCTGCCGCCTATGCGGCGAAGCAGGCGGACCGGACCGAGAGGGAGGTCGCCTGATGCCCACACCCGGAGAATCAGCGACGGAACCCTGGCCGCTCTGGGAGGTGTTCGTGCGCGCCAACCGCGGGCTCAGCCATGTGCACGTCGGCTCCCTGCACGCGCCGGACGCGGAGATGGCCGTGCGGAACGCCCGCGACCTCTACACCAGGCGCAGCGAAGGGGTCTCCATCTGGGTCGTCCCGGCCGCCGCCATCACGACGAGCGACCCGGATGCGAAGGGCGCCTGGTTCGAGAGTCCGGCCGGCAAGAACTACCGCCATGCCGTGTACTACACCGCGAGCGAGGGGGTGAAGCACCTGTGAGCACCGACGCACCAGTGAGCACCGACGCACCTGTGAGCACCGACGCACCAGCCGACACCAGCGACGCGCACGGCGACGTCTCCGTCGACACCGTGACCCTCGATGCCGAACTCGCCGGCGCATCCGGAGCCACGGCGAGCGCCGACGTGGCGGAGTACGCGCTCTGGCTCGGCGACGATGCCCTCATCCTGTCGCAGCAGCTCGGCTGGTGGATCTCACGCGCTCCCGAGCTGGAGGAGGACGTGGCCATCGGCAACATCGCACTCGACCTCATCGGGCACGCACGATCACTGCTCCGCTACGCGGGCACGGCCACCGGCCGCACGGAGGACGACCTCGCCTACTGGCGGGACGAGTCGGAGTTCCGCTGCGCCTGGCTGTTCGAGCAGCCCAACGGCGACTTCGCCCACACCATCGTCCGGCAGTTCGCGGCCTCGGTGTACCTCTTCGAGCTGTACTCGCGGCTCAGCACCTCCACGGATGAGACCCTCGCCGCGGTGGCGGCGAAGGCCGTCAAGGAGGTCGACTACCACCGCGACCACGCCACCCAGTGGATGCTCCGGCTGGCCCTCGGCACCGCCGAGTCGCGCTCCCGCCTCATCGCCGCCCTCGACGACGTCTGGCCGTACACCGACGAGCTCTTCGTCGACGAACCGCTCATCGACCGTCTCGACGGCGTCGCCGTCCGTCCGTCGAGCATCCGGCCCGCCTTCGACTCCGTCGTCTCGACGGTCTTCGCCGAGGCCGAGCTCGTGGCGCCGTCCGGGTTCCGGTCGTCGGGGGGCGGCCGACGCGGGCGCCACTTCTCGACGCTCGGCCACCTGCTCGCGGAGATGCAGGTGCTGGCACGTCGCCATCCGGGAGCGTCCTGGTGAGCGCGGCCGTGCACACGATGCCGCGAGCGGCCGTCGAGCAGCGGGTCTGGGAGATCGCGGCGACGGTCGTCGATCCCGAGCTTCCCGTGCTCACGATCGAGGACCTCGGCATCCTCCGGCGCGTGAGCGTCGACGACGACGGCATCCGCGTCGAGATCACCCCCACCTACAGCGGCTGCCCCGCTATCGAGGCCATCCGTGCCGACGTCCTCGGCGCCCTGGCGGCCGATGGCTTCGCGGAGGCGAGCGTCGAGTTCGTGCTCTCCCCCGCCTGGACGACCGACTGGATGAGCGCTGCCGGCCGCGACAAGCTCCGCGACTACGGCATCACGCCGCCCCGCGGCACGGCCGCCGCCGAACCGTCGGGCCCCGTGCGCCTGTCGCTCGCCGTGAAGTGCCCCCGCTGCGATTCCCTCGACACCCGCGAGATCGCCCGGTTCGGCTCGACGTCGTGCAAGGCGCTCTACGAATGCCGTGCCTGCCTGGAGCCCTTCGACTACTTCAAGGTGCTCTGATGCCGGCGACCGACCTCGGCTCGACGGGCCTCCACGAGCCCGCGACGCCGCAGCGGCGGCGCGAGCGCACCCGGGGCCGCTTCCACGAACTCGAGGTCGCCGCGGTGCGACCGCTCACCGCCGACAGCGTCGAGGTCACCTTCGCGGTTCCCGATGAGCTGGCGGGCGAGTACGACTACATCCCCGGGCAGCACGTCGCGCTGCGCGCCACCATCGACGGTCGTGAGCTGCGCCGCAGCTACTCGCTGTGCCGCGCCCCGTCGCCCGGCAGCGTGACGGTCGCCATCAAGCGCGACCTCGGCGGCCGATTCTCCGGATGGGCCAACAGCGAGCTGCGCCCGGGCGATCGCATCGACGTCATGAGCCCGCAGGGCACCTTCACGAGCGACCTCCCCGACCTCGACGACCGGCACATCGTCGGCATCGCTGCCGGGTCGGGCGTCACTCCCCTCATGGCGCTCGCCCACACCGTCCTCGCCCGATCCAGCACCGCGCGCTTCACCCTCGTCTACACGAACCGCTCGACGCTCGACGTGATGTTCCTCGAGGAGCTCGCCGACCTCAAGGACCGCTACCCCGCCCGGCTCGCCCTGCACCACGTGCTGTCCCGTGAGCAGCGCACCGCCCCGCTCCTCAGCGGGCGCATCGATGAGGAGAAGCTGCGCCGCATGCTCGCCACGCTCATCCCGCCCCGCACGGTCGACGAGTGGTTCCTGTGCGGACCGTTCGATCTCGTGCAGCTCTGCCGCGACACCCTCGCCGACGTCGGCGTCGATCCGCGGAGCATCCGATTCGAACTGTTCACCACGGGTGAGCCTGACCAGGCGACGGGCGATGCCGGCCGCCCGGTGGTGGTGCGCTCCGGCGAGGCGACCTGGCGGCTCGACTTCACGCTCGACGGCCAGTCGGCCGGCGTGGAGAGCCCCGTGAGCGCCAACGAGTCCATCCTCAATGCGGCGCTGCGGGTGCGGCCCGACGTGCCGTTCGCCTGCGCCGGCGGCGTATGCGGCACCTGCCGGGCGCGCCTCGTCGACGGCCGGGTGCGGATGAGCGAGAACTACGCCCTGGAACCCGACGAGCTCGAGCGCGGCTACGTGCTCACCTGCCAGTCGCACCCCGAGAGCAACCACGTCGTCGTCGACTACGACGTCTGACCCCGAGCGAGAAGAGCTGCGGATGATCGACCTGACCGTTCACGACGGAGTCGCCGAGATCGTGCTCGACGCACCGGGCAAGCTCAACGCCCTCGACGGCGCGGCGATCGCGGAACTCGATGCCGCATACATCGAGGCCGAGCGGTCCAACGTCCGCGCCCTCGTGCTCCGTGGCGAGGGCCGTGCGTTCTGCGCGGGTCGCGACATCTCCCACGTCGACCCCCGGCACGACGACGTCCTGGCGTATCTCGGCGGCGAGGTCACCCCGCTGCTCCAGCGCATGAGCCGCTTCCCAGCCCCCACGTTCGCCGTGGCCCACGGGGCCTGCCTCGGAGTGGGGCTCGGCCTGCTCATCGCCACCGACGTCGTCTACGTCGCAGACGACGCCAGAATAGGCTCCCCGTTCGCCGCCATCGGCGCGACGCTCGACTCCGGCGGCCACGCGCTCTTCTTCGAGCGGCTCGGCGCCCACCGGGCCCTCGATCTCATCTACACCGGTCGCCTCATGAGCGGGGCGGAGGCCGTCGCCTCCGGCCTGTTCTCGCAGTCCTTCCCCGCCGAACGCGTGACGGATGCGACGCGCGAGGCGGCCAGGGCGGCCGCAGCGGGCCCGACCCAGGCGTTCCGCGAGAGCAAGCGCATCATCGCGGCGCTGCGCGACGAGCGCCTGGGACTCTGGCAGTCGATGGCCGCCGAGAACCGGGCCCAGGCGTCGCTCGGCGAGACCGCCGACTACCGCGAGGGCTTCGCGGCGTTCCAGGAGAAGCGGAAGGCCACGTTCACCGGCAGAGCCTGAACGACCCGCCGGCTCAGCCTGATCAGGGGGCCGGAGCGGGCTGGCACACGGCGGCTGCGGTGAGCGCCTCGGCCATCTGCTCGGCCGACCATGGAAGCTCGATGACCGGCTTCTCGGATCCCGAGCCGGCCGCCGCATCGGCGCGGGCACCGAGCGATGCGAGCTCGAGGGCGAACGACTTCGCGAAGTCGGGTCCCGCCGTCGCGTTGTTCAGCATGACCACCACCGTGAGGCCGGACTGCGGATCGGAGTACGCCGCCGTCAGGTAGCCGCCCATGCTCGCCGAACCGCCGCGCATCGGCCCGATCTGGGTCGCGCCCAGTCCGAAGCCCTGCCACTGCGGGACGTCGACCCCGATGGGGATGGTCGACCACTGGGCCTTCGCGGACTTGTCGCTGAGCAGCGACCCGGCCGCGAGGGCCTGCACCCAGGTCTTGAGCTCGGGAACGGTGGACACCGCCCCCGACGAGGTCCACCCCATGGACGGCGAGAGCCGTGAGACGTCGGCGACGGCGTCGCAGGCCACTGTGCCGTCGGCCGCCCGCGGGGCGAGGTAGCCGGCCGGGTGGACCCCGGGCACCTCGACCGTCGCCGCGCCGGGAATGGTGGTCTCGGTGAGCCCGAGGGGGGAGAGCACGTGATCGTGGTAGAGGTCGTTCCACGGGCGGCCGCTGGCGGCCTCGAGGGCGAGCGCGAGCAGCATGTAGCCGGCGTCGGACGGCGCGGCGATGTCGCCGGGGTCGGCGATGCGCGGCAGGGCGAGGGCGTTGGAGACCAGCTCGATGGCCGGCCATGGGCGCTCCGGGTTGGCCGCGTACTGGCCGGCGAGGATGCCGTGCGTGTCCGCGAGGCCCGACGTGCCCTGGCAGAGCTGGCCGAGGGTGATCGCCCCGGTTCCGGGGATCGAGGGGAGCAACTCCGCGACGGTGGTGTCGAGGGTCACCTTCTTCTCGTCCACGAGCCGCAGGAGGACCGTGCAGGTCATCCCCTGCGTGAGCTGTCCGATGCGGAAGTGGGTGTCCAGGGTCAGGGCGGCACCCTTCTCGATGCTGGTCTTGCCACGGGCGGCGGTCCACTCCCCCGCCCACGGTGCCCAGACGCCGGCCACTCCCCCGGTCGACGCCGACAGTGCGATCGCACTGTCGAGGGCCTGGCTGAGCGAATCCTCGACACTCTTCGCGAACGGCGTGTCGACCTGCTCGTGCACGCCGGCCGCGGCCGATCCGGTCGCCGTGCATCCGGTGGCGATGAGCGCGACGATCCCGAGCATCGCCGCACCGGCTATGCCCCGCACTCGTCTCCTGATGGCCACGTCGATCCCCCTCGCGCTGCGCTGTTGCGATTCTATCCGCCGCCCCGCCCTTCCCGGCGCCTCCGCGCGGTAACGAACAGACCACCAATCCGATCGGGGACACCGCGGCGAACTCCCCCATGCACGGCGGATGTCGTCGCAGGAAAACTGGAGGCAATCACCATGAGTTCATCACCCAACCGCATCATCGGAGTCATCTTCGGCGCCGTCTATCTGCTCGTCGGAGTCCTCGGCTTCTTCGTCACCAGCGGCGTGGACTTCATCGCGACGAACGGAGGGCTCCTCCTCGGACTCTTCGAGGTCAACCCACTGCACAACATCGCCCACCTCCTGATCGGCGCCGCCCTCCTCATCGGCGGCCTGCGGAGCGTGCCAGCGGCGAAGGGCGTCAACACCGTCGTCGGTGCCGCCTACCTGCTTCTCGGAATCGTCGGCTTCTTCCTCGTCGGCACTCCCGCGAACATCCTGGCCCTGAACACGCCCGACCACTTCCTCCACCTCGCCAGCGCGATCCTGCTGCTCGGAGTCGGAGTCGGTGCCGAGCGTTCCACCCGCGCCGACGCCCGGGTGGCCTGAGCCCCATGAACGGATGGACGCGCCCCGGCTCTGCGGCCACCGGTCCGGTGACCCGAACCTGGCCCCCTGTGGCCGCGGTGGGAGCCGGGCTCGTCCATCTCGCCGTAGCGGCGAGCGCACCGCCGCTCCTGGCGGTCGTGCTCGCCGTGATCGGTACCGCCGAGATCACGTGGGCCGTCGCGGTGCTCAGGGCAGAGCGCATCGTCCTCGCCCGCACCGCCCTCGTGGTCTCGGCATCCTCGTCCGTGGCCTGGGTGGCGACGGCCTTCACGCTCGGCGCCGTCGGACTGGCCGATCCGGCCGCAGCCGTCCCCGTCCTGCCGCTGCTCGTCGCGACGGCCTTCACGCTGTTCATCGCCATCGCGTGCGCACGGAGGGTCAGGGCGGCGGATGCGCCCGGCGCCGGCGCGGGGTCGGACGAGCGGGGCGCCTGGCGGTTCATCGGGGCGCTCGCATCGGCTGCCGTGATCGTGGGCGCCATGGCCACACCGGCCCTGGCCGCGACCGAGGCCGGCCGGCACGCGGTCCCGCACGGGGAGCACGGCATCAGCTTCGAGGTACCGACCGGTCACGACCACTGAGTCGCCGACGGGATCAGGCCTCGATCGGGTCGGTCCCCGCCGTCTCCATGAAGCGGCGGACGTCGTCGTCGACGATGATGTCGCTCGGCCGCAGCGGACGGGCGAGGTAGAGGCCGTCGAGGCGTGTCAGCCGGCTGAGCGCGACATAGGTCTGTCCCGGGCTGAACGCCCGAGGGCCGAGGTCGATGACCGCCGTGTCATAGCTCGCTCCCTGCGACTTGTGGATGGTCACGGCCCACGCCAAGCGGAGCGGGAACTGCGTGAACTCCGCGACGATGTCCTTCGCGAGCTTCTTGGTCACGGGGTCGTAGCTGTACTTGTACTTCTCCCATGTCGCAGGCTCCACCTCGTGCTCCTCGCCGTCCACCTCGACGTGCACCGTGTCCGCGATCGCGGTGACGGTGCCGATGGTGCCGTTCACCCAGCGCGGACCGCCGTCGATGGGGCTGTCATTGCGGAGGAACATCACCTGCGCCCCCACCTTGAGCTCGAGCCTGAGGTCGGCAGGGTAGGCGCGGCCCGCGAAGTCGCCCGAGATGTCGGCCTCGTTGGCCTGCGACGTGCCGGCCAGGCGGTGGAGGGCGCTCGCATTGATGCGATTGACCGCGTCGTTGCGGGTCGCGAGCGTGATGACGCCGTCGTCGGGGATGGGCCTGCGGGCGCCGAACCCGTTCAGCTGGCCGCCGATCTCCGCCGTCACCTGGCCGTGCCGCACGGCGTTCAGCATCATCCGGAAGTCGGCGTCGCGCTGCCGATGGATCTGCCCGAGCTCGAAGATCCGCAGCGACGCCTCCTCCCACACCTTCGCGTCGAAGAACCACAGCGAGCGGTAGTGGTCGGTGAAGTAGGCCCGCTCGTCCGCGTCTCCCGGAACGGGAGCGAGCTGGTACGGATCGCCGAACAGTACGACCTGGACCCCGCCGAACGGGGTGAACGGCTTCTGCCTGGCCTTCCGGAGGCTGCGATCCATGGCGTCGAGGAGGTCGGCGCTCACCATGCTCACCTCGTCGACGACCAGGGTGTCGATCGTGTTGAGGAGCTTGCGCGTGACGTCGTTCTGCTCGATCTCGTGATCGGCGATCAGCCCGATCGGCAGGCGGAACAGGGAGTGGATGGTCTGGCCGCCCACGTTCAAAGCCGCGACGCCCGTCGGGGCGCAGATGACGATCTGCTTCTCGGTGTGCCAGTTGAGGTGGTTGAGGAGAGTGGACTTGCCGGTTCCCGCCCGGCCCGTCACGAAGACGTGATCGCGGGTGCCCTCGATCGCCTGGAAGACCGCGGCCTGTTCGGCCGACAGGGCGGGGAACGACACGGCGTCCTTTCGTGCGGGAGGTCTGTCCACTGTACCGGCCGCACACCGCGCGGACGCCGTCCAGCGCCTCGACCATAGAATGACTGCGTGGAACCCGGGGCGGAGGACGAGCGGACGGCCGGGCTCGAGCACGGTCCCGACACCGAGCCGCCCCACGTGCAGCCGCAGGACGATCCCGATCGCGAAGCCACCCGGGTACCGGCCACGAGCCCGTTCGGCATCACCGTGCCCGTCCCCGTCGTCTCCGACCGGGAACTCGGCATCGGGCATGTCGGCGCGCACGCCGCCGGACTCGAGGCGACACGGCCCCGCGCGGGAGCCATCCTGTCCGGCGCGGTGACGGCTCCCGGCGTCTCCGTCGCGCCAGACCCGCGCGAGCCGAGCCGCGTCACCACCCCCGTGCTCGCCGCCCTCCTCTGGGCGGGACTGGCGATCCTGCTGGTCGCCGCGCTCGTGTCGGCCATCGGCGCCCTCGGGCGCACCGTGTACAGCGCCTCCGGCTTCGTGGAGCAGTATCTCGCCGCCCTCCAGGACGGGGACGCGTCGGCCGCCCTCGCGATGCCCGGGGTGGCGATCGACAGTGCCGAACTCGCAGCGGCAGGGCTGCCGGCCGACGCCGCGACGACGCTGCTGCGCGACTCGGTGCTCCACGGTCCGTCATCGAGCAGCATCCTGAGCGACACCGACGACGGCGATGGGCGGCACACCGTCGTGGCCAGCGTGCGCCTCGGGGGGACCGATCATCGGGTGAGCTTCGACGTGGAGCGGAACGGGACGTGGGCCGCCGTCTTCCCGGCCTGGCGATTCGCGACCAGTCCGATCGGCGCCGTGGCCGTGACCGTCCAGCACGACACCACCTTCACCGTGAACGAGCTCACGCTCGACGCCCGCGCCCACGCGCCGGCGGACGCCGCGCCGTCGTTCGACAACTCGGCCTCCTACCTCGTGCTCACGCCGACGATCTACGAGTTCAGCCGCTCGAGCGTGCAGCTCGCCGCCGAACCCCAGGACGTCGTCGTGCTGAAGCCGGGCGTCACCGATGTCGTCATCGACGTGCAGCCGACCGCAGCCCTCGTCGACCAGGTGCAGCGCGAGATCAACGGCTTCCTCGACCAGTGCGCCACCCAGAAGGTGCTGCAGCCGACCGGATGCCCGTTCGGAACGGTGATCGACGATCGCGTGATCGGCGACCCGGTCTGGTCGATCGTCGCGTACCCGGTGGTCACCATCACGGCCGGCCCGACGGCGTTCGAGGTGCCGAGCACCACCGGCACCGCGCACGTCGTCGTGGAGGTGCAGTCGCTCTTCGACGGCGACGAGTCGACCCTCGACCAGGACGAGCCGTTCTCGATGGGAGCCACCGTCACCCTCGGTGATGACGGCGCCCTCAACATCCAGCTGCACTGAGCCGGAGGGTTCCGTTCAGGAATCGCGTCGGGCGAGAGCGCCCAGACGGGCGTTGTACGCCTCGAGCTCCGCTTCGCCCGTGCGATCCGCGTTGCGGTCCCTGCGCTTGGTCTCCCGCTCGTCGGCGCGGCTCCACTGCACGGCCACGGCGATGGCCAGTGCCACGGTCGGGATCTCGCCGACGCTCCAGGCGATGCCGCCGCCGAGCTGCTGGTCGACCAGGGCATCCGTTCCCCAGCCCATGGCCCCGTACCAGTCCGCCAGCAGCAGTCCGGTGCCGGTCATGATGGCCAGGCCGAAGAAGGCGTGGAACGCCATCGTGAGCAGCAGGAGCAGCAGGCGGAACGGGTACGGCAGGCGATAGGGGACCGGGTCGATGCCGATGATCGACTGCACGAACAGGTAGCCGGTGATCAGGAAGTGCACCGTCATCCACTCGTGGCCGAGGTGGTCCGTCGTGGCCCAGCTGAACAGCGGGGTGAAGTAGAAGATCCACAGTGACGAGGCGAACAGCACGGCCGCGACGATCGGATTGGCGATGACCGAGGCGAACTTCGAGTGCACGGCGATCATGATCCACTCGCGGCTGCCGCGGCTGCCGTCCTTGCGGGGACGGATGGCGCGGAGCGCGAGGGTCACGGGCGCGCCGGGCACGAGCAGCACCGGGACCGCCATGGTGAGCGACATGTGCGCGAGCATGTGGGTGGAGAACTGGTACTGCCCGTAGAGTGCCACGGCCCCGCTCGTGACGTAGAACAGCACAGCCATGCCCGCCACCCAGGAGATGGTGCGGAAGATCGGCCAGCGGTCGCCACGGCGGTGCATGCGCCAGACGCCGGCGAGATAGAAGAACACGCCGAACGCGCAGGCCAGCACCCAGAGCAGGTCGAAGTCCCAGGCCGTCAGGTAGCGCTCCGCTGTGAGCACGGGCGGCAGCGGCTCCCCCGTGAGCAGTTCGGCCGGCGAGCGCACGCCGGACGAGATGGTCTCGGCGATCGGGGTGCCCGTGCGGGCCAGCGCAGCCGCGAGTCCGGATGCGATGCCCATGAAGGCGAGTTCGGCGACGACGAGTCCCCAGAACCAGCGGTCGCCCGCCGAGGCGGATGCGCCGGGTCCGGCGGCCAGTCCGCTCATGCGCCCGATGGCGTAGCGGCGCTGCACGGCACCGAAGCATCCGAGCGCCAGCAGTGCGGCCACCTTGCCGAACACCAGCACCCCGTATGGCGTGAGGAGGTTCGAGAAGGTCCCGACCCGGAGGGCCGCGCTCACGTAGCCCGAGACGGCGACGACGATGAAGCAGACCAGGGCGATGGTGGAATAGCGGCCGAGCACGACGACGAGGCGGCCGGTGGTGAACCGCGAGCGGAGCAGCACGATCGTGATCAGACCCCCCAGCCAGACGGCGGCGAAGATCAGGTGCAGTCCGAGGGCGATGATCGCGGCGTTGTGGCCGGCGGTCCCGGCGGCGTGGCCCTGCTGGGCCATGGGCACGAGGGCGGCGATGGCGACCAGGGTGACGAAGACCAGCGCGGTCTGGTTGCGCACCGCGAAGCAGAGCACGGTCACGAGTGCGCCGATCAACGTGGTGGACAACCACGCCTGCCCCAGCGGGATGGCCGTGAGGAACTGGCTGAGCGTCGCGCCGAACCGGTCGTCGAAGGTGAGGGGGGTGTTGGTGACGGAGAGGAAGGTGATGAACCCGGTCGCCGCCGATGCCACGGTGAACACCGCGGCCGATGCAGCCGCGACGTCGAGGGCGACGTCGAATTCGCGCTCCCTGGAGCTGAGCACCCAGCACACCAGCACGAGCGCGCCGATCATGCCGGCGGCACCGAGGTTCACGAACAGCTTCGCGATCGGAAGGCCCCAGCGCACGATCGCACCCGGGTCCTCGAGGGCCTGCGGTGCCGCGCCGCCGCCGTAGGACAGCGCGACGACGAGCGAGATCAGCGCCGCCGCCAGGAGCACGGCCGGGCCGAGGACTCGAGCGGTGCGCATCACCCCCCAAGTCTACGTTCGCGCCCGCGGCGCATCCGCCGCTGCCCCGTGGGCGCAGGGCCGCGGCTTTCGTTACGAGACCGTCGTCATCCGGCGCCGCTGCACCACCGTCGGCGACCATAAGGTACAGATCAGGAGGCAGTGAATGTCGAGATACTCAGTCATCGGGACCACCGTGATCGCGCTGGCCGCAACCCTGCTCGTCGTCGGGTGCACCTCAGCCCCGTCGCCGAAGCCGACGGGCAAGCCCGACCCGACGCCGACCGCGGCGCCGACCATCACGACCGCGCCGGATCCCGCAGCCGAGACTCGTGCCGCCATCACGTCCATCGTGGTGCGGCCGGAGATGCTCCAGTTCCTCGACACGGCGGGCACCGAGCGGCTCACGCTCTCCTACGACGCTGACGCCGAGCTCTATGTCGACCTGTTCACCGACCTCCTGGGCGCCGCACCTGCCATCGAGGACACTCCCGGCGGAAACGAGTCCCAGCCGACCACCACCTACTCCTGGGACGGGTTCGAGCTGAGAGACGACCACGAGAACGGCGGCTTCGAGTCCGACATGAACGTGTCGGTGATGTTCTCCGCCCCCGCCCTCGGGCCGCGCTCGATCAGCGTCGCCACGATCCAGGGCTTCAAGCCCGGCGATGATCTCCGCTGGCTCGCGACGTACATGGACGAACCCTTCGTCGAGGACGGCGGGTTCAACCAGATCCAGGCCGAGCACGGGCCGCCGATCGGCGAGCAGCAGCCCGGCTCGCCGTACTCCAACTCGAACTCGGTCTCAGGCCAGAACTTGTACCGGCAAGACGGCACGGTCATCTTCGCGCCGTGGAACTTCGGCATCGGCCACGTGTAGCGCCCGTCAACGACGCGAGGGGCCCGGCCGAAGCCGAGCCCCTCGCGGGCGGTGGAGCGAAGACTACTTGGCGGCAGCCTTGAGCTTCGAGCCGGCCGAGACCTTGACCGAGTAGCCGGCGGCGATCTCGATGGTGGCGCCGGTCTGCGGGTTGCGGCCGGTGCGAGCGGCGCGGTGGGTGCGCTCGACGGCGAGCCATCCCGGGATCGAAACCTTGACGTCCGAACCGACCGACTCGGCGAGGGTCTCGAAGAAACCGCCGAGAACGGCGTCGACCGTGGCCTGGCTCTGACCCGTGGACGCGGCGATCTTTGCGACGAGCTCGGTCTTGTTAAGCGACTTGTCAGCCATTGAGTGTCCTCCTCGGACGTACATCTGCCATTACAGCTATTCGAGCCGTACAGCTATCGAGATGGCGGGGGCGACGGATCCGTCGGTCCCCTTCGGTCGGATGACCGCCTCGAATGTAACAGAGATCCGCGAGTTTCCGCGGATTTCCGGGCCCAACGACGTTCGCGACACGCGGAATCCACCGCTTTGGCCTCATCCGTCACTCGGGCCGCCCCCGGATGCGGCACATCGGCGACGCGTTAACGACCGAACGGGATGCCCGAGGATTCCTCGGACATCCCGTTCGGGATGGATCAGGCCGTCACGGCCGAGCGGTGACTACCAGCTCGACTTGGTGATGCCGGGCAGCTCGCCGCGGTGCGCCATGTCACGGAAGCGGACGCGCGAGACGCCGAACTTCGTGAGGACACCACGGGGGCGGCCGTCGATCGCGTCGCGGCTGCGGACGCGGATCGGCGATGCGTTGCGGGGGAGCTTCTGCAGGCCGACGCGAGCTGCCTCGCGCGACTCGTCGGTGCCGTTGGGGTCGACGAGAGCCTTCTTCAGCTCGAGGCGCTTCGCGGCGTAGCGCTCGACGATGACCTTGCGCTGCTCGTTCCGGGCGATCTTGCTCTTCTTAGCCATATGTTTAGCGCTCCTCGCGGAAGTCGACGTGCTTGCGCACTACGGGGTCGTACTTCTTGAGCACGAGACGATCGGGGTTGTTGCGACGGTTCTTCTTGGTCACGTAGGTGTAACCGGTGCCTGCCGTCGAACGAAGCTTGATGATGGGACGGATGTCCTGCTGCTTTGCCATTAGATCTTCACCCCACGAGCGAGAATGTCCTTGACGACGGACTCGATGCCACGGGCATCGATGACCTTGATGCCCTTCGCGCTGACGTTCAGGGTGACGCTACGGCGAAGCGACGGGACGTAGTACGTCTTGCGCTGCACGTTCGGGTCGAAACGACGCTTGGTGCGCCGGTGCGAGTGCGAGATGTTGTGACCGAAGCCGGGAACGGCTCCTGTCACCTGGCACACTGCTGCCATGGTTGTTCCTCCAGTACCGAGGGGCGGATGCCCCTCCCAAGATCTCTTGTCGGCTCGACGCACGCCTTCCCTCTCGAGAGAGGAGGTTGTGTGTCGGCGAACTGGGCGCTAGGTACGCCCAGCCAAAGGGAAAGCTTACGTCATCTCGGCGTGGCGCGCAAAACCGGGCCGACGGCAGGGTAGAGGCATCCGTTCCGGCCGCGTCTCCGAACACCTTCCATGATCGCAGAGCAGACGTCGACGGCGTATGCGCCGTTCCCGCTCCTCACCCGCGGCGACGAGCTCGGGCTCGAGACGAGGGTGCTGCACACGCCGCTCGGCGAGATGACCGTGCACGCCGGCCGGCGCGATCGCACCGACGAGACCGCGACGATCATGCTGCACGGTGCCGCCGGCTCGTGGACGACCTTCACTCCCCTGCTGCAGGCGGCCGACCTGCGCGGCGATGCGACCCTCCGGAACGTGATCATCCCTGATCTGCCGGGCTGGGGCGCGAGCGGATTCCCGGCCGATGCCGATCGGTTCACCATCGATCGGCTCACGGAGGCGATCGCCCACGCCGCCCGATCGCTCGGCTTCGACCGCTGGCGTGTCATCGGGCATTCGCTCGGCGGCACTCTCGCACTCCACCTCGCTGTCGTCGAGTCGGAGGCGACGGCCGGCATCACGCTCGTCTCCCCCAGCGCATTCGGCGTGCTCGAGGCCGTGACCCACCCGCTGGGTGGCCTCGCGAGGATCCCGCTCTTCGTCGGCATGCGGCAGACGATGCGGATCCTCGCCATCCGCGAGCAGGCCGGTCGTGCGATCTCCCGCGGTCTCGGACGCATCGGGTTCACGCGCGGCCTCGCCACCCCGCTGTTCCGGCATCCGTCCTTCATCGACGCCTCCGTCTACGACGCCTTGGCCGCCGAGGTGCGTCCGCGCGCGTTCACGGCGGCTGCGGAGGCCACGCGCGACTACGACGCCGCGACGATCTGGTCGCAGGTGGCCTGCGCCGCCACAGTGCTGCGCGGCGATCGCGACGTGTTCGTCGCAGCCGACGACCTGCCACGGCTCGTGGCGCTCGTTCCCCGCATCCGGGCGATCACGGTTCCGGATGCGGGACACTTCGCCCACGTCGAGCGGCCGTTCGAGGTGCTCGACACCGTCGGGCAGGCCCGCTAGAGCGCTCGAGCTCAGGCGGTCGGCTCAGGCGGTCCGCGCGGCCGCGGTGCATGCCGCACACAGCCCGAACACGTCGACGACGTGCGCGGCCTGCGTGAAGCCGTGCTCGCCGGCGACGCGCTTCGCCCACGCCTCGACCTCGTCGGCGCCGATCTCCACCGTCAGTCCGCAGTTGCGGCAGATGAGGTGATGATGATGGCCCGTGGTCGAGCACGCCCGGTAGAGGCTCTCGCCCTCCGGCGACTGGAGGGAATCGGCTTCGCCCTGCTCGGCGAGGTCCGAGAGCGCACGGTAGACGGTCGCGAGGCCGATGGGGGATCCGCTCGCGTGCAGGGACGAGTGCAGGGCCTGAGCGCTGATGAATCCGCCCGACGTGTCGAGCGCATCGCGCACGGCCTCACGCTGCCAGGTGTTGCGTTTCATGCGTCGGTCACTCCTCTCGTCCAGCCTAGCCGCGGCATCCGGCGCACCCCGAGGGCGAGGAGGAAGAACGCGGCGGCGACGAGGGCGATCGTCGGGCCGGCCGCGACGTCGACGAGCCGGGACAGCACGACGCCGATCACCCCGGCCGCCGCTCCGATGACGGGGGAGATGGCGAGCATCCAGCGCGTCGACGGCGCCATCACGCGGGCGGCGGCCGCCGGAGCCGCGATCAGGGCGATGGCGAGGATCGCACCGACGGCGGGCATCGCCGTCACCACGGTGGCGGCGACGAGGGCGAGCACGACGACCTCCAGGGGCCACTCGCGGTAGCCGGCTGCCGCGTAGCCGCGCCGGTCGAAGGTCTGGAACACGATCTCCTTGCCGACCAGCAGGATCGTGACGACGGCCACGAGCAGCACCACGGAGGACAGCACGATGTCGCCGGCCGAGACGGAGTGGATCGATCCGACGAGGAACGACTCGAGGTGCACCGGGACGTCGGGGTTCATGGCCTGCATCAGGGCCCCGATGGCGAACCCGGCGGTGAGCACGATCCCGGACGCGACCTGGGCACCCTGACGGCGCACCCGGCTGATGAGGGCCATGATCCCCACGATCGCGACACTCGCCACGGCGGCGCCGAGCGGGATGCTGACGCCGAGCAGTGCGGCGGCCACCGCACCGGGGAAGGTGGCGTGGGTGAGCGCCTGGGCGAAGAACACCCGCCGCCGGAGCACCACGAGCGCGCCGACCAGGCCGCACGTCGCGCCGATGACGACCGCGGCCAGCAGTGCCCTCTCGAAGTAGCCCATCACGCCCCCTGCCGTGCCGGGTCGAGGTCGGTCGGCTCGGTGGGCGTCACGGCGTGCACCGGTCCCGCATCCCGCCGGCGCAGGGCGCGCGGCCGGATCCGGTCGATGCCGAGCCGCACCAGCAGCACGATCGCGTAGACCGCGATGAGGGTCGCCACCACCGTGGATCCGGCCGGCAGGTCGACTCCGTTCTCGACGGAGGCGGCGAACCCGACGCCGAGGCCGAGCCACGAGGCGAGCGCCGCCGCTCCGGCCGCGAGCGGGAACAGCAGCCACAGCCGGACCGTGACGAGCCGCGCCACGGCACCGGGAACGATGAGCACGGCGAGAACGAGCAGGTTGCCGACGGCGCTCGACGCCGCGACGACGACGAGGGCGATGGCGCTGTTCAGCACCAGGTCGAGGCCGAGCGGCCGGAAGCCGGACGCCTCACTCCCCCGGGCGTCGAACGCGCGGAAGACATGGCCGGGCAGCGTGGCGGCGACCGCGACGAGGGCGACGGCGCAGAGCGCGACCGTGCGCCACAGGTCGGCATCCGTCACCGTGAGGAGGCGACCGAACAGCAGCGCGTCGAGCTGGCCGGCGTAGTCGGACTGCCGCGAGACGACGAGCACGCCGATGGAGAAGAACCCGGTGAGCACGATGGCGATCGCGGCATCGGATGCGACGCCGCGCCGGGTGAGCAGGGTGAGGACGACGGCCGCGATGACGGCGGTGATGATCGCCCCGACGAACAGCCCGTCATGGCCTGCGGCGACGAAGCCGATGGCGATGCCGGGGAAGACGGCGTGGGTGAGCCCGTCGGTGATGAACTCGAGCCCGCGCAGGTTCACGATCACGCCGACCACGCCGGCGACCACGGCGAGCGCGAGCAGCACGCCGAGGGCGCGTGCCATGAACGGGAGCGTGAACGGCTCGATCAGCCAGTCCATCAGGATGCCGTGCCCATCAGTGGCCTTCGTGGCCGGGCACGACGAGGGTGTGCTCGTCGAACTCGACGCCGACCTCCCCGAACGCAGCCTGCACATTGTCGAGGGTGAGCACCTCGGCCGTGCGTCCGCACGCCACCTGCTGGGCGTTGAGGAGCAGGACCGTGTCGCACACCTCGCGGGCGAGATCCAGGTCATGGGTCGACACCAGCACGGCCACGCCCTGCGCCTTGAGCGCCCGGAGGGTCTGCACGAGGGCGTCGCGGTTCGCCTGGTCGAGCCCGTTGAACGGTTCATCCAGGAGGAGCAGTCGCGGACCGGATGCGAGCGCCCGCGCGAGCAGGCCGCGCTGCTGCTGGCCGCCCGAGAGTGCGCCGAACCGGGCGGCCGCCCGATGCGTGAGCCCGACGGCGTCGATGGCCGCCTTCACGGCCTCGCGATCGGTGCGCCCCGGCCAGCGGAAGGGGCCGAGGGCCCGATACCGGCCCATCATGACCACCTGCTCGAGGCTGATCGGGAAGTCGGGGTCGAGGTCGTCGCTCTGCGGCAGGTAGCCGATGGAACGGCGCGACGCCCGGGCGGCCGCATCGGCCTGCGCCTTCGGCAGACCGCTGCGTGCGACGCCGAACGCCGTGAACTCGCCGGCGGTGACCGGGATCAGCCCGAGCAGTCCCTTCAGCAGGGTCGACTTCCCCGATCCGTTCGGGCCGATGAGGGCGACGGCCTCCCCCGGCGCGACATCGAGGGTCACGCCGCTGATCGCCGGCGAACCGTCATAGGAGAAGGCCGCGTCGCGCAGGCTCAGCACGGGGTCGCCGGGATCGATCGTCACGGTCGTCAGTCTGCCAGCGAGGCGGGAAGAGGGCTGGGGACGACTCCCCACGATTCCAGCAGCAGCCGCACATTGTGCAGTTGCGCCGAGATGTAGGTTTCGCCGTCGCTGCCGGCTGGCCCCAGCGAGTCGCCGTACAGGGCGTCGTCGCCCGAGTACACCGTCACGCCGGCCTCCTTCGCGATCGTCGCCGCCGTCTTGGGCGAGAGCGAGGCCTCGGAGAACACGGCCCTGGTTCCGGTCGCGATGATGTCGGCGACGAGCGCATCCATCTCGGCCGCGCTCGGCTCCGCGTTGTCGTCGAAGCTCGGGATGACGCTGCCGACGTAGTCGATGCCGTAGGCATCGACGAGGTAGCTGAACGCGTCGTGGTTGCTCACGAACAGTCGCTCGGCCTGCGGAACCGTGTCGATGTTCTGCCTCGACCAGGCGTCGAGGTCGTCGAGCTTCTGCGTGTAGGCGTCGGCGTTGGCCCTGAACGACTTCGCCTCGGCGGGATACGAGGTGATGAGGCCGACCGAGATGGTCTCGACCATCCGCGCCGCGTTCTCCGGGTCGGTCCAGATGTGCGGGTTGCCGGATTCGTGGTCGTGATCGTGGGTCGCCTCTGTGGAGTCCGCGTCATGGCCGGCATCGGCCTCAGGCTCCTCGTCGGCCTCGTCGAGCTCGATGCCCGTGCTCGCGTCGATCACGGTCCCGTGGAAACCGGAGGCGTCGATCGCGTCGTCGAGCCAGCCCTCGAGGCCGGCGCCGTTCTTCACGAGCACGTCGGCCTTGGACAGCGCCAGCAGGTCGGCGGCCGACGGATCGAAGCTGTGCGCGCTCTGGTTCGGCTGGATGAGGCCCGTCACGGTGGCGGACTCCCCCGCGACCTCGCGGGTGAAGTCGGCGACCTGGGTCGTCGTCGCGACGACGCGCAGGGTGCCGAGCTGCTCGGCGACGCCGGTCAGTCCGCCCTCGTTCGGCGAACATGCGGCCAGGACCAGGCTCGTTCCGACGGCGACGGCCACCGCCGCGGTCACTCTGCTGCGTCTCTTCACATCCTGAGATTAACGTTATTGATAATGATTGTCAAAACCATCAAGACCGGCCGTGCGCCGCTCCCGGCCCGGTTCGCGCGGCTACGTCGCGTCATAGAGCTCTGCCAGCGTCCTGCCAGCCGCCTCACCGGTGCGCCCGATAGCCTGTTGACGCTCTGTCCTCCGATCGAAAGTGGCTCATGCGTCGCACCGTTCCCGTTCTCTCCTCCTTCGCAGCCGTCGCGCTCGTCGCGACCCTGGCCGCGTGCTCGAGCGGGTCTCCGACGCCCACGAGCACGAAGGATGCCGCCACGGCGTCCGTCGACGTGTGCGCGACCACCTCCGGCAAGGCATCGGATGCCGTCGATGTCACGACCGACCTGACCACGGCGCCCGTCGCCACCTTCGACAAGGGGCTGAGCTCGAAGAAGACCGAGCGCACCGTCGTCGTCGAAGGCGATGGAGACACCCTCGAGGCCGGCGGAACCGCCGAGGTCGCCTATGTCGTCTACAACGGCACGACGGGGGAGCAGATCGACGCCGCCGGCTTCGACGGCACCTCCTCGCCGCAGTTCACCGCGAGCGCCGAGGCGCTCATGGCCGGCCTCGCCAAGACCATCGGCTGCGTCACCGAGGGTTCGCGCGTCGTCTCGGTGATCCCGCCCACCGACGCCTTCGGCGCCGAGGGGAACACCGACCTGAAGATCGCGGCCGACGACTCGCTCGTCGTCGTTCTCGACGTCAAGAGCATCCTGCCCACGAGGGCATCGGGTGCCGACCAGCCGGCCCCCGAGGGATTGCCCACCGTGGAGCTCGACAAGGACGGCAAGCCCACCGTCACCCTGCCGAAGACCGATGCCCCCACCGAGCTGCAGCTCGGCGTGCTGAAGAAGGGCGACGGGCCGGTCGTCGCAGACGGAGCCACGGTCACCGTGCAGTACCAGGGCACCGCGTGGGACACCGGTGAGGTGTTCGACCAGAGCTGGGGCCGTGGGCCGAGCCAGTTCTCCCTGTCGCAGGTCGTGCCCGGCTTCAGCCAGGCCATCGCCGGCCAGACCGTCGGATCCCAGGTCATCGCCGTCATCCCGCCGGCCCTCGGCTACGGAGAGGCGAGCCAGAGCAACACGAGCGAGCTCGCAGGCAAGACGCTCGTGTTCGTGATCGACATCCTCGCAACCAGCTGACCCGGTTACCGCCGAGATGCCCCGTCGATCTGCGGATCGGCGGGGCATCCGTCGTTCCCCCACCGGGCGCACCCGCCGATCGAGGAGCGCCCGACGCAGTCGGACGCGTATCGAGGGAGGACCCGCTGCCGTCAGTCCAGCAGCAGCGCCGGCTCCTCGATGATGGACGCCACGTCGGCCAGGAAGCGGCTCGCCACGTCGCCGTCGACGACCCGGTGGTCGAAGGAGGCGCCGATGGTCGTCACGAAGCGCGGTCGCACCTCGCCGTCCACCACCCAGGGCTTCTGCTTGATCGTGCCGAGGGCCACGATCGCCACCTCGCCGGAGTTCAGGATGGGGGTGCCGGTGTCCATGCCGAAGACGCCGATGTTCGTGATGGTGATCGTGCCGCCCGACATCTCGGCGGGCGAGGTCTTGCCCTCGCGAGCCGTGAGCGTGAGCTTCTCGAGCGCCGCGGACAGTTCGCGCAGGCTCATCGCCTGGGCGTCCTTGATGTTGGGGACGATGAGGCCGCGCGGGGTGGCCGCTGCGATGCCGAGGTTCACGTAGTGCTTGACGATGATCTCCTCATCCGTCCATGCCGCGTTCACGGTGGGATTGCGGCGGACCGCCCAGATCATGGCCTTCGCCATGATGAGCAGGGGGGAGACCTTCGCGCCGGCGAAGTCGGTGGAGCCCTTGAGCCTCTTGACGTACTCCATGGTGCGCGTCGCGTCGACGTCCACGAACAGGCTCACGTGCGGTGCAGTGAAGGCGCTGGACACCATGGTCTGCGCGATCATCTTCCGCACGCCCTTGACCGGGATGCGATCCTCGCGCACCTCGGGCCAGGCCGGCGTCTCGATGTTGCGGAACACGGACGCCTGGCTGGCCTCCCGGATGACGTCCTCGCGGGTGACGTCGCCGATCGGCCCGGTCGCGGTGACCGCGGCGAGGTCGACGCCGAGGTCCTTCGCGAGCTTGCGGATGGGCGGCTTCGCGAGCACCGGGCCGGCGGATGCCGCGGCGGCCGGCACCGGGCGGGTGAGCGGCACGGCCTCGGTGTGGTGGACGGGGGCAGGAGCGAGGTGCTCGTGCGCCGACGGGGCCGTGCGGGTGCGGCGACGACGCGTCGCGCCACCGGCGGAGCTGCCGTGCCCGACCAGCATGGGCTCGGGCTTCTCCGTCGTGTCCGGTGCAGCCGGCAGGCGGTAGCCGGTGGCCTCGTCGACGACGGTCGCCGAATCCGCCGGGGTGACACCGCCTGACGGGGTTACCGGCGCGGTGGCGGCTCCTGGCTCGGCGCCCGCGGACGCACCGGAGGACACCGTGATGATCGCGGTGCCGACGTCGACCGTCTGGCCCTCTGCGACGAGGAGTGCGCCGACGACACCGGCGTACGGCGACGGCAGCTCGACGAGCGACTTCGCCGTCTCGATCTCCACGAGCACGTCGTTGACGGCGACGCTGTCGCCGGGGGAGACGCGCCACTGCACGATCTCGGCCTCGGTGAGTCCCTCACCGACGTCCGGGAGGCGGAATGTCAGGTCGCTCATGGTGAGCCTCTCAGTACGCCAGGGCGCGATCGACGGCCTCGAGCACCCGGTCGGGGCTCGGCAGGAACTGCGTCTCGACGGCGGCCGGCGGGAACGGCGCGTCGTAGCTCGACACGCGCAGGACCGGCGCCTGCAGCAGGTAGAAGGCGCGCTCGGCGACGGTCGCGGCGATCTCCGACCCGACGCTCACGAACCCGGATGCCTCCTGGGCGACGACGAGACGGCCGGTCTTCTCGACGGAGGCGAGCAGGGGGCCGTAGTCGATCGGGGAGATCGAGCGCAGGTCGACGACCTCGATGCTCGTCCCCTCCTCTGCAGCGATGTCGGCGGCCTCGAGCAACGTGGTCACCATGGCGCCGTGGCCGACCACCGTGACATCCGTGCCGGATCGGACGACGCGGGAGGCGTGCAGGGGAGTGGGCTCCGCATCGAAGTCGACCGGCCCCTTCGGCCAGTAGCGGCTCTTGGGTTCGAAGAACAGCACCGGGTCGTCGCTGCGGATCGCCTGCTGGATCATCCAGTACGCGTCGTTCGGCGTGGCCGGACTCACCACCCGGAGGCCGGGAGTGTGCGCGAAGTACGCCTCCGGGCTCTCCTGGTGGTGCTCGATCGATCCGATGTGGCCGCCGTACGGGACACGGATGACGACGGGCATGCTCACGCCGCCCTCGTGCCGGTTGCGCATCCGGGCGAGCTGCGTGGTGATCTGGTCGAAGGCGGGGAAGATGAAGCCGTCGAACTGGATCTCGATCACCGGGCGGTAGCCGCGCATGGCGAGGCCGATCGCGGTGCCGACGATGCCGGACTCGGCGAGCGGCGTGTCGAGCACCCGCTTGTCGCCGAACTCGGCGATGAGGCCCTCGGTCACCCGGAAGACGCCGCCCAGCGGGCCGATGTCCTCGCCCATCATGAGCACCTTGGGGTCGTCGAGCATCGCCTGCCGGAGGCCGGCGTTGATGGCCTTGCCGAGCGGGAGGTTCTCGACGCCGGTGCGGCGGGCGGATGCGCCGCCCACGGCGGCCTCCCGGGTCGCGGGGACCCGGCTTGCGATGTCGGTCATGACGACACCTCCTCGTCGAATGACGCCTCGTAGGCCTCGAACCAGGCCCGCTCCTCCACCAGGGTCGAATGCGCCTCGGCATAGACGTTGTCGAAGATCACGTCCTGATCGGGCGCGATGACCTCCAGCGCACGGCGTCGCGCGTCGGCGGCGAAGTCGGCCGCCTGCTCATCGACGTCGTCCAGGAACTCCTGCTCGACGCCTCGGCCCTGCAGGAACGCCTTGAGCCGGACGATGGGATCCCGCTGGAGCCAGCTCTCCAGGTCGGCGTCGAGGCGGTACTTGGTCGGGTCGTCGGCGGTGGTGTGGGCGCCGATGCGGTAGGTCATGGCCTCGATGAGCGCCGGGCCGTTGCCGGCACGCGCATCGTCGAGGTGCTTGGCGGTCACCGCGTAGCTGGCGAAGACGTCGTTGCCGTCGATGCGGTTCGCTCGCATGCCGAAGCCGTGGCCGCGCAGCGCGAACGGCGTGCGCGACTGCCGGCTCGACGGCACCGAGATCGCCCAGCCGTTGTTCTGCAGGAAGAACACCTGGGGGGTCTGGTAGCTCGCGGCGAAGACCAGCGCCTCGCTGGCGTCGCCCTGCGAGGATGCACCGTCGCCGAAGTAGACCACGACGGCCTCGTCGCGTTCCGGGTCGCCGGTCGCCGTCGCGCCGTCGAACTGCATGCCCATGGCGTAGCCCGTGGCATGCAGGGTCTGCGATGCGAGCACGAGCGTGTAGAGGTGGAAGTTGCCGTTCTCCTCCGGCACCCAGCCGCCGAGCGTCAGCCCCTTGAGCATCCGCAGGATGTCGACGACGTCGAGGCCGCGCATCATGCCGACGACGTGCTCGCGGTAGGACGGGAAGATGTGGTCCTGCGGACGGGTGGCCGCGGCTGAGCCCACCTGGGCGGCCTCCTGCCCGTGGCTCGGCACCCAGAGGGCGAGCTGGCCCTGGCGCTGCAGGTTGGCCGCCTCACGGTCGAAGCGCCGCACCACCACCATCTCGCGGTAGAACCGCCGGTAGTCGTCCTCGGTCAGCCGCTCGAAGTAGGGGAGGAACTCCTCGGCCGCTTCGTTCGGGGCGAAGGTTCCATCGGGGCCGAGCAGCTGCACCATCGGCACGCTGAAGTCGTTCGAGCTGGCAACCATTTCTCTACGCTATCCGCCGGGCGGAATGCCCCTCTGGTAGAGATCGCACAATCTCTTCGGAGATCTGTAGGAGTCTCTCCACCGATTCTTCCTCTCCGATCGAGATCCGGATGCCCTCCGGGGGGAACGCCCGAACCACGAGCCCGGCTTCGAACAGACGGTCGGCAGCGGCAGCGGTCTCCGCGCCCGTCGGCAGCCAGATGAAGTTGCCCGACGGCTTCGGCACGTTCCAGCCGCGCTCGACCAGGCCGCGGTGGACGGCGTCGCGCCTCGCGACGATGTGCTGGACGCGCTCGAGCAGTTCGACCTCGGCCGCGAGGGAGGCGATCGCGGCCGCTGTCGCCTGTCCGGTGACCGAGAGCGGGATCGCCGTCGAGCGGGCGGCGTCGAGGACGGCGACGGGGCCGAGCGCGTAGCCGACCCGGAGCCCGGCGAGGCCGTACGCCTTGGAGAAGGTGCGGAGCACCACGAGATTGGGGTAGTGGGCCAGCAGGGGCACGCCGTTGACGGCTCGCGGCTCCGTCACGAACTCCGCGTAGGCCTCGTCGAGGACCACGAGCACGTCGGACGGCACGAGGGCCATGAACGCCGAGAACTCCTCCGCCGTGACGATCGTGCCGGTCGGGTTGTTGGGGGTGCAGACGATCACGAGGCGGGTCGCATCCGTCACCGCAGCGGCCATGGCGGGCAGGTCGTGCCCGTGGTCCGGCCGATTCGGCACCGGCACGCTCGTCGCCCCTGCGACGGTCACGAGGCCGGGGTAGGCCTCGAACGAGCGCCAGGAGTACACGACCTCGTCGCCGGGGCCCGACGTGGCGAGCACCAGCTGGGAGAGGATGGCGACGGATCCGGCGCCGATGTGCACCTCGTCGGCGCTCCGCCCGAACCGCTCGGCCAGCCGCTCGCGCAAGGCGAGCGCGGAGGCGTCCGGATAGCGGTTGAAATCACCGGCGGCGGCAACGGCCTGGGCGACTCCCGGCAGCGGGTCGTACGGATTCTCGTTGCTGGACAGCTTGTAGGCGTCGGCCGCAGCACCCCGGCCCTGCCGGTACGGGGGGAGGGCGGCGATCTCGGGGCGGAGCCGGACTCCGGCCGTCGGCGGCTCGGCGGCGTTCGACGAAGGCGTTGCTGCGGTCACCCTGATGAGTCTAGACACGCTCGATTCCCCGAGGGGCATGCGATGCGGGGTGCCGATCGCCCGTCGGGGACCCCTGATGCCATAGTGGAATCATGAGATTCCTTCTCCGAGTCGTCGTCAACGCCGTCGCCATCTGGTTCACGACCTTCATCGTCAGCGGTGTGCGCGTCGTCCCCTACGAGGACACGGAGCTCGCGACCATCCTCACGTACCTGCTCGTCGGCCTCATCTTCGGCCTCGTCAACGGCATCGTGGGGACCGCCATCCGGGTCATCGCCTTCCCGCTGTACGTGCTGACGCTCGGCCTCCTCGCCCTCATCGTGAACGCCCTGCTGCTGCTGCTCGTCTCGTGGATCAGCAGCCTTCTCGGCTTCGGACTCGTCGTCGAGAGCTTCTGGTGGGGCGTGCTCGGAGCGCTCGTGCTGGCCATCATCAGCTGGCTGCTCGGCCTGATCATCCGCCCGCGCCGCGCGGAGTGACCGGCGCCCCGGTCAGCGCCGCTCGCCCCGCCACCACGTGGCGGATCCGGACCCGCTGATGCGGCCGAGCTCGGTCCTGATGCGCTCGAGCCTGGGGTCGGCTGACGCGTCGGCGACACGCGCGGTCTCGCGGTAGCCGCTCAGATCGTGGGCGGGCACCCAGCCGGTGACGGGTTCCGCGCGATCCGCGAGGAACTCGCGTCGCACCATGAGGTGCTCCGGGGAGGGGTCCTCCGGAGCGAAGCCGCCGAGGGCGGGCACCAGGTCGTCGGTGTGCTCGAGCTGCAGCACCGGCACGTCGCCGGGGAGGCCGACCTGCCCGATCGGCGCACCGGCCGTGACGAGCCCCGTCGCCGCGAAGCGCTCGTCGGCGGCGAGGCGAGCGGCGAGCAGGCCGCCCTGGGAGTGGCCGACCGCCAGCACCCGGTCGCCATCATCGACCCCGGCCTGCTCGAGAGCGTCGATCACGGCCCGATACGAACCGGTGTCCGATCCGGCGACGCCGTGCACATTGCTCGTCAGGTCCCATGGCTCGGAGGAGTCACCGGCATCCCACGACACCGTGCCGCCGATGTACGCGACCCAGGCCGTGCCTTCGGCATCGTCGTAGCGCTCGATGCGCACCTGCGGGCCGTCCACGGATGCGGTCGGCACCCTGTCGAGCAGCCCGCCGATCCCCGACGGGGGAGCGACCGGTCGTCCTGGTGGTGGTCCGGTGTCGGCTCCGCGCCGCGACCGGGACGGAAGCCGTTCCCCGTCCTCGCCCACCTCCCGCGATCGAACGGGGGTCTCCCGCAGGAAGCCGAACAGTCCGCCCAGGAGCAGCACGCCCATGGCGGAGGTGTCCACACCGACGACTCCCGCACCGGAATCGCCGAGGCCCCGTGCGACGGGCAGCGGTACCCGGACGGCGCCTGCCGCCATGTCGTCCACCGACGACACGAGGACGCGGAGGACGGCCACCGTGGCCGGGGAGTTGATGACGCCGGCATGCCGTTGCAGCCACTCGGCCGGATCGTCGACCGGGTCGCCGCGCAGTCGCCGAACCCCCTGCACGGCGATCCAGGCCAGCAGCACCTCGGCGGTGACGGCCGCACCGGTCACGAGCAGTGCCGGAGCGATGGCGAGGCCGAGGAAGCCGGCGAACCAGCCGAGGATTCCGCCCACCTGCTCCCGGATGCGTGCGCCGGCGCGTTCGGCGGCGCCGTAGGAATCGGCCGCCTCGGCCAGCCGCCCGGCGAGTCCGTCGGCACCGGCGGCGATCGCGGCTGCTCGGCTGCGGGCGGTGCCCACGGCGTCGTCGAGGGCCGCATCGGTGCAGCTCCAGCGCAGGGCGCCGAGCGTGTCGCTCCAGGCGGAGCCGTGCAACGCCAGGTCGCGGAGCCCCGCGCAGAGCGCGATCAGCTCGTCGGTGGCGACGGCTGTCGAACCGCCACCCGAGACCATGAGGGGCCCGCCGTCGTGCGACCCGGTCGTACGCAGCGGCACGATCATCCGGGAACCGTCGACGCCGCAGCCAGGTCGAGAGCCCGGTCGAGGTCCATCGCGAGCCCGCGGAGGTCGTGGTGCAGTTCCGCCATCCGCTCGGCGCAGGCGCGCTGGGCGGGGGAGTGCCAGCGCTCCGGCGTGAAGGTCGCGCGGTCCGAGGCGACCTCCACCTCTCTGCGCAGCCGGTGCAGCACGTGCAGGAGGGCATCCCGGTCCGTCATCCGCCCCTCCCGTCGGCCGTCGATTCCAGCGTCGACTCCAGCGTGCCGCCCTCCCGGGCCGGAGCGGTGGAGCCGCATGCATCCGAGGATTTTTCTGCGGATCGAACGGGTGTGCAGGACCCGACTGTCGGCCAGAATGGTCGCATGCCTCCCGTACCCGACGACGCGGTCCCCTTTCGCATCTCCTTCGTGTGCACGGGCAACATCTGCCGGTCGCCGATGGCGGAGATCGTGCTCCGCGAACAGGTGGCTCAGGCCGGTCTCACGGCCCTCGTGCATGTGACGTCGGCGGGCACCGGCGACTGGCATGTCGGCGAGCAGGCGGATGAGCGCACGATCGCGGCTCTCGCGGCGCGCGGCTACGACGGGACGCGGCATCGCGCCCGCCAGTACGACCCGGCGTCCTTCGACGACCTCGACCTGATCGTGGTCTTCGACCGCTCGCAGGAGCGGATCCTCCGCAACTGGGCGCATGACGACGACCAGCGCGACAAGGTGCGGATGCTGCTGAGCTTCGACCCCGACCAGGCGGCGCTCCAGGACGTTCCCGATCCGTACTACTCCGATCCGGAGATGTTCGACGCGGTCCTGGCGATGATCGAACGGGCGACGGCGGCACTGTTCCGCCAGTTGGCGCCCGCGCTGCGCCTGCGCGCCTGACGCGACTACTCCTCGAGCAGCACCTGGTCCAGGGCGTGCCGGCCGACCCTCGCGATCGGACCGTCACCGGCGACCGCGTCGACGATCGCGCTGCCCAGGACCATCGCCCATGCCCGCGCCCGTTGCCAGGTGGCGGCGTCGATCTCCCGCAGCTCCTCCATCCGTTGCCGGAAGGCCGCCCGACCGGCCGGGTCGAAGCTCAGCCACGCCGTCGCCAGGTCGGTGGCCGGGTCCCCAGCGGTGAGATCGCCGAAGTCGATCACGGCGATCCCGCCCGGAACGACGACGAGGTTCCCGGGATGCAGGTCACCGTGCACCCAGAGCGGCCGTCCGCTCCAGGGCGCGACGGTGGAGAGACGGTCCCAGAGAACGCCGAGCTCAGCGGAACGCGGCAGTCGACCGCTCGCCAGGCGGGCATGGATGCTCGCGTCCCGGGCGGCCAGCGGCACCCCGCGGAACGGGTTCCGCGGGGCATCCGACGGCGCGGGAACCGCCAGGGCGTGCACGAACTCGGCGAGCGGCCGGGCGGCGGCGTGACGCTCGGCCGGGGTCGACTCGGCTGCGGCGCGGCCGTCGAACCACGGCACGATCGACCAGTGCCAGGGATAGTCCGGCGTCGGGAGCCCCACGCGGACCGGGACGGGGATGGCGACCGGGAGCACAGGTGCGAGCGCGGGCAGCCAGCGCTGCTCATGCTCGACGAGTTCCGCGGCCACCCGGCGCCGCGGCATCCGGACGGCCAGGCCGTCGCCGAGGCGGAAGATGGCGTTGTCCCAGCCGTTCGCGACCGGAACAACGGGCCCGGCCAGGTCGGGATGCTGCTCGCCGACGAGCCGCTCGACGAGCACGGCGTCCACCGTGATGTCGGCCCCGGGGGCATCCACGCCTCGTCGTCTCCCTGGTCCTCCCGCGCGATCTTGGGGTGGCCGCGCTTTCTTGGGATGATAGGGGAGGACCGCGGCCGAACGGCGCGTCCTCCTCCTCCCCTCGAACCCAGACAGGGACACCCATGAGCCTGCCCGCCCAGCCCCTCAGCCCACTCGACGGCCGCTACCAGGGCGCCGTCAGCGACCTGGGCGAGTTCCTGTCCGAGGCGGGACTCAACCGCGCCCGCGTGCACGTCGAGGTGGAGTGGCTCATCTTCCTCACCGATCGCGGCTTCTTCGGCTCATCGCCGCTGACGGAGGCGCAGAAGTCGGCGCTGCGGGCCCTCGCGACCGACTTCGGCCAGGCATCCATCGACGCGATCGGGGCGCACGAGGCGCGCACCCGGCACGACGTGAAGGCCGTGGAGTACTTCGTCCGCGACGCCCTGCACGCCCAGGGCCTCGATGCGATCGCCGAGCTCACGCACTTCGCCTGCACGAGCGAGGACATCAACAACCTGTCGTACGCCCTCACCGTGCGCGACGCCGTCACGACCGTCTGGCTTCCGAAGCTCGCCGGCGTCATCACTACCATCACCCGCCTCGCCGTCGAGCACCGTGCCGTGCCGATGCTGGCGCACACCCACGGCCAGCCCGCGACGCCCACCACCATGGGCAAGGAACTGGCCGTGTTCGCCCACCGCCTGTCGCGGATCGCCGTGCAGGTCGAGGCCACCGAGTACCTCGGCAAGTTCTCGGGCGCCACCGGGACCTTCGCGGCCCACCTCGCCGCGGCCCCCGACGTCGACTGGCGCGCCGTCTCGCGGGAGTTCGTCGAGGGACTCGGCCTCACCTGGAACCCGCTCACCACCCAGATCGAGTCGCACGACTGGCAGGCCGAGCTCTACAACCGGGTCTCGCACGCGAACCGGGTGCTGCACAACCTCGCGACGGACGTCTGGACTTACATCTCGATGGGCTACTTCCGCCAGATCCCGGTGGCCGGCGCCACGGGATCCTCGACCATGCCGCACAAGATCAACCCCATCCGCTTCGAGAACGCGGAGGCCAACCTCGAGCTCTCCTCCGCCATCCTCGACTCGCTCGCGGCCACCCTCGTGACCAGCCGGCTGCAGCGCGACCTCACGGACTCGAGCGCGCAGCGCAACATCGGCGTCGGCTTCGGGCACTCGCTGCTGGCCCTCGACAACATCCAGCGCGGACTCGGCGAGATCGCCCTCGACGAGGCGGCTCTCGCAGCCGATCTCGACGCCAACTGGGAGGTGCTCGGCGAGGCGATCCAGACGGTGATCCGCGCCGAGGTCGTCGCCGGACGCTCCTCCATCGCCGACCCGTACGCGAAGCTCAAAGACCTGACGCGCGGGCACCGGATCGGCCGGTCCGACCTCGAGGAGTTCGTCTCCGGCCTCGACATCGGCGACGAGGCGAAGGCGCGCCTGCTCACGCTGTCGCCGGCCGGGTACATCGGCCTCGCTGCGGAACTCGTCGACTACCTGGGCTGACGCGCCCAGGGCGCGCCGGCGAATCCGCCGTCAGAAGCGCGACTGCGGCAGTGCCGCGACGGCGTCAGTGACCCGACGGACGGTCGGGGCCTTCGCCGTTCTGCTCGTCGATGTCGGCGTTCTCGGCGTCGTTCGGCTTCATGGTGATGGCGAACATCGCCAGGACCACGAGCACGACGATGAAGACGATGCCGAGCGAGATGACCGCGAGCACCGGCTCCCTGGTCACCATGAGCACGATGAGGCCCACGAAGATGGCCGCGATCGCGGCGCCTCCCACCATCTCGATGGGCCGCAGCAGGTCGCGACGGCTCGGCTGGGGTACGGGGGGCTGGCTCATGCGACTTCTTCGGTTTCGGGGGCTGAGGTCGTACGGGCACCGTCCCACTTGAGGGAGAACCCGGCGATCGCGAGGTAGACGCCGATGATGACGAGATAGGCGCCGAGCAGGCCGATGGCCACGACGGCGTTCGGCGGCAGCAGCAGGTAGACGACGGCGAACACGGCGGTCGCGGCGCCCACGCTGATCCAGTCGCGGGCGACGGCGGAGCGGATGCCCGCGCGGGCGGAGCGCGAACGCTCCCGGAGGCCGGCGTAGAGCTCGACGAATCCGGTGATGGCCGCCCACACCGTGACCAGGAACAGGTAGAGGGCGAGACCGGCACCCTGGAAGCTCAGAGCCAGCAGGCCGGCAACGGCCGAGGCGACGCCGTTCACGACGAACAGCGTGCGCGGCGCGCCCGTGAGGGTTCGGAGGGCGAGTGCTCCGAGCACGAGTCCGGAGACGAGCGCCCAGATGCCGAACACGAGCAGGCCGAAGTCGGCCGAGTGGTCGGCGATGAAGGTGATCGCGATCGCCGGGACGAACGCGAGGATCGCCCGCACGACGGGGACGATCCAGTACCGCGCTGAGAGAGCAGCGGCATCCGGCTGGGCCACGCGGCGACCTTTCGTCTGCAGAAGGGGGATCCTGCCCAGTCTAATCGTCCGGGACCTGCGCGACCGCCGCGTCCGGACGACGCCAGTGCGCCGGCGCAGGTGAGCCCGATCAGGGGCTCGCCTGCGCTGATCCGTCGAGAATCCGTTACTCGCGTGGGCGGTACCGCATGGCGACCGCGCCCGACTGGAACTCATGGCGATCCACGAGCTCGAGCCGGATGCGCTCGCGCAGACCGGCGAGCACCGTGGGCCCGTGTCCGGCGAGGACCGGCTGCACGACGAACTCGTATTCGTCGATCAGTCCCAGATCCGCCAGCGCCAGCGGGAGCGTCACTCCGCCGACCCAGAGGCCGTCACCCGGCTCCTCCTTGAGCCGACGAACCGCCTGCCCCAGGTCGCCCCGCACCAGCTCGGCATTCCAGTCGGCCGCGCTCAGCGTGCTCGACACGACGTGCTTCCTGGCCCGGTCGATGGTCTCGGCGAACGGAACCTCCCACTCAGCCATCCACTCGGGCCAGGCGCCCGTGGCCGGCTTGCGCCACGCCGACTCCATCATCTCGTAGGTCACCCGGCCGAACAGCAGGGCATCGGCCCGTGCCATCTCGGCAGTCCAGTAGCGCATCGACTCCTCGTCCGGCGGGAGCCCTGCCTCGTGATGGCAGCAGCCGTCGAGCGTGACATTGATCGAGTATCGAAGCGGTCTCATTCCGGTGCTCCTCTGGAGGATTCAGCCGTTCCCTCCGCCGCCGGCGCTCAGGCCTGGGCGAGGTCGGCGAAGCGCGAGAAGTGGCCGTGGAACGCCACGGTCACGGTGCGCGTCGGCCCGTTGCGGTGCTTGGCGACGATGAGGTCGGCCTCTCCGGCGCGCGGGTTCTCCTTCTCGTAGGCGCTCTCGCGGTGCAGCAGGATCACCATGTCGGCGTCCTGCTCGATGGAACCGGACTCGCGCAGGTCGGAGATGGCCGGCAGCTTGTCGGCGCGCTGCTCGGGACCACGGTTCAGCTGCGAGAGCGCGATGACGGGAACCTGGAGCTCCTTCGCGAGTAGCTTGAGGGCTCGCGAGAACTCGCTGACCTCCTGCTGGCGGCTCTCGACGCGCTTGCCGCTGGTCATGAGCTGGAGGTAGTCGATGACGATCATCTTGAGGCCGACCCGCTGCTTCAGGCGGCGGCACTTCGCACGGATCTCGACGAGCGTCATGTTGGCCGAGTCGTCGATGTAGAGCGGCGCATCGTTGATGCGCCCGCGCGTCGCCGCGATCGTGGTCCAGTCGCGCGAGTCGACCGTTCCCTTCCGCATGCTCTGCAGGGGAACGGATGCCTCGGCCGAGAGCAGTCGCATCGCGATCTCGGAACGCCCCATCTCGAGCGAGAAGAAGATGGTGGGCATGTCGTGGCCGATCGCGGCCGAGCGGGCGAAGTCGAGCGCGAGCGTCGACTTTCCGAGCGCAGGTCGAGCGGCGACGATGATCATCTGGCCCGGGTGGAACCCGTTGGTGAGGTCGTCGAGATCGGCGAAGCCCGTCGGGACGCCCGTCATCTTGCCGTCGGTGTGCTTGGCGGCCTCGATCTCGTCGATCGCGACCGTGACGGCGTCCGTCAGCGGAACGTAGTCCTCGGTCTCGGTGTTGCTGTTGACGGCGTAGATCTCGGCCTGGGCGTTGTTCACCAGATCGAGCGGCTCGCCCTCGCCCGAGTAGCCCATCTGCACGATGCGGGTGCCGGCTTCGACGAGGCGCCGGAGCAGCGCGCGCTCCGCGACGATCTCTGCGTAGTAGCCGGCGTTCGCCGCCGTGGGGACCAGTGCGGTGAGGGTGTGCAGGTACTCGGCGCCGCCGGCGCGGGAGAGCTCTCCGGTCTTCGACAGCTCGTCGGTGACGGCGATCACGTCCGTGGGCTCGCCGTGCGAGTAGAGCGAGAGGATCGCGTCGTAGATGAGCTCGTGCTTCGGCACGTAGAAGTCGTTGCCGCGCACCGACTCGACCACGTCGGCCACGGCGTCCTTCGACAGCAGCATGCCTCCGAGGGCGCTCTGCTCGGCGAGCAGATCGTGCGGGGGAGTGCGTTCGGCCTTCCGGGCGTCCTCGCCGTCCCACGGTTCAGCGAGACCAAGATGGGCGATCGACACGCAGCGCCTCCTCAGGGCAAGGGAATGACGACGGCGGCGCCTTGCGGCGACACCGTCCGAACCGGGCGGCCCGGTCGGATCTCCCGACCTGCTCCCATGAAAACAGCACCCGCCGACACTGCCCGCGCTCCGTTGCTGGAGGGCTTCATCGACGACGATGGCCAACACTACGGTCGCCGCTGACCGGTCTCAACTCGGGCTGTGGATAACACTGTGGGCAATCTGCGCGAAACGCCGGGCCGCATGTGCAAAGCCTGTTCACTCAGCTGTGGACAACCAAC
>JBEVEO010000172.1:0-28794 GCA_040512695.1 Leifsonia sp. | reverse complement strand
ATGGCCTCATCCCGGCCCAGGTCGCGCGTGGAGAGCAGGTGCCTCATTCGTCTCCCCCCTCGATCGAGACGAAGTCGGAGCCGTCGGTCTCGGCCAGCCGCACGTTGATGCGCTCGGAGGTGGCGCTCGGGAGGTTCTTCCCGACGAAGTCCGCCCGGATCGGGAAGTCGCGGTGACCCCGGTCGACGAGCACGGCGAGGCGGACCGCGCGGGCACGTCCCAGGTCGTTGAGGGCGTCGAAGGCGGCGCGGATGGTGCGGCCCGAGAACAGCACGTCGTCGACGAGCACGACCGTCCTGCCGTCGATCGACATGGGAACGTCCGTCGGCGACGGCGTGCGGGTACGCGTGCGGGAGAGGTCGTCCCGGTACATCGTGACGTCGAGCGAGCCGGCGAGCCTTGCCGGCGCATCGGGTTCGATGCGCTGGATGATCTCGGCGATGCGCCGGGCGAGCACGGTCCCGCGTGTGGGGATGCCGAGGATGACGAGATCCGAAGCTCCGCGATTGGATTCGAGGATCTCGTGCGAGATGCGGGTCAGTGCCCGCGAAATGTCAGAGTGATTCAGCACGGTGCGCGCCATCAGACCGACTCCCTTCTCCGTCTCACAGGACGGCTTTAAAGGTTGCCAACCTCTCCAGCATAGCGAACGCGGAAGCGCGGTCCCTCCGTCGGGAGGAACCGCGCTCGGTGTGCCGTCGACGTCAGCGCCGCGGCGAGGCGTGCAGGGCGCGGGAGGCCACCACGAGGGCGGCCGCGATCAGGACGACGTCCTTCAGGATGTACTGGGCGGTCAGTGTGGGGCCGGCTGCCGTGAAGAGCTCGGTCGAGAACAGGACGAGCGGCGACAGGATGCCGACGAAGGTGAACGCCAGGACGACCAGGCCGAAGCGGACGAACTGGCCGGTCACCAGGGTGATCCCCACGACGGTCTCGAGGGCCGCCGTCAGTGCCATCGCCGCATAGCCGCTCACGACGCCGAACGACAGCGCGCTCCAGGTCTCCACGACGAGCGGCTCGATCGGGCTCGCTCCCGGGAAGAACTTGAGCACGCCGAACACGAGGAAGACGAGCCCGAGCGCGACGCGGAGGGCGGGGACGGAGTAGCGGGCGAGCACGCGCTGCAGCGCACCCTCCCCACGGCGGATCGCGTCGATCGCGCTCGTGACGGCTGAGGATCCGGCGACGGAGTCGTGGCCGATGGCGGTGGTTGCGGACATGGGAATGCTCCTTCCAGCGGATCGCTCCGTCGGGTTCGGTTTCGGGTGGGGGCGCCGCCCTCGTGGGCAACTCGTCCATTCCAGCGGTCGCCGATCGATCGCTGATCGGGGCATCCGTGGAACGTCTCTCCGTGCGGTCCCGGAGTTCTCTGCTTTCATGGACCATGGCCGAAGTCATGATCGCCGTCATGCCGTTCATCGGGCATGTCGCCCCGATCGTCGCCGTCGCCCGCGCGTTCCTCGCCGACGGGCACGCGGTGCGGGTGTATGCGGGCGCCGCCCACGCCGCCCCGTTCGCCGACCTCGGTGCCACTGTCGTGACGTGGTCGTCGGCACCCGATTTCGACGAGCACGACCTCGCCACGACCTTCCCGGCACTGCGCGGGCGCAGGGGACCGCGCCAGATGCTGGCCAACGTCGAGCACGTCTTCATCCGCACGGCGGCAGCCCAGTGCGCCGACCTCCTCGCCGCGTGGGCCGATCGTCCGTGGGACGTCATCGTCGCGGACAACCTCAGCCTGGGCGCGCACCTCGCGTCGGAGCGCACCGGCTCACCCTGGGTGACGGTGGGCATCGTGCCGCTGTCGATCCCCAGTCGTGAGCTACCGCCGCCGGGGTTGGGCATCCCGCCGGCTCGCGGCCCCGTGGGACGATTGCGCGATGTGGTCCTGCGGCGGCTGGTGCCGCTCGCCACCCGAGGAATGCAGGCCGCGTACGCCGAACAGCGCGCGCTGTGCGGACTGCCGCGGGCGCCGCACGGCTTCGACGACGCCTGGTACTCCCCCGACCTCGTCTGCGCGAGCGGCGTTCCCGAGCTCGAGTACCCGCGCACCGACCTGCCGCGGCAGGTCGTCTTCGTCGGAGCCCTGACGTCACCCGGGCCGGCGGCGGCTCCCCTGCCGTCATGGTGGCCCGATCTCGAGCGCTCGGACGCATCCGTCGTGCATGTGACCCAGGGCACGTTGAACGTCGATCCGCACGACCTCATCGAGCCGGCCGTGAGGGCACTGGGGCGGCAGCCCGTCACGGTCGCGATCGCCACCGGACGCGCCGGAGCGGACGCCCTGCCGTTCCCGGTGCCGGAGAACGCCCGGGTGGCCGGGATGCTCCCCTACGCGGAGCTCCTGCCCCTGGTGGACGTGATGATCACGAATGGCGGATGGGGCGGGGTGCTCGCCGCTCTCAGCCACGGGATCCCGCTCGTCGTCGCCGGTGGCGACCTCGACAAGCCGGAGATCGCCGCGCGGGTGGCGTGGTTCGGGGCCGGCGTCGACCTCGGCACGGGTACGCCGAAGCCGCTCGCGGTCCTCGACGCCTGGCGGCGGGTGCGCACCGATCCGGCATTCCGTGCGAATGCGGAGCGCATCGGAGCGAGCCTGCGCAGTCACGACGGTCCGGCCGAGGTGGTCGCGCACACCGTCGCCCTCCTCGAAGGGCGACGGGCGGGGAGTGCTAGCCCTTGACCTGCGAGATCTTGGCCAGCAGGCCGTTCACGAAGCCGGCCGAGTCATCCGTCGACAGCACGGTGGCGGCCTCGACGGCTTCCGAGATCGCGACGCCGTCCGGCACCTCGTCGTTGTAGACGATCTCCCAGATGCCGATGCGGATCAGTGCACGGTCGATGGCGGGCATCCGCTTCAGCGTCCAGCCCTGCGCGTAGGTCTCGATGAGCTCGTCGATCTCCGCCTGGTTGTCGACGACGCCGTCGACGATCTCACGCGCGTACAGCCAGCTCGCCTCGCGGGCCGGCTCGTTGACCGCGCGCTCCGCCTCGGCAGCGAGGGCCTGCGGCACGCTGATCTGCCGCATGTCGGCGGAGTACAGGATGTCGAGAGCGCGCTTGCGCGCCTTGGTGCGTGCGCTCACTAGTCGTTGACGCGACCCAGGTAGTCGCCCGTGCGGGTGTCGACCTTGACCTTGGTGCCGGTCTCGAGGAACAGCGGGACCTGGATCTCGTAGCCGGTCTCCACCGTGGCGGGCTTGGTGCCGCCGGTGGAGCGGTCGCCCTGGAGGCCCGGCTCGGTGTAGGTGATCTCGAGCACGACGGATGCCGGGAGCTCGACGTAGAGCGGGTTGCCGTTGTTGAGCGCCACGGTCACCGACTGGTTCTCCAGCATGAAGTTCTTAGCGTCGCCGACGACGGTGTCCGTGACGGTGATCTGGTCGTAGTCCGCGGTGTCCATGAACACGAATCCGTCGCCGTCGGCGTACAGGTAGGTGAAGTCGCGGCGGTCGACGTTCTCGATCTCGATCTTCGCACCGGCGTTGTAGGTGCGGTCGACGACCTTGCCGGTGACGACGTTCTTGAGCTTGGTGCGCACGAAGGCACCGCCCTTGCCCGGCTTCACGTGCTGGAACTCGATCACGCTCCAGAGCTGCCCGTCGATCGAGAGGACGACGCCGTTCTTGATGTCAGCGGTAGATGCCATGCGAAAGTGATCCGTTCAGTTGGGGAAGATGCTCGGCCGATGGCGCTTCGCGCGCGGGCCCGCAGAGAAGTTTAGACGCTCAGCCGATCGAACGGAGAATCTGATCGACGGCCATGCGGTAGGAGTCGAAGCCGAAGCCGGCGATGACGCCCGTCGCGACGCCGCTGATGACGCTCGTGTGGCGGAACGTCTCCCGGGTGTGCGGGTTGGTGATGTGCACCTCGATGAGCGGCAGCCCGGCCTTCGTCACGAGGGCGGCGGCGTCGCGGAGCGCGTAGCTGTAGTGCGTGAACGCCGCCGGGTTCAGCACGACCGGGGATTCCGCATCCACCGCGGCGTGCAGCCAGCGCACGAGCTCCGCCTCGTCGTCGGTCTGGAGCACCTCCACTCCGATGTCGTCGTCGTCGCCGACCAGCACCGAGAGCATGGCCCGGAGGTCGTCGAGGTTCGCGGAGCCGTAGACGTCCGGCTCGCGGGAGCCGAGGCGTCCGAGGTTGGGACCGTTGAGTACGAGGATCGTCGTCATGATCCGTTCAGCCTACTGACGGCGGCCTCGGCTAGCTGCCGATCTCCTGGTACGCCGCGAACAGCAGCGACGTCTCGGGCGCCGTGAGCACGCTCGGCCGGGCGAGGTCGTCGAGCACGATGAAGCGGAGCAGGCCGGCCCTGGCCTTCTTGTCGCGCTGCATCGTGGCCAGGAGGGTGTTCCAGCGGCCGACCGGGTAACTGGTGGGAAGGCTGAGGGAGTCCAGGATGCTGCGGTGCCGGTCCACGAGCTCGTCGGACAGGCTCCCCGTGAGGCGTCCGAGTTCCGCGGCGAACACCATCCCGATGGACACGGCGGCGCCGTGCCGCCACTGGTACCGTTCGGCGTGCTCGATCGCGTGGCCGAGGGTGTGGCCGTAGTTGAGGATCTCGCGCAGCCCCTGCTCGGTGAAGTCCTCGCTCACGACGCGCGCCTTCATGGCGATCGCGAGCTCGACGACGCGCCGGAACTGCGGTGTCGACGGATCGGTCACGGCATCGACGTCGGCCTCGATGATATCGAGGATCTCGGGCGAGTCGATGAAGCCGGCCTTCACGATCTCCGCGAAGCCCGCGAGGATCTCGTTCCGGGGCAGGGTGTCGAGGGTGTCGAGGTCGCAGAACACCGCGGCGGGCGCGTAGAACGCTCCGACCAGGTTCTTGCCCTCCGCGGTGTTGATGCCGGTCTTGCCGCCGATGGCCGCATCCACCATCCCCGCGACCGAGGTGGGCACCTGGATGAGCTTCACTCCGCGCAGCCACGTGGCGGCGACGAATCCGGCGAGGTCGGTGACCGCTCCCCCTCCGAAGCCGATGACGGCGTCGGAGCGCGTGAAGTCGGACTGGCCCATGACCTGCCAGCAGAAGGCCGCGACCTCGACGCGCTTGCCCGTCTCGGCATCCGGGACCTCGGCGAGGAGCACCTCGAAGCGGTCCTGCAGGCTCTCGCGCAGCTCGTTGGCCTTGGCGCCCAGTGTGGGCGCGTGCACGATGAGCACCTTGCGGACGTTCCTGCCGAGGCTGTCGCCGATGCCGGCGATGACGCCGTTCCCGACGACGATGTCGTAGGGGTCGGCTCCGGTCACGGAAATGACGGTGTCTGTCACGATCTCTCTTTCACCCAGTTCACGATGTCGTCGGCGAGCTCGGTGAGCGAGCCGTTCGACGTGTCGAAGGTCACGGTCGCGAGCCCTTCGTAGATCGGAAGCCGCTCGTCGCGGATCCTCGTCCAGGCCGCGATGCCGTCCTCGGCGAGCAGCGGCCGCTTGCCGCCGTGAAGGCGGCGGGCGACGACCTCGGCGGTCACGGTGAGGAGGATGACGGTGGCGTCCCGCAGGTCGTCCTGCGTACGCGGGTCGAGCACGGCACCGCCTCCGAGCGACACGACAGCCGGCTGGGTGATGGCCTCTGCGACGGCCGCGCGTTCCAGCACCCGGAAGAAGTCCTCCCCCTCCCGGTCGAAGATGCCGCTGATCGGTCCGTGCTCGGCCACCACCACGCTGTCGGTGTCGATGAACGGCACCCCGAGGGCCGCGGCCACCTTCCGTCCGATGCGCGACTTGCCGGAGCCCATCGGACCGATGAAGACGATCGGCAGTGCGGCCTCGGCGGTCATCGCCGCGCGGTCGCGAGGTTCGCCGGGATGTTGGCGAGGTACGACTCGAGGTTGCGACGGGTCTCGGCCAGCGCGTCGCCGCCGAACTTCTCGAGCACGGCGTTGGCGAGGACGAGAGCGACCATGGCCTCGGCGACCACTCCGGCGGCCGGCACGGCGCAGACGTCCGAGCGCTGGTGGTGGGCGGCGGCTGCCTCGCCGGAGGCGACGTCGATCGTGCGCAGCGCGTGAGGAACGGTGGCGATGGGCTTCATGCCGGCTCGGACGCGCAGGACGGTGCCTGTCGACATCCCGCCCTCCGTGCCCCCGGCCTTGTCGCTCTCGCGGGTGATTGCCCCGTCGGCCATGACGAGCTCGTCGTGGGCGTCGGAGCCGCGGCGCGTGGTCGTGACGAATCCGTCGCCGACCTCCACGCCCTTGATGGCCTGGATGCCCATGAGTGCGGCTGCCAGCTGGGAGTCCAGCCGACGGTCCCAGTGCACGTAGGAGCCGAGGCCCGGCGGGACGCCGTACGCGAGCACCTCGACGACCCCGCCGAGGGTGTCGCCGTCCTTGTGGGCGGCATCGACCTCGGCCACCATGGCGGCACTCGTCGCGGGGTCGAAGCAGCGCAGCGGATCGGCGTCCAGCAGGTCGACGTCGTCGGGGTGCGGCAGGGCCGACCCCTCCGGGACGCGGACCGGGCCGATGGCGAGGGTGTGGGCGACGAGGCGGATGCCCAGCTCGGCGAGGAACGATCGGGCGACCGCTCCGAGTGCGACGCGCGCGGCCGTCTCCCGGGCGCTCGCGCGCTCGAGGACCGGCCTGGCCTCGTCGAAGCCGTACTTCTGCATGCCGACGAGGTCGGCGTGACCGGGGCGCGGACGCGTCAGCGGTGCTCCGCGGCCGCGACCGAGGGACGCGGCGTCGATCGGCTCGGGGCTCATGACCTCGGCCCACTTGGGCCACTCGGTGTTGCCGATCCGGAGCGCGATGGGGCTGCCGAGGGAGAGGCCGTGACGCACTCCGCCCGAGATGGTGAGCTCGTCCTGCTCGAACTTCATCCGCGCACCGCGGCCGTAGCCGAGCTTCCGGCGTGCCAGGTCGGCGCGCACGCCATCGAGCGAAACGGGGACGCCGGCCGGAAGGCCCTCGAGCATGGCGATGAGTTCCGGGCCGTGGGACTCTCCGGCAGTAAGCCAACGAAGCATGGAATCAATCATTCCACAGCGCGTGCGAGCGCCCTGACCGCGTGACGGGGAGCTAGGCGACGGCCGCCCGCATGGCCGCGAGAACGGCAGCCTCGTCGTCCAGCGGGATGAGCGGGTCGCCGGAGACGAAGATGCGCACCTGGACGAGGGCCTGGTGCACGAGCATGCCGATGCCGGACGCCGCGCGTCCCCCGCGCTTCAGCCAGCTGAGGGCGATCGCGCTCGGCCACGGCTCGTATGCCACGTCGAAGAGCAGCGCCTCCTGGCGGAGGGAGATGGGGATGCCGGCCTCGAGCACCGTTCCGCCCGGCAGCGTCGAGATCACCAGGTCGGCGGAGCGGTTCTCCAGCTGGTCGAGTCGTCCGACGGAGTGCCGGAGGCCGAGCGATGCGCTCAGCCCGTCGAGCTCGTGGCCCTTGTCCGGATTGCGCACGGCGAGATGGACGTGCTCTGCTCCGAGGTCGGCGGCCGCCACGATCGCGGATGCCGCCGTCGCCCCGGCACCGAGCACCACCACGTGATGGACGCTGCTGAGGCCGGTGTCGCCGACGGCGGCGACGAGTCCCGCGACATCCGTGTTGAAGCCCGAGACGGACCCGTCGGCGGAGAAGGCGAGGGTGTTGACGACGCCGGTCTGCTCCGCGACCCGGTCGAGCCGGTCGGCCCTGGCGTAGGCGCGCGCCTTGAGGGGCATGGTGAGCGAGAGGCCGCGCCAATCGGCCGACCGGTCGTCGAGGAACGCGTCGAGGGCGTCTCCGTCCCACTCGTGTCGCTCGTAGGTCCAGTCGAGCCCGAGCACGGCGTAGGCGGCCTCGTGCAGCGCCGGCGACTTCGAGTGCGCGATCGGCGACCCTCCGACGGCCAGTCGGGTGCCGGACGGCGCCATCTCAGCCACCGTACTCCGGGTGCTCGTCCATCCAGGCCAGCCACTTCTCCACGGCGGCGTCGTGCTCCTCCGCCGTCTCGGAGAAGATGGTCTCGCCGGTGTCGAGGTTCCAGGTCACGAAGAACATCCACGGGCCGTCGGCCGGATGCAGCGCCGCGTCGATGGCGAGGTCGCCCGGGTTCGATATCGGACCGATGGGCAGGCCGTCGTGGACGTAGGTGTTGTACAGGTTGTTGGCGTCAGCGCGCTCGGCATCCGTCGTCGTGACGACGTGGGTGTTCCCCGTCCCGTATGCCACGGTCGCGTCGGACTGCAGCTTCCAGCCCTGCTCCAGCCGGTTGAGGAACACCCGCGAGACCTTGTAGTAGTCGTCGCGGAGTCCGGCCTCCTTCTGCACGAGGGAGGCGAGCCGGATGGTGTCCCAGCGCTGCTCCGGGGCCACTCCCGCCTCGTCGAGGGCCTGGAACGACCGGTCGACCATCGTCTTCAGCGCTGCCTGCGCTGTCACGCCGGGGTCGAAGGTGTAGGTGGCCGGGAACAGGAAGCCCTCGAGGGTGGTCGCCTCGGCCGGCAGCCCGAACGACGGCACGTCGGCCGCTGCTGCCTGCACGTCGGCCACCGGGATCTTCGTCGCGTCGGCGATGATCTGGTAGACGTCGGCGGCTGCGGTGCCCTCGGGGACGACGACGGTGTTCTCGAGGCGATTCGCCGGATCCTCCAGGGCGGCCAGCGCCGCTTTCGCGCTCATCTTCTCGTGCAGCGCGTAGGCGCCGGGCTGGAACACGGGAGCCGGGTTCTGCGCGAGCAGGAGGTCGTAGAACGCGTCGAACGACGCCGTCACGCCCTGCTCGTGCAGGTTCCGGGCCACATCGGCGCCGATGTCTCCGTCGACGATGGCGAACGTCACGTCGCCGGTACCGGATCCCTTGTAGTCCGCGGGGCCCTGGGTCGATGCGATGAACTGCTGGATCGGCCCCTGCAGCGCGAACCAGCCGCCGACGGCGATGCCGACGAACACCAGCACGATGACCAGGCAGCCGATCGCGCCGGCGCGACCGCGCTTCTCGCGTTCGGGGTAGCCGTCGGACCGTGCGGAGGATCGGCGCTGCGCCCGGGACCCGCTCGGCTGCACGATCACCGGGTCCGTGCCGGTGCCCAGGACGGGTGCAGCCGCCGCTGCGGCATCCGCCGCCTCGCGCGCCTGACGACGGGTGAGCGGCTGGCCCGGCGCCTGCGCCTGCTGCACGGGGATCTGGCCCGTGATGAAGGCGAGCGGGTCGACGGGCTCGTCGTCGGTGGCTGCGGGAGGGACGGATGGCGGCGGGGTGGCAGCCACCGGGGTGCCCGCCGCCGGGGTGCGGCCGGTGAGCAGTTCGTCCCAGCTCAGTCCGCCGGGATCCGGGGTCGGCGCATCGTCGCGCTCGTCTCGGTCGCCGCCCTGGCGACCGGGGGTGTCATTCGACAAACTCAGGATCCTTCGATGCTGGCCACGGCGGTGCCGGGCGGCAGACCGGAACTGCGCTCGCTGTCGAGCGCGTGTTGCACAATGATAACGGCGGCGACCTGATCGACCACTGGACGCTGGGAGCGCGATTTCCGTCCGGACGAGCGGAGGGCAGACTGCGCCGTGACGGTCGTGAGCCGCTCATCCACCATCCGCACCGGGATGTCGACGGCGTCCTGCAGCCGGCTGGCGAAGCCGACGGCGTCCGCGGTCGATGCCGTGTGCTGTCCGGAGAGTGCGAGCGGCAGGCCCACGATCACCTCGATCGCGTCCGTCTCGGCGCACAGCGCCACCAGCCGAACGATGTCGGTTCCGGCATCGGTCCTGTCGCGTTGCACCGTCTCGACGGGCGTGGCGATCAGCCCGTGCGGGTCCGAACGGGCGACCCCGACCCGCACGGTGCCGACGTCGACGCCCAGCCGTGTCCCCGGTCGCACCGGGTCACCGTGCCGCGCGCACGGCGGCCACGGCGGCCGCGAGGGCCGCAGGCACGGCGGATGCGTCGGTTCCGCCACCCTGCGCCATGTCGTCCTTGCCGCCGCCGCGCCCGCCGAGGGCGCCGGCCATCTCGCGGACGATCGCCCCGGCACCGAGGCCGGCGTCGCGTGCGGCCTGGTTCGTCGCGGCGATGACGACGGGCTTCTCCCCCACGACGGCCGTGAGGGCCACGACGGCCGCGGAGGACCCGAGGCGCTCACGTGCCGATGTCACGAGCGCGCGGAGGTCGTCGCCGGATGCGAGGGAGCCGACATGCTCGGCGATGACGGTCACGTCGCCGACGGTCGACGCGTTCTGCAGGAGGGCGGGAACGCGGTCGCTGAGGGCGCGCGCCTCGAACGCGGCGATCTTCTTCTCGGCTGCCTTGAGGTTGGCGACGAGTTCGGAGATGCGCTCGGGGATCTTGTCGCGCGGCGTCTTGAGGTCCGACGTGAGCTGGGACACGATCGCGCGCTCGGCAGCCAGGTCCTTGAAGGCCTCGAGGCCGACGAGGGACTCGACGCGGCGGTTGGTCGAGCCGACGCTCGACTCGCTCACGAGATTGATCATGCCGATCTCGGCGCTCGTCGACACGTGCGTTCCGGCGCAGAGCTCGCGGGACCACGGTCCTCCGATGTCGACCATGCGCACGGTGTCGCCGTACTTCTCGCCGAACAGTGCCATCGCACCGAGCGCCTTCGCCTCGGCGACGGGCATCTCGCGCGTCGTCACCTCGAGATTGTCGCGGATGGCGCTGTTGGAGATCTCCTCGATCTCGCTGCGCGTCTCGGGTGAGAGCGCCTTGTTCCAGCCGAAGTCGAGGCGCAGGTAGCCCGCCTTGTTGTACGAACCGGACTGGTGCGCGGTCGGGCCGAGCACCTGGCGCAGCGCCGCGTGGATGATGTGGGTTCCGGAGTGCGCCTGGCGGGCGCCGCGACGGTAGTCCTCGTCCACGACACTCGTCGCGACGTCGTCGACCCCCACCTCGCCCTGGCGGACCCGGACGGTGTGGCTGATGAGCCCCTTGACGGGCTTCTGCACGTCGAGCACCTCGAGCTCGAAGCCGGCACCGACGATGAGGCCGGCGTCAGCGGCCTGCCCGCCGGACTCCGCGTAGAGCGACGTCTCGGCGAGGATGACCTCCGCCGTCTGGCCCGCCGTCGCGCGCGCGACGGATGCGCCGTCGACGATGAGTCCCAGCACCCGGGACTCCGTGCGCAGGTCGGTGTAGCCGGTGAACACGGTCTCGCCGAGCGCCCGGAACGGGCTGTACACGGTGAGGTCGGCCACGGCCGACTTCTTCGAGCGCGCGTCGGCCTTCGCCCGCGTGCGCTGCTCCAGCATGAGCGTGTCGAAGGCGGCCCGGTCGACCGAGAGTCCGGCCTCGTCCGCCATCTCGAGCGTGAGCTCGATCGGGAATCCGTAGGTGTCGTGCAGCAGGAACGCCGTGTCACCGGCGAGCTTCGGCGATCCGTCCGTCTTGGTCTTCGCCACAGCGAGGTCCAGGATGCTGGTGCCGGCTGTCAGGGTGCGGAGGAAGGTCTCCTCCTCGGCGTTCGCCAGCTGGGCGATCCGTGCGAAGTCGGTCTCGACCTCGGGGTAGGCCGCCTTCATCGCGTCGCGCGATGCCGGGAAGAGCTCGCCGAAGGTCGTCGTGTCGACGCCGAGCAGGCGCATGGCACGCACGGTACGGCGCATGAGCCGACGCAGGATGTAACCACGGCCCTCATTCGACGGCGCCACCCCGTCGGACATGAGCATGAGCGACGAGCGCACGTGGTCGGCGATCACGCGCATCCGCACGTCGTCCTCGTGGTCGGCGCCGTACCGACGTCCGGAGAGCGCCGCCGCCCGGTCGAGCACGGGGCGCACCTGGTCGATCTCGTACATGTTGTCGACGCCCTGCTTGATGAACGCGACGCGCTCCAGGCCCATGCCGGTGTCGATGTTCTTCTTCGGCAGTTCCCCGACGATGCGGAAGTCGTACTTGCTGCGCACGTCGTCGATCAGGTACTGCATGAAGACGAGATTCCAGATCTCGACGTAACGGTCGTCATCCGTCGCAGGACCGCCGTCGATCCCGTAGGCGGGTCCGCGGTCGAAGAAGATCTCCGAGCACGGGCCGGCGGGCCCGGGCTGGCCGGTCGACCAGTAGTTGGTGTCCTTGTCGAGACGCTGGATGCGCTCCTCCGGCAGCCCGGCGATGCGCTTCCAGAGGGCGATCGCCTCGTCGTCGTCCTTGTAGACGGTGACCCAGAGGTCCTTCGGGTCGAAACCGTAGCCGCCGTCGGCCTCGGAGGAGGTGAGCAGCTCCCACGCGTAGGTGATCGCCCCCTCCTTGAAGTAGTCGCCGAAGGAGAAGTTGCCGTTCATCTGGAAGAAGGTGCCGTGACGCGGGGTGCGCCCGACCTCCTCGATGTCGCTCGTGCGGATGCACTTCTGCACGCTCGTCGCTCGCGGGTACGGGGCGGGCACCACGCCGGTGAGGTACGGCACGAAAGGCACCATGCCGGCGACCGTGAAGAGGAGGGTGGGGTCGTCGCTCACGAGCGACGCGGATGGCACGACGGTGTGGCCGCGCTCCGCGAAGAACTCGAGCCAGCGCCGGCGGATGTCAGCAGTCTGCATGGTTTCCGTACTCGGTGATGATGAGCGCGCCCTACGCGCGCCCACCGGGTGGGTGGGGGTCGGCGGTCGTCTAGTCGCCGTCGATGGCGTCGCGGAGCTCCGCCTCGCGCTGGCGGTAGCCCTCGCTCACGGCTTCGCCGAATTCACGGGCCTTGGCATCGATGGCCGAGAAGAACTGCTTCCCGTCCTGCGTCTTGTTGACCTGGTGGGCCAGGGCGAACCCGGCCGCGATGCCGATGATCAACCACAACACATTCTTCATTCGATCGCTCCTCGTGATCTCGTGGTGCTTCTCAACAGTACTTCGTCAGGATCGCGGTGTGCCGCGACCCGACGCGCGGGTGAAGCCGAAGGCGGCCCGCACGGCGGCCGAGAATCCGGCGAGCTTGATGAGGGGGCCTCCGACGGTCGCGGCGAACAGCGCGACGAGCGCCGAGACGTTGCCGGTGACCTCGGCGACATCCGTCGTGATGGTGTCGACGCGCGCGAGCTGGGTGTTCGTCGATCGCACGGTCTCCGTCACCTCGCCGACCAGCGGGGTGAGGCTCGCGTTGGCGTCGACGATCGCGTCCCGGATCGCATCCAGCACCGAACCGAACTTGACCAGCAGGATGCCGACGAGCACGACGAGCGCGGCGAACAGTGCGGTGGCGACGAGTCCGACGATGTCACCAGCGGTCACGATGCTCTCCTTGTTGGACGACGAAAAGGGCGGACCATCCAAAGATGGTCCGCCCTCCAGCGTAGTGACTCCTAGCGAGCCGCGTAGTACTCGACGACGAGCTGCACTTCGCAGGTCACGGGGACCTCGGCGCGCTTCGGACGACGCACCAGCGTGGCCTGCAGCTTGTCGAGCTCGACCTCGAGGTAGGCGGGAACCTTGGGGAGCACGTCGACGTGACCGCCGGCTGCTGCGACCTGGAAGGGCTCGGTGCCCTCGGAGCGCGCCTTGACGTGGATGAGCTGACCCGGCTTCACGCGGAAGGAGGGGCGGTCCACGATCTTGCCGTCGACGAGGATGTGACGGTGCACGACCATCTGGCGGGCCTGGGCGCTGGTACGGGCGAAGCCGGCACGGAGCACGAGGGCGTCGAGACGCATCTCGAGCAGCTCGACGAGGTTCTCACCGGTCAGGCCCTGGGCCTTGCGGGCCTCCTGGAAGGCGATCTTGAGCTGCGCCTCGCGGATGTTGTACTGGGCGCGCAGACGCTGCTTCTCGCGGAGGCGCACGGCGTAGTCCGAGTCGGCCTTGCGCTTGGTGCGGCCGTGCTCGCCCGGAGCGTAGGGACGCTTCTCGAGGTACTTGGCGGCCTTCGGGGTCAGGGCGATGCCCAGTGCACGCGAGAGGCGGGTCTTGCTACGGGTACGTGACTTGGTAGACACGGTTTCCTTTCAGATGAAGAAGATCTCAAACAGTCGATACCGGCGCACAGGAGTGCCCGGTGAAGTCAGAGGGATCGGCCGCGGGAGATGACCGGCTACAGGTCGTGTTCCCTCGAGCTCCGACATCCTCGCAGCCGCGCTTGGAAATCGGGCCTTTGGCCTCCGAAAGCCTAACACACCGGAGGCGTCGGCGTTCGTCGACGGCCGGCGAGCGGCGCGCTCACTTCCCGCGGATGATCCGCAGCAGCTTGGCCAGGCGGGCGCCGACCTCGCGCTCGTTGCCGTGCTCGGTGGGCACGTAGTAGCGCGTGCCCTTCAGCTCGTTCGGCAGGTACTGCTGTTCCACCACGCCGATCGGGTCGTCGTGCGGGTACCGGTAGCCCTTTCCATGCCCGAGGCGCTTCGCGCCGGCGTAGTGGGCGTCGCGGAGGGGCTTCGGCACCCGGCCGATCTTCCCAGCCTTGACGTCGGCGATCGCCGCGTTGATGCCGTTGTACGCGGCATTCGATTTCGGGGCCGTCGCGAGGTGCACGACCGCCTGCGCCAGGGGGATGCGTCCCTCCGGCATGCCGATGTACTGCACGGCGTCCGCGGCGGCGATGGCGACGACGAGCGCCTGGGGATCGGCCATGCCGATGTCCTCCGATGCCGACACGATGATCCGGCGCGCGATGAAGCGGGGATCCTCGCCCGCCTCGATCATCCGGGCGAGGTAGTGCAGGGCGGCGTCGACATCGGAGCCGCGCACCGACTTGATGAAGGCGCTGATGACGTCGTAGTGCTCGTCGCCGTTGCGGTCGTAGCGCAGCAGCGCGCGGTCGACGGCCAGCGCCACGAGTTCCGCGGTGATGACGGGCTTCTTCTTGCCCGTGGTGGACGAGACGGCGGACACGGATGCCGCCTCGAGCGCCGTGAGGGCGCGCCGGGCGTCGCCTGATGCGAGACGGATGATGGAACCGCGCGCCTCGTCGTCGAGCTCGACCTTGCCGTCGAGGCCGCGCGGATCGGCGACGGCCCGGTCGACCAGCACGCCGAGGTCATCGTCGCTGAGCGTCTCGAGCGTGAGCAGGAGGGAGCGCGAGAGCAGCGGCGAGATGACCGAGAACGACGGGTTCTCGGTGGTGGCGGCCACCAGGATGACCCAGCCGTTCTCGACGCCCGGGAGCAGCGCATCCTGCTGCGCCTTGGTGAAGCGGTGGATCTCGTCGAGGAACAGCACGGTCGAGATTCCGTACAGGTCGCGCGTCGACATCGCCTCGTCCATGACCTGGCGCACGTCGCGCACGCCGGCCGAGACGGCGGAGAGCTCGACGAACCGGCGTCCGGAGCTGTGGGCGATGGCCTGGGCCAATGTGGTCTTGCCGGTGCCGGGAGGGCCCCAGAGGATGACCGAGACGCTTCCGCGCTCCCCCGTCTTGTCGCTCGCGAGGGCCACGAGCGGCGACCCGGGAGTGAGGAGATGCTTCTGGCCGGCCACCTCGTCGAGGCTGCGGGGTCGCATGCGCACGGCGAGCGGCGTCGCGCCGCCGCGCAACCCGAGGCCGGCATCCGTCATCCCCTCAGCGTAATCGGCGGAGCCGACACTCTTCGGCACGCCATTTTGTCGGCGACGACGCACCTCCCGTAGAGTCGGCGCAGTTCATTCGTGAGGAGCACCGTGGCAGCGAACAATCGGCAGGACCGGGAAGCACGCGAAGCGCGTCAGCGTCTGCGTGCCTATCAGGCCAGGCAGGGCGTTCACCAGCACCGGGTGAAGCGCCGCCGCCGTGACAACGTCATCGCATCGGTCGTCGTCGTGGTCGTCGCCGTCCTGGCCCTCGGCGCGCAGCTCGCGTACTTCAACGGCGGCCCGGGCACCCCGGCGCCGACCCCGTCGGAATCGGCCACCCCCACGCCGTCGCCGACCGCGTCGGCCGGCCAGAACTCGGGCGACGTGCCCCCGGTGTCGCTCGCGGAGGGTCGTACCTGGACCGGTTCGATGAAGCTCAACGACGTCGACCTCGGCTTCACGCTCGACGGTGCTGCCGCCCCGCAGGCCGTCGCCGCCACGATCGGCCTGGTCCAGGCCGGCTTCTACGAGGGCAACGGCTGCCACCGCCTCACCACCGGCGGGTTCTTCGTGCTGCAGTGCGGCGGCGGAGCCGACGGCACGACGGACCCCGGCTTCAGCTACGGTCCGGTGGAGAATGCGCCCGCCGACGACGTCTACCCGGCCGGCACGATCGCGATGGCCCGTCAGTCCGGCAACGCCTACAGCATGAGCGGCCAGTTCTTCATCGTCTACGAGGACACCACGATCCCGTCGGATGCCGCAGGCGGGTACAGCGTCATCGGCCAGGTCACGAGCGGTCTCGACCAGCTGAAGGCGCAGATCACGGACGCCGGTGTCCAGGGCGGCGCCACGGACGGCCTGCCCGCCGTTCCGGTGACCCTCTCGGGCGTCACGGTCCAGTAGTCGATCCCACCGTCCCGATTCCCGGCCGTCGGGCCGTGGAATAGGCTTATGCCGCTGTGGCCGTCATGGATGGCCGATCGAACGCGGCATCCGTGGCGCAGAGCCCGGTCGCCGTACCAAGAACAAGGTGGAACTCGTGGTAACTGAGAAAGAGCACCCCTGGGGTCGCGTCGACGAATCGGGCACGGTCTTCGTGCGCGAAGCTGACGGCGAACGGGAGGTCGGCCAGTTCCCCGACGGAACCCCCGAGGAGGCACTCGCCTACTTCGAGCGCAAGTACACCGATCTCGCCGGGCAGGTCACCCTGCTCGAACAGCGCGCCAAGCGCGGCGGTCCGGCCGTCGACATCTCCCGCACCGTCGAGACGCTCGGCAAGACCATCTCCACGGCCAACGCCGTCGGCGACCTGGCCGCGCTGACCAGGCGCCTGGATGCCCTCGGCGGCACCGTCTCCGAGCTCACCGAGGCGCAGAGCGCCGAGGAGAAGGCGGCGTCCGAGGCCGCCGTCGTCGAGCGCACGGCGATCGTCGAGGCTGCGGAGGCCCTCGCGGCAGCCGATCCGGCCAAGACGCAGTGGAAGCAGGCGACGGCCGAGCTCGACGCCCTGTTCGCGCGCTGGCAGACCCACCAGCAGGAGGGCCCGCGCATCCCCAAGGGTCAGGCGAACGAGCTGTGGAAGCGGTTCCGCGCGGCCCGCACGACGATCGAGCAGCACCGCAAGGCGTTCTTCGCCGACCTGGACTCCGCGCACCGCGACGTGCGCACCCGCAAGCAGGAGCTCATCGAGAAGGCGGAGGCCCTCGCCCCCAAGGGCGCAGACGGCATCCCCGCCTACCGGGGACTGCTCGACGACTGGAAGCTGGCCGGCCGGGCTGGCAAGAAGCAGGATGACGCCCTCTGGGCCCGGTTCAAGGCCGCCGGCGACGTGCTCTACGGCGCGAAGGCCGAGGTCGACGCCCAGGAGAACGAGGAGTTCGCCGGCAACCTCGCGCTGAAGCTCGCCCTCCTCGATGAGGCCGAGCCGATCCTGACCGAGACCGATCGCACGAAGGCGCGCACCGCACTGACCTCCATCCAGCGACGCTGGGACGAGATCGGCAAGGTCCCCCGCGACCAGGTCAAGGTCGTCGAGGACCGCCTCCGCAAGGTCGAGACCGCCGTGCGCAAGCTCGACGACGACCACTGGAAGCGGAACAACCCCGAGACCAAGGCCCGTGCCGAGGGTCTGGCGGGCCAGCTCAACGACGCGATCGCCAAGCTGGAGGCCGACCTCGAGGATGCCAAGGCGAAGAAGGACGCCGCCGCCATCGCAGCAGCCACGGAGGCGCTCGAGACGCGCAAGGCGTGGCTGAAGGCCATCGGCCAGTAGTCCACAGCAGTCGCAGGACGGCCCCGGTGCACAGATCGCACCGGGGCCGTCCGCGCTTCGGCGGCAGCCGTCAGGCTGGGCGGATGCGACGCCTCCTGCCCGATGTACTCTCCATCGACGAGCTGCCCCTGGCCGAACTGCACGCCGCGAAGCTCGCCGGCGAGCTGTTCCCGCTCGGCGGCGGGTTCTGCCCGGTCGACCTGCCGGACGACTCGCGGCTCCGGGCAGCGGTCATCGCCCGCGTCGCGCCCGCCCGGTACATCGCCGACCGCGTCACGGCGGCGTGGATCCACGGCGCCGTGGCCGTCGGTCCCATCCGGCACCAGTTCAGCATCGACATCCGCTCCAGGCACCGCCAGACCTCGACCCGGTTCGCCGTGCGCGAGGTCGTCATCGACGACGACGAGTTCGTGGTGGTCGGCGGAGCGCTCGTGACCACGCTCACCCGGACCATGATCGACATCGCCCGCGACCCGGCCGTGCCGGATGCCGACGCCGTCGCGGTGCTCGCCCGACTGGTCGCGATCGACCGTGGAGCGCTGGAGGACGCCGTGTCCCGGCTGCGCCGACGAGCGGGCCTGAGCTTCGCCCGGAGCGCACGACGCCGGCTGGATGCGGCCGGCTCAGCCGTCGCTGACGCGGTACACGTCGTACACGGCCTCGATGCGCCGCACGGCGTTGAGCACCCGGTCGAGGTGCGTGGTGTCGCCCATCTCGAACACGAACCGGCTGAGCGCGAGGCGGTCGCGTGAGGTCGACACGTTGGCCGAGAGGATGTTGACGTGGTGCTCGGAGAGGACCCGGGTCACGTCGGAGAGCAGTCCGGCGCGGTCGAGGGCCTCGATCTGGATCTGGACCAGGAACAGGCTCTTCGACGTCGGCGCCCATTCCACCTCGATCATGCGCTCGGGCTCCTTCATGAGGCCGGCCACGTTGTGGCAGTTGGCCTGATGCACGGACACGCCCTGGCCGCGGGTGATGAACCCGACGATGTCGTCACCCGGCACGGGGGTGCAGCAGCGCGCGAGCTTGACGAGGATGTCGGGGGCGCCGCGCACGAGAACGCCGGAGTCGCTGTCGCGCAGCGTCTGCGTGCGTCCCTTGCTCGGCAGCGAGAACTCGTTGGGCTCCACCTCGGTGTCGGCCTGGACCGTGGCGACGACCTTCTCGAGCACCGACTGCGTGGACACGTGGCCCTCGCCCACGGCCGCGTACAGTGCTGACACGTCGACGTACTTCAGCTGGGCGGCGACCTCGGCGAACGAGTCCTGGCTCATGAGCTTCTGCAGCGGCAGGTTCTGCTTGCGCATGGCACGGGCGATGGCATCCCGGCCCTGCTCGATCGCCTCGTCGCGGCGCTCCTTGGTGAACCACTGCCGGATCTTGTTCCTGGCGCGGGGGCTCTTGACGAAGTTCAGCCAGTCCTGGCTCGGGCCGGAGTCCGGGTTCTTCGACGTGAAGACCTCGACGACGTCACCGCTGGAGAGGGTCGACTCGAGCGGCACGAGGCGCCCGTTGACCTTCGCTCCCATCGTGCGGTGCCCCACCTCGGTGTGCACGGCGTACGCGAAGTCGACCGGTGTCGCATCGGAGGGCAGGCCGATGACCCGGCCCTTGGGCGTGAAGACGTAGACCTCCTTGGCGCCGATCTCGTAGCGCAGGGAGTCGAGGAACTCCCCCGGGTCCTCGGTCTCGGCCTGCCAGTCCGAGATGTGCGCCAGCCACGCCATGTCGTTCTCGCTCTGGGGGCCCGGTCCCGACGACTTGCCGTTGACCTGCTCCTTGTACATCCAGTGCGCCGCGACGCCGAACTCGGCGCGCTGGTGCATCTCCTGGGTGCGGATCTGGATCTCGACCGGCCGTCCGGCCGGCCCGAGCACCGTCGTGTGCAGCGACTGGTAGAGATTGAACTTCGGCGTCGCGATGTAGTCCTTGAACCGACCGGGCAGCGGCGTCCAACGGGCGTGGATCGACCCGAGCACGGCGTAGCAGTCGCGGACGGAGTTGACCAGGACGCGGATGCCGACGAGGTCGTAGATCTCGTCGAACTCTCGGCCGCGCACGACCATCTTCTGGTAGATCGAGTAGTACTGCTTCGGGCGTCCGACGACGCTCCCCCGGATCTTGTCCGCCTTCAGGTCGCCGTTGACGGCATCGATGACCTGCTGCACGAACTCCTCGCGCTCGGGGGTGCGCTGGCGCACGAGGGACTCGATCTCGGCGTAGATCTTGGGGTAGAGCACCGCGAACGACAGGTCCTCGAGCTCCCACTTGATGGCCTGGATGCCGAGCCGATGCGCGAGCGGCGCGTAGATCTCGAGGGTCTCCGTGGCCTTGCGCGCTGCGGACTCCGCCGGGACGAAGCCCCACGTCCTCGCATTGTGCAGGCGATCGGCGAGCTTGATGATCAGCACCCGGATGTCCTTCGACATCGCGACGATCATCTTCCGCACGGTCTCGGCCTGGGTGGAGTCGCCGTACTTGACCTTGTCGAGCTTGGTGACGCCGTCGACGAGCATCGCGATCTCGTCGCCGAAGTCGGCCCGCACCTGGTCGAGGGTGTATTCGGTGTCCTCGACGGTGTCGTGCAGCAGGGCGGCTGCCACGGTCTTCGATCCGATGCCGAGGTCGGCGAGGATCTGGCCGACGGCGACCGGGTGCGTGATGTACGGCTCGCCGCTGCGCCGCTTCTGGCCGGAGTGCGCCTTCTCGGCGACCGTGTACGCCCGCTCGATGATCGAGAGGTCGGCCTTCGGATGATGCATCCGGACGGTGCGGATCAGCGTGTCCACCGCACCGACCGGCTGCGTCTTCGAGAAGATGCGCGGCACCAGGCGGCGCAGGGACGCGGTGGAGGACGTGTTGGTATCAGTCACCCTGCCACCTCCCGTCCCGATGCTCAATTATCCCTGCTGCTGGGACCGCTTCGTGACCACGGGAACGACGACGATCGTCAAACCGTGATCTCCTCCGCCGACTCCTGCTGCACGGCGGCGCGTTCGCGCAGGGCGCGCACCTTGGCGTCGTGCTTCTGGATGCCCTTCTCGCGCTCCCGGAACAGGGAGTACAGGGGCGCGGCGAGGAAGACGGTCGACCACGTGCCGACGAGGATTCCGATGAACAGCGCGAGCGAGATGTCGCGCAGCGTGTCGGCCCCCAGGGCGAACGCGCCGATGAACAGGATGGCCGCGACGGGCAATGCTGCGACGACGCTCGTGTTGATCGACCGCACCAGGGTCTGGTTGACGGCGAGGTTGACCGACTCGGCGAACGTGCGCTTGGTCTCGACGACATCCTCCTGCGTGTTCTCGCGGATCTTGTCGAAGACCACGACGGTGTCGTAGAGCGAGTACGCGAGGATCGTCAGCAGTCCGACGATGGCGGCCGGTGTCACCTCGAAGCCGGTTCCGCCGTAGACGCCGCTGGTGACCACGAGGTCGGCCACGAGGGCGATGATGGCCGCGAGCGACATCTTCCAGGTGCGGAAGTACAGCGCCATGGCCACAGCGGCCAGGACGATGAAGACGATGAGGCCGATGATGGTCTGCCTCGTGATGTCGGCACCCCAGACCGGTCCGATGAACGAGGACGACACGTCCTCCTCGCTGACGCCGTAGGCGTCGGCCAGGGCGGTGGCGACGTCCTTCGTCTCGGCCGTGGTGAGCTGGTCGGTCTGAACGCGCACCCCGGCGCCGTTCCCGACGATCGTGGTGTGGACGACGGCGTCGGGGACGACCGAGGCGACCGCCTCCGTCGCCGGTTCCTGGGTGGCGTCGGTCACGCCGGTGATCTGGAACTGCGAACCGCCGCGGAACTCGATCCCGAGGTTGAATCCGCGCACGACGGGGATGAGGATCGACACGAGCACGAGGGCGCCCACGATGATGAACCAGATCTTGCGCTTCTGGACGAACCCGAACGAGCGCTTCCCGGTGTAGAGATCGTTACCGAATGTGGTCAGACGGTTGGCCATCAGGACTCCTTCCCGTTCTTCGACGTATCGCTGTTCCGGGCGGGCGACGTGGGGCCCGCCTTCTTCTTGGCGGTGGTCTTCGTGCCCTTCGACGTGGAGCTGGTGCCCTTCGACGTCGTGGTCGCGTTCTTGGTCGCGACGGCGGTCGCGGTGCCGCCTGTTGAGGCGGAGACCGTCTCGACGGGCTTCGACGCCGAGGCGTCGAGAGCCGCGAGCTCTGCGGCCTTCCGCTCGGCGATGGTCTGGCGCTTGGCCGCCTCACGCGAGCTGGATGCCGCCTTGCCGGCCGGAACGCCGACGGGCTTCCGGAACTCGGCGCGACCGCGGTAGACCGCCCCGAGGGCCGTCGGGTCCAGGCCGGAGAGCGGGTGGCCGCTCTGGAAGAACCGCGTCTGGGCGAGCAGCTGCAGCATCGGGTGCGTGAACAGGACGACGATGATGACGTCGATGATGGTCGTGAGTCCGAGGGTGACGGCGAAGCCCTTGACGCTTCCGACCGCGATGATGAACAGCACGATCGCGGCGAGCAGGTTCGTGGCCTTCGATGCGTACACCGTGCGCAGGGCGCGCTTCCATCCCGCCTCGACGGCGGACACGAGCACGCGGCCTTCGCGGAGTTCGTCGCGGACGCGCTCGAAGTAGACGATGAACGAGTCGGCCGTGAAGCCGATGGCGACGATCACGCCGGCGACGCCGGCGAGGGAGAGCCGGTAGCCCTGGTACCAGGACAGGATGCAGAGCGACAGGTACGTGATGATGCCGGCGACGATGAGCGATGCGATGGTCACGGTGCCGAGCAGTCGGTACTGGAACAGCGTGTAGGCGAACACCAGCAGCAGTCCGATGAGGCCGGCGATGAGGCCGATGAACAGCTGCGCCGAGCCCAGGGTGGCCGTGATCGTCTCGGACGACTGCACCGTGAAGCTGATCGGAAGTGCGCCGAACTTGAGCTGGTCGGCGAGGGCCTTGGACGAGGCCTGGTCGAAGCTGCCAGAGATGGACGGCTTGCCGTCGGTGATGACGCCGTTCATGGACGGGGCCGACAGCACCTGGCCGTCGATGACGAAGGCGAACTGGTCGAGCGGCGGGGTCGCCTTCAGCCCGTACAGCCGCTCGCTGACCTTGGCGAAGTCCTGCGTGCCCTGGTCGTTGAAGACGAGGTTGACGACCCAGCGGCCCGTCGACGCGCCCTGGCTGTTGGTCTCCTGGCCGTTGGTGGCGTCCTTGATGTCCGCACCGTCGACCTCGACCGGGCCGAGGAGGTACTTGACCTGGCCGGCCGTGTCGCAGGTGACGAGCGGCTCGTCGGCCGGAGCGGCGTTCGTCGTGCCTGCGGCATCCGACGAGCACTCGAAGTCGTCGTACTCCTGCTGCAGCGCCGGAGTGATCCAGTTGAGGTCGGAGCCGTTCGTCGGGCTCACGGTCGGCGTGCTGCGCAGGTCCTCGGTCGGGCTGGGGGTCGGTGTCGCCGACTCCCCCACCGACTGGTCCGTCGGGGCACCGGTCAGCAGCACGGGACGCAGCTCGAGCTTGGATGAGGACTCGATGCGCTGGCGGGTCTCGTCATCCAGAGCACCCGGGATGGCGACGACGATGTTGTTGCCGCCCTGGGTGCTGATCTCGGCCTCGGACACGCCGGAGGCGTCGACACGCTGGCGGATGATCGAGACGGCCTGGTTCAGCTGCTCATCGGTGACGGTCTGACCGGTCTCGAGCTTCGGCGCGAGGATGATCTGCGTGCCGCCCTCGAGATCGAGTCCGAGCTTCGGTGTCCAGGATCCACCGCCCCAGATGACTGCTGCGGTATTGATCGCGACGAGCGCGAGGACGAGAGCCCCCAGCCACGAGAGGGACCGCCACGCCTTCTTGACGGGTGTCGACTTTGCCACCGAGTGAACTCAGCTTTCTTTCGAGCGCGCTCGGGTCAGCCTCGACCCGAGCGCGTGGGGAGGGAGGTTGTCAGTCGTTCGAGTTCTTCTTGGGGTCGACGCCGTCGACGTCGATGTCTCCGACGACGGTGGGGCCGTCGGTCGACGTGTCCTCGACGCGCTCACCGAATTCGGGCTCGGAGGTGAGCTCGTCGTGAGGCGCCTCGACGGCGGTCGAGGTCTCCGCGGGGGTGACGACGCGGGCGACCGTCTGACGGTGCACGGCGAGCACGGTCCCGGGGGTCGACTCGAGGAGGATTTCGTTCTCCTCCTCGTCGATCGACAGGATCGTGCCGTAGACACCGAAGTTGGTCATGACCTTGGCACCGGGAACGATCGTGGACTGCAGGTTGGCCTGGTCCTTGGAGCGCTTACGGCTGTTGCGGAACATGAAGAAGATGAGCAGCGCCAGAACGGCGAGCATGATGAGTGTGATCGGATCCAACGGGGAAAGCCTTCCGGAATGGGCCCCTCAACCGCACCCGATTGGCGCGGGATTACTACTGGGCCAACTGGAATTATAGGTCATCGAGCGTCGGGGAGGCTCCGGCCGGCCTGAGGCCGAAATGGCGCCACCCCTCAGCGGTCGCCATGCGGCCCCGCGGGGTGCGCGTGATGAGTCCGATCCGCACGAGGAACGGCTCGACGACCGACTCGATGGTCTCGGCCTCCTCGCCTACCGAGACGGCGAGCGTGTTGAGGCCGACGGGGCCGCCGCCGAAGCGCTGCAGCATGGTCATCATGACCTGGCGGTCCAGTCGGTCGAGGCCGAGCGAGTCGACCTCGTAGAGGTCGAGGGCAGCCCGAACCGACACGACGTCGGCGATGCCGGACGCCGTGTGGACGAGCGTGTAGTCGCGCACACGGCGCAGCAACCGGTTCGCGATGCGCGGCGTTCCGCGGCAACGGCCGGAGATCTCCCGGACGGCATCGCGGTCGATCGACAGGTCGAGCAGCCGGGCGGCACGGGAGAGGACCTGCTCGAGTTCGTCGTCGGCGTAGAACTCGAGGTGCGCGGTGAACCCGAAGCGGTCGCGGAGCGGGTTCGGCAGCAGTCCCGACCGCGTTGTGGCCCCGACGAGCGTGAACGGCGCGAGGTCGAGCGGAACCGAGGTCGCTCCGGCTCCCTTGCCCACCATGATGTCGATGCGGAAGTCCTCCATGGCGAGGTAGAGCATCTCCTCCGCCGAGCGGGCCATGCGGTGGATCTCGTCGATGAAGAGCACCTCGCCGGGGACCAGCGAACTCAGCACGGCAGCCAGGTCGCCGGCGTGCTGGATGGCCGGACCGCTCGACATGCGCAGCGGCCGGCCGGCCTCGTGGGCGACGATCATGGCGAGCGTGGTCTTGCCGAGGCCGGGAGGGCCGGCCAGGAGGATGTGGTCGGGGGTGCGCTGCTGCATCGTGGCCGCGGTGAGGAGCAGCTGAAGCTGCCCGCGCACCTTGGTCTGGCCGACGAACTCTCCGAGCGATCGCGGCCGGAGGGCGCCCTCGAAGGCGAGTTCCGATTCGGACTCGAGTTCGGGGTTGGTGAGGTCGATGTCGGTCATGACCGGCTTCCGGACTGGGTGGCGGGGCCGAGCCGCGACAGGGCGAGCCGCAGCGCGATCGGGACGGTCGCATCCGGTGACTCGACGAGGACGTCGTCGACGGCCTGGGCGGCGACGCGCTCCGACCAGCCCAGCCCGACGAGCGCGGCCAGCACGCTGTAGCAGATGCTCGACGGAGCCGCGACGGGGGCCGCCGTCGTCGCAGAACCGGGCGCGACGAGCACCTTGCCCGTGAGGGAGAGCACGATGAGCTTCGCGGTCTTGGGCCCGATGCCGCTGACCTTGCGGAAGGCGGCGTCGTCCTCGGTCGCGACGGCGCGTGCGATCTGGTCGGGCGTGAGCACGGCGAGCACGCCGAGCGCCGACTTCGGGCCGACGCCGGTCACGCCCATGAGCACCTCGAAGACGCTGAGCTCCTCGGCGGTCGGGAATCCGAACAGGGTGAGCGAGTCCTCGCGGACGACGAGCGTCGTGAGCAGGCGGGCCTCGTCTCCGATGCGCACGGAGAGCGCCGCTGCCGGTGTCGTGAGCACGGAGAGGCCGACCCCGCCGACCTCGAGCACGACGGTGCCGCCGAGGGCGGAGAGGACGGTGCCGCGGAGGGAGGAGATCACCGGCTCAGCCTACGGGCGCCCGCCGACGTCGCCGCGCTGCGCTCCGCGGCGCGCCACGCCTCCTGGGCGGGCGTGAGTGCCCCGGATCCCGTCGGCGCTCCCGGCGTACCGGATCGCCAGGCGTGGCACAGGGCCAGCGCGAGCGCATCCGCGGCATCGGCGGGCTTCGGGATGGAATCGAGGCCGAGGATGCGGGCGACCATGGCCCCCACCTGCTTCTTGTCCGCCCGGCCGTAGCCGGTGATGGCGGCCTTGACCTCGCTGGGCGTGTGCAGCGCGACGGGCAGCGCACGCTTGGCGGCCAGGTACATGGCCACTCCGGAGATCTGCGCGGTCCCCATGATGGTCGAGACGTCGCTGCGAGCGAAGACCCGTTCGAGCGCGACCGTCTGCGGCCGGTGCTCGTCGAGGATCGCCTCGATGCCGGCGGCGATGTGCGCCAGCCGCTGCTCGATCGGCAGGTCGACGGATGACCGGATGACGATCACGTCGACGAGCTTCGCGGTGCGGTCGGGCGCGACGTCGACGACGCCGACACCGCACCTGGTCAGGCCGGGGTCGACGCCGAGCACCCGCACGGCGCCGCTACTCGTCGGCTTCGAGCTCGGCCTGCGCCTCGGCGCTCAGGTCGAGGTTGGTGTACACGTTCTGCACGTCGTCGGAGTCCTCGAGGGCGTCGATGAGCCGGAACACCTTGCGGGCGGTCTCGGCGTCGACCTCGATCTTGAGGCTCGGGACGAAGGCGACATCGGCCGAGTCGTAGTCGATCCCGGCCTCCTGCAGGGCGGTGCGCGTGGCGACGAGTTCGCTCGGCTCGGTGATGACCTCGAAGGTCTCGCCCTCGTCGGTGACCTCCTCGGCGCCGGCGTCGAGCACGGCCATCAGCACGTCGTCCTCGGTGAGGCCCTCGGAGTGGGCGACGACGATGAGGCCCTTGCGGTGGAAGTTGTACGCGACGCTTCCCGGGTCGCCCATGGTGCCGCCGTTGCGGGTCACCGCGGTGCGCACGTCGGCGGCTGCCCGGTTCTTGTTGTCCGTGAGGCACTCGATGAGCATCGCGACGCCGTTCGGGCCGTAGCCCTCGTACATGATCGTCGTGTAGTCGACGGACTCGCCGGTGAGGCCCGCCCCGCGCTTGACGGCGCGGTCGATGTTGTCGTTCGGTACGGAGGTCTTCTTCGCCTTCTGGATGGCGTCGACGAGGGTGGGGTTACCCGAGAGGTCGGGGCCGCCGATCTTCGCTGCGACCTCGATGTTCTTGATCAACTTGGCGAACGACTTGGCGCGACGCGAGTCGATGATCGCCTTCTTGTGCTTGGTCGTTGCCCACTTGGAATGCCCTGACATGGCTTCGATTCTACCCATCGTCTCCGCACCCGCGATCCAGCCGTGCCGTCCGGGCGGCCTCGAACATCGCCCCGAGCCACGGGGCCGTCAGGCCAGGAGCTTCCGCAGGGTGCGCAGGTTGCGGTTCGTGGTCGTCGACCGGTACTTCGCCTTGCCGGCGAGCTTCGAGAACGGGCTGTCGACTCCCACCTCGCGGCGGTTGTGCCAGTAGATGACGTGGGAGCCCGGCTCGATCACGTCGTCGACGGGATCCAGGCCGTCACGGGCGGCGAGGAGTTCGGCCAGGACGGCGTCGTCGGAGCCGAACATGACGTAGGGATGCCATCCGTCCCGGCCGTCGTCGAAGGGGAACGCATCGACGACGGCCGCCAGCGATTCCTCCGTCACGAGCACGATCCACGCCTCGTAGCCGAATCGCTCCCCCAGAGCCGACTCGATCCGCGCCTTGAGACCGGCGCCATCGGTCGCGTCGGCGTCGAACCGGACGTTGCCGCTGGCCAGGACCGTGCGCACCTCGGTGAAGCCCAGCGTCCGGAAGAGTTCGGCGAGGTCCGCCGAGCGGATGGTGATGCCGTTGACGTTGACCCCGCGCAGCAGCGCGACGTAGCGCGTCACGACACCACCGGCACGGGACGGTCGGGGAGGTCGGCGAGGAGGGCTCTCATGGCCCATTCATACTCGCGCCTCCGGCCGCGCGGGGACAAGCTCCCGGCCGGCCGGATCAGCAGGCGGATGACGCCCGCTCGTCCGCCAGCCGAGCCGGCCGATCAGCCGCGTTCGGCGACCGTGCGCAGGAAGTACTCGTGGAAGCGGTAGTCCCCCGTGACCTCGGGGTGGAACGAGGTGCCGAGCAGGTTGCCCTGCGCCACCGCGACGCAGCGCCCGTCGGGGAGGGTGGCCAGCGCTCTCGCCCGCTCCCCCACCGATTCGACGATGGGGGCGCGGATGAAGACGGCGTGCATCGGCTCTCCGCCGAGCACGGGCACGTCGATATCGGTCTCGAAGGAGTGCGTCTGCGACCCGAAGGCGTTGCGCCGCACGGCGACGTCGAGGCCGCCGAGACTCTCCTGACCGCGGATGGCGTCGAGCACCGTGTCGGCGAGCATGATGAGGCCCGCGCAGGTTCCGTAGACCGGCAGACCGTCGCGGATCGCAGCGCGCAGCGGCTCGGCCAGGCCGAAGGCCCGCGCGAGCTTGTCCATGACGCTCGACTCGCCTCCGGGGATGACGAGCCCCGAGACGGCGGCCAGCTCCTCCGGACGCCGCACGGTCACGGCATCCGCACCGAGGGTCCTCAGGACGTTGACGTGCTCACGGAAGTCCCCCTGGAGCGCGAGGACGCCGACCGGCGCGGTGGGAACGGGCGCCGCCACTCCCTACCAGCCGCGCTCGGCGAGACGGTGCGGGGCCGCGAGGTCGCTCACGTTGATGCCGACCATGGCCTCGCCGAGTCCACGGGAGACCTCGGCGATGATCGCCGGGTCGTCGTAGAACGTGGTCGCCTTGACGACGGCAGCCGCACGCTGGGCGGGGTTGCCCGACTTGAAGATGCCGGATCCGACGAAGACTCCGTCGGCGCCGAGCTGCATCATCATGGCCGCGTCGGCCGGAGTCGCGACTCCCCCGGCGGTGAACAGCACGACGGGGAGCTTGCCGGTCTCGGCGACCTCGACGACGAGGTCGTAGGGAGCCTGCAGTTCC
>JBEVEO010000078.1:0-19618 GCA_040512695.1 Leifsonia sp. | reverse complement strand
CGACACTGGAACCCCGTCAAAGCAACCGCTGATCGGGGTTTCTTATCCACAGACTGTGCACAACCAGCACCGTCCCGACAGCTGTGGAGGAGACGCCGATACCGCCCGGCGGACAGCGGCTACGCCCCATCCTCAGCGCAGGAAACCAAGGCATCAGGTGGTGGTCTCGATACGCGGCCGACTCCGCCGGGCGCTACTCAACCAACGGCGGTCGGGCGCTACTCGACCAACGGCGGAACCGGCTACTGGAGCGGCGGAGCCGACGCCTACCGGTCGAACGACGTCGCACGCTCGGCGAGCCCGGCCCGCGCCGCCTGCGCGTATGCAGCCGGCAGAGCGGCCAGGAGACGGTCGACGTCGTCCTCCGTCGTGGTCCGTCCGAGCGTCACCCGGAGCGCACCCCGTGACGTCTCGTCGTCGCGGCCCATGGCGATCAGCACGTGCGACGGTTCGGGGATGCCCGCCTGGCACGCCGAACCGGTTGACACCGAGACGCCGGCGGCGTCGAGCAGGAACAGCAGGGAGTCGCCCTGGGCGCCCGGGAAGGCGAAGTGCGCCGTACCGGGAAGCCGGCCCCCGGGGTCGGGGTCCCCGTTCACGGTGACGCCGGGGATCTCAGCCACGACGCCGTCGACGAGACGGGTGCGGAGGGCGCCGAGTCGCGCCGCCTCCCGGTCGAGGTCGGGCACGACGACCGCTGCCGCAGCGGCGAACGCGACGGCGGCCGCCACATCCTGGGTGCCCGACCGCACCTGCCGCTGCTGTCCTCCGCCATGGATGAGCGGCTCGAGCGTCGCGGAACGGCTGAGCACGAGTGCGCCGATGCCGACCGGTCCGCCGATCTTGTGAGCCGACACGCTGAGGGCGACGAGCCCGGTGCCGCCTCGCGCGCCGGATGCCGCCCGCAACGCGGCGAAGTCGACGGGCACATGGCCGTACGCGGCGACGGCGTCGAGGTGGAGCGGCACACCGTGGGCCGCCGCGATGGCCGCGATCTCCGCGACGGGCTGGATGGTGCCCACCTCGTTGTTGGCCCACAGCATCGTCACGAGCGCGACGGACGACGGATCGACGCCGAGGGCGTCGTCGAGGGCGTCGAGACGCACACGGCCCAGCTCATCCAGGGGCAGCCACTCCACGACAGCGCCCTCGTGCTTCTCGAGCCACTCGACGGTGTCGATGGTGGCGTGGTGCTCACCGCCGGGCACGAGGATGCGCTCCCCCGGCCTCGACCAGAACAGCCCCTTGATCGCGAGGTTGATCGCCTCCGTGCCGTTGCCCGTGAAGACGACCTCGATGGGGTCGCAGCCCAGCGTCCGCGCCACCTGCTCGCGCGCCTCCTCCAGCATCCGCCTGGCGTTCTGGCCCTGGCTGTGGATCGACGCGGGGTTGCCGACCACCTGCATGGCATCGACGAATGCGGCGACCGCCTCGGGCAGCATCGGCGTGGTCGCCGCGTGGTCCAGGTACACCGCCATGAGAACTACTGTAGATCGCATGACTCCTGGCCGGTCCTCTGCCCCCCTCGGCATCCGGATGACCTCGCACGGCGGCGAGTTGCGCGTCTGGTCCGCGACGGCGGAGTCCATGGAACTCTGCCTCTTCGACAACACGGATCCCAACTGGGTCTACAAGACCGTGCCGATGACCCGCGACGGCGACATCTGGTCCGCCCGAACCCGCAGCCTCTCCCCCGGCCGCCACTACGCCATCCGCACGACTGGCCCATCGACGCCGCAGGACGCCTTCAATCCCGAGCGGTTCCTCCTCGACCCGTACGGCCGCGGCGTCACACGGGCTGGATCCAGCTGGCGTTCCGTCGTCGTGGACGACGAGTTCGACTGGCAGGGAATCGAGGCTCCGAAGACACCGCTCGACCACACCGTCGTGTACGAGATGCACGTGAAGGGGTTCAGCAAGCTCAACCCCGCCGTTCCGGCCGAGCTTCGCGGCACCTACGCCGGCCTCGCCCACGACGCATCCGTCGCCGCACTGCAGGACCTCGGGGTGACGGCCGTCGAGCTCCTGCCCGTGCACGCCTTCACCTCCGAGCAGCGGCTCATCAAGCAGGGCCTGGAGAACTACTGGGGCTACAACACCCTGGGCTTCTTCGCCCCGCACGCACCGTACGCGTCCGACGCGGCGCAGTCAGCCGGAGCGGATGCCGTCCTGCGCGAGTTCAAGGGCATGGTCAAGGCACTGCACAAGGGCGGCATCGAGGTCATCCTCGACGTGGTCTACAACCACACGGCGGAGGAGGGGCCCGGAGGCCCCACCACGAGCCTGCGCGGCATCGACAACCGCGGCTACTACCGCCAGGACGCCCACGGCGGGTACATCGACACCACCGGATGCGGCAACACGCTCGACTTCGGCCAGGACGCTCCGGTGCGGCTCGTCCTCGACTCCCTGCGCTACTGGGCGGAGGAGGTGCAGATCGACGGATTCCGCTTCGACCTGGCCGTGACGCTCGGCCGCGGAGAGGACCTCGCCTTCCACGCCGATCACCCCTTGCTCCAGGGCATCCTGAACGACCCGGTGCTGAGCCGGCGCAAGCTCATCGCCGAGCCGTGGGACATCGGCCCGGACGGCTGGAAGACCGGCGCCTTCGGTGACGGCTGGACGGAGTGGAACGACCGCTACCGCGACAGGATGCGCGACTTCTGGCTCGGCGACATCGCCCGCGCGCGCGCGACCGGATCGGCCGGCAGCGGCATCGGCCGGTTCGCCGCCAGGCTCGCCGGGTCGGCGAACACCTTCTCGCAGGAGCGCGGGCCGCTCGCGTCCCTGAACTTCATCACGGCGCACGACGGCTTCACCCTCGCCGATCTCACGGCGTACAACGAGAAGCACAACGAGGGCAACGGCGAGAACAACCGGGACGGAAGCGGCAACAACAACTCGTTCAACCACGGCGTCGAGGGCGACACCAAGGACCCCGTCATCCTCGACACCCGGCGCCGCGCCATGCGCAACCTGCTCGGCACCCTCCTGCTCTCGGCCGGCGTGCCGATGCTCACGGCCGGCGACGAGTACGGCCGCACGCAGCGCGGGAACAACAACGCGTACTGCCACGACAGCGAGCTGACCTGGCTGAGCTGGAACCGCGCCCAGTGGCAGAAGGACCTGTTCGCCGTGACGAAACGGCTGCTCCGTCTGCGCCGGGAGAATCCGGCCCTCCGTCCCGTGAACTTCGGCCGGTTCGGCGAGACCGTGCCGAGCGCGTCCCAGATGGACTGGTTCAACGACGAGGGCCTGTCGATGTCGGAGGAGGACTGGAACTCGCCAGACGAGCGCACCCTGCAGTACCTCGCGGCATCGACGCCGGAGTACGAGGAGTTCAACCGCATCCTCCTCGTCATCCACGGCCTGGAGGAGGACACCTCGGTGACGCTTCCCGAACATGAGGGCGTCGCGGGCTACACGCTGCTCTGGGACTCGTCTGACGACACCCTCGACGACCGGGGAATCGAGTTCGTTCCCGGCCAGGAACTGGCCGTCTCCGCCACCTCGATGCAGCTCTACCGGGCCCACGACTGACCGATGGCCCGATCGACGGATGCACCGGGAACGCCGGCGACGCTCGCCCTGACGGCAGCGGGCATCGCCTTCACACCTCACGTCTACGATCACGATCCGCGCTCGACGAATTTCGGGATGGAGGCGGCCGAGAAGCTCGGCCTGGACCCCGAGCGTGTGTTCAAGACCCTCGTGGCGGAGGTCGACGGAGCCCTCGTCGTGGCCGTCGTGCCCGTGGTCGGGATGCTCGACCTCAAGGCCCTCGCCGCGGCCGTCGGCGGCAGCAGGGCGCAGATGGCCGACCCGAAGGTCGCCGAGCGCAAGTCCGGCTACGTCGTGGGCGGCATCAGCCCGATCGGGCAGAAGACTCCGCTCACGACGGTCGTCGACGAGACGGCGATCCTGTTCGACACCGTCTTCGTGTCGGGCGGCCGACGCGGTTTCGACATCGAGCTGGCGCCGGACGCGCTGGCGGGCGTCACGGCCGCGATCTTCGCGCCGATCGCCCGGTAGCCTCTCCCAGCCGTTAGCCGGCCGTCGCGATGAGCCCGAGATCCGCCGAGGCCGCCATGAGGTCGTTGTGCGGCACCACCCGCACGGTGTAGCCGAACGCCCCGGCCCGCCCGAGCTTCAGGGTTCCCGTGAACAGCAGCGGCTTGCCCGGCTCGGCCGGTGTGTCAGGCGCGAGCGCGAGGGTCTGCACGTCGGTGATCTCGTCGCCCTCGCCGCTGCGGCCGTAGACCGCCTCGACGGTCACATCGTCCGGCGCGAGGCCGCCGAGTTCGATGTGCGCGCGCAGGTGCAGCTCGTCACCCACGTGCGGCACGGAGGCCATGCCGCCGGACTCGACGTGGGACACCGACACCTTCGGCCAGGCTGCTGCGACCTTCTTCCGCCATGCCGCCAGCTGCCGGCCGCCGTCGAAGTGGTCGGCCGAGAGCGCCTTCTCGGCAGCCGCAGCCGGGATGTACAGCGCCTGCACGTACTCGCGCACCATGCGGTCGGCGGACAGCTCCGGCGAGAGCGTGGTCAGCGTGTGCCGGATGGAGCGCATCCAGGCACGCGGGATCCCGTCGCGGTCGCGGTCGTAGAAGCGCGGCGCGATCTCATGCTCGATGAGGTCGTACATCGACTCGGCTTCACGACGGTCGCGCTCGGCGTGGTCGGAGACATCGGCCGACGGGATGGCCCAGCCGTTCTCCCCGTCGAAGTACTCATCCCACCAGCCGTCGAGGATCGACAGGTTGAGGACGCCGTTGAGTGCCGCCTTCATGCCCGACGTCCCGCAGGCCTCGAGCGGCCGGAGGGGATTGTTGAGCCAGACATCCGTACCCGGGTAGAGGGTCTGCGCCATGGCGATGTCGTAGTCGGGCAGGAAGACGAGCCTGCCGCGGATCTCGGGCTCGGATGCGAAGCGCACGAGCTCCTGGATGAGGCGCTTGCCCTCGTCGTCTGCTGGGTGCGACTTTCCGGCCACGACGATCTGGATCGGCCGCTCGGGATGCGTGAGCAGCGCGCGGAGCCTGTCGCGGTCGTGCAGCATGAGGGTGAGTCGCTTGTAGGTGGGGACGCGTCTGGCGAAGCCGATCGTGAGCACGTCGGGATCGAGCACCTCGGTGGTCCACGCGGGAAGAGGACCGGTCGGGTTCTGGCTGCGCCATGACCGCGACGTCCGGTCGCGGGCGTCCTCGACGAGGTCGGCCCGCATGGCGTTCCTGACGGACCAGAGGTCGAGGTCGGACAGGGCATCGGACGACCAGTCGACCGACGTCGTGTCCGCGGTGCCGAATGTGTGCTCGGCGAGGTCGAGCAGGCGCGGGTTGGTCCACGTCGGGGCGTGGACGCCGTTGGTGACCGAACCGATGGGGACATCGGCGGGGTCGAACCCCGGCCAGAGGCCCGAGAACATGCCCCGGCTCACCTGGCCGTGCAGTTTGGACACGCCGTTGGCCCGCTGGGCCAGCCGCAGTCCCATGACGGCCATGTTGAACACGTCGGCGGTGCCGCCGGCGTAGGACTCAGCCCCGAGCTCCAGGACGTCGTCGATCTCGACGCCGGGCAGCAGGTCGGTGGAGAAGTACCGGGTGATGAGCGCAACGTCGAACCGGTCGATGCCGGCCGGCACGGGCGTGTGGGTCGTGAAGACGGTCCCGGCCCGCACCACCTCGAGCGCCTCGGAGAACGCGAGGCCGTCGCCGATGAGGCCCGCGATGCGCTCCAGCCCGAGGAACCCGGCGTGACCCTCGTTGGTGTGGAACACCTCCGGCGGCTCGGACCTGGTCAGTTCGGCCCACGCCGTGACGGCACGGACGCCGCCGATGCCGAGCAGGATCTCCTGGAGCAGGCGGTGCTCTCCCCCGCCGCCGTACAGCCGGTCGGTCACCTGGCGCAGGTCGTCGCTGTTCTCGGGGATGTCGGTGTCGAGCAGGAGGAGTCGCACCCGCCCGACGGCGGCCTGCCAGATGCGGGCGTGCAGGGCGCCGCCATCCGGGAGCGCGAGCGAGATCTGCACGGGCGAGCGGTCGGCGCGCCGCAGCACGGCGAGCGGGAGGCCGTCCGGGTCGAGGGCCGGATAGCTCTCGAGCTGCCAGCCCTCTGGCGAGATCGCCTGCTTGAAGTAGCCGGCCTTGTAGAACAGGCCGACGGCCACGAGCGGGATGCCGAGATCGGACGCGCTCTTCAGGTGGTCGCCGGCGAGGATGCCGAGGCCACCCGAATACTGCGGCAGCGTCGCCGCGATTCCGAACTCCGGCGAGAAGTACGCGATCCGGGCCGGCTTGTCGCCATCGAGGTGCTGGTACCAGCGCGGCTCCTCGAGGTAACGCGACAGGTCATCCCGCAGCTCGTTGGCCCAGCCGACGTAGCCGTCGTCCGCGGCGAGCGCGTCGAGGCGCTCCCGCCCGACCTCCCCGAGGAGGGCGATCGGGTCGTGACCGACGGCGCGCCACACGGCGGGATCGATGCGTTCGAACAGGCGACGCGTCGGCTCATGCCATGACCAGCGCAGGTTGCCTGCGAGCGCTTCGAGCGCGGCCAGGCGTTCCGGGAGGACGGCACGGACGGTGAACTTGCGGATGGCCTTCACGCGCCTACCCTACGACGAGCATGTGACCGACGTGTAAACGCAAGGGGCTCACGGTGCGAGGCCCGGGGCGCTACGGTCGGAGTGTGAGCCACACGACACCGCAAGCAGGTCGCATCCCCGTCTTCGACCTGTCACCCAAGATCACCGACGATCTCTGGCCGGCGAAGGCGTTCGCCGGAGAGGTGGTGCCGTTCCGCGCCACGGCGTTCCGCGAGGGGCACGACCTGATCGGCGTCGATCTCGTCATCACCGACCCCTCCGGCACCACGGCCGTGCATCGCATGGGACCGCTCGCTGCGGGCACCGACCGCTGGGAGGCGCAGGTCCTCCTGGACCAGGTGGGTGAGTGGACGTGGCGCGTTCGCGCCTTCGCCGACGACTTCGAGACCTGGGTGCACAACGCGGACCTCAAGATCCCCGCCGGTGTCGACGTCGAGCTCATGTTCACGATCGGCGCCGAGCTCCTCGCCCGTGCCGGTGCGGACAGGGCTCGCCCGACCTCCGACCGCAGGCTCCTGAACGCCGCCGCCAAGAAGCTGCGGGATCCGGCCCAGTCCGTCGACGCCCGCCATGCCGTGACGTCGGATGCCCGCCTGCACGAGATCGCCCGGCGCCATGCGCTCGCGAGCCTCCAGACGCACTCCGCCGAACACGTCATCCGGGTGGAGCGCACGCGCGCCGGTCGCGGATCCTGGTATGAGTTCTTCCCGCGGTCGGAGGGGGCGAAGAAGCTCGCGGACGGCTCCTGGAAGAGCGGGACGTTCCGCACAGCGGCGAAGCGGCTGCCCGCCGTCGCGGCGATGGGATTCGACGTGCTCTACCTGCCGCCCATCCACCCGATCGGCCGCTCGTACCGCAAGGGACCGAACAACACCCTCGACGCCGGACCGCACGATCCGGGCTCGCCGTGGGCGATCGGCTCCGCGGAGGGCGGCCACGACGCCATCCACCCCGATCTCGGGAACCTCGCCGACTTCCGCTACTTCCTCGGCAAGGCACGCGAGGTCGGACTCGAGCTCGCCCTCGACTTCGCCCTGCAGGCATCGCCGGACCACCCGTGGGTCACCGAGCATCCCGAGTGGTTCACCACGCTCCCCGACGGCACGATCGCCTTCGCCGAGAACCCGCCGAAGAAGTACCAGGACATCTACCCGATCAACTTCGACAACGACCCGGAGGGCATCCGCCAGGAATCGCTCCGCATCCTCCGGCACTGGATCGCGCAGGGGGTGCGCATCTTCCGCGTCGACAACCCGCACACGAAGCCCTTGGACTTCTGGGAGTGGATCATCGGCACCGTCAACGCCGAGCATCCGGACGTCGTGTTCCTGGCCGAGGCGTTCACGCGGCCGGCGCTCCTTCAGGCGCTGGCGAAGGTGGGCTTCCAGCAGTCGTACACGTACTTCACCTGGCGCAACACCAAGGAGGAGCTCGAGGAGTTCCTCGGCGGCCTCGCCACGACCACGGCCGACTTCCTGCGTCCGAATCTCTTCGTGAACACGCCGGACATCCTCACCGAGTACCTGCAGTTCGGCGGACCGGCCGCGTTCACCATCCGGGCCGCGATCGCCGCGACCGCAGCGCCCACGTGGGGCGTCTACGCGGGATTCGAGCTCTTCGAGGCCGTCGCCCGGCCCGGAGCGGAAGAGGCGATCGACAACGAGAAGTACGAGTACAAGCCACGCGACTTCGCCGGGGCCGAGAAGGCCGAGCGTTCGCTCGCCCTCTTCCTCGGGATGCTCAACGGCATCCGTGCGCAGCATCCCGCATTGGGCCAGCTCCGCAACATCCGCTTCCACGGCAGCGACGACGATGCGGTGCTCGTGTACTCGAAGCATCTCGACGCGCGCTTCACCGCCGACGGCAGGGCGGACTCCATCATCGTCGTGGCCAACGTCGACCCGCATTCGGTGCGCGAGACCACGGTCCACCTCGACCCGACCGCGTTCGGGCTGCAGGCGGATGCCGAGTTCTCCGTCGTCGATCTCGTCACCGGCGCCGAGTGGACGTGGGGCGCCCACAATTACGTGCGCCTCGACGCCTTCACGACACCCGTGCACATTCTGCACGTCCGACCCGCGCCGATCGCGGCCGTACGATCGAAGGGATCGAAAGCATGACGCGCGACGACAGTTCCAAGGCGATCGACCTGCCAGAGCTCTCCCCCGAGCTGCTGGCGACGCTGGCAGCGGGCAGCCACTTCGATCCGCATTCCGTGCTCGGGCAGCACCTCGTCGACGCGCCGGGAGTGAGCGACCCCGTCACCGTCATCCGCGCCCTGCGGCCCCTCGCGTCCGAGGTCCAGGCGGTGCTCCAGAGCGACGCCAGGATCGAGCTCGCGCACATCGGCCACGGCATCTGGCAGGGCGTCAGCATCGTCGGTCCCCAGGACTACCGCCTCGAGACGCGCTACTCCGACGGTTCCGAGTGGCTCGCCGACGATCCGTACCGCTACCTGCCCTCCATCGGGGAACTCGACCTGCACCTCATCGGTGAGGGCCGCCACGAGCGCCTGTGGGACGTGCTGGGGGCGCACTACCGCGACCACCTCGGCGTCACCGGTTCGACGAAGGGCACCTCGTTCACGGTCTGGGCGCCCCGCGCCCGTGCGGTGCGCGTCATCGGCGACTTCAACAGCTGGGACGGGACCCAGCACTCGATGCGCAGCATGGGCGGATCCGGCGTCTGGGAGATCTTCGTCCCCGACCTGCATCCCGGAAGCGCGTACAAGTTCGAGATCCTGACGCAGTCCGGCGAGTGGGTGCGCCGCGCCGACCCGATGGCGCGGTACACCGAGGTTCCTCCGGCCACGGCATCCGTCATCGGCACGTCCGACTACTCCTGGTCCGACGGTGAGTGGATGGCGCACCGCGCGGCCCACGACGTGCACAACGACCCGATGAGCGTCTACGAGATCCACTTCGGCTCGTGGCGCCCAGGCCTCGGCTATCGCGAGGCGGCCGACCAGCTGATCGAGTACGTCAACGAGCTCGGCTTCACCCATGTGGAGTTCATGCCGCTCGCCGAGCACCCGTTCGGCGGGTCGTGGGGCTACCAGGTCACCGGATACTACGCCGTGACCAGCCGCTACGGTCACCCGGACGACCTCCGCTACCTCATCGACCGGCTGCACCAGGCCGGCATCGGCGTGCTCATGGACTGGGTGCCCGGCCACTTCCCCAAGGACGAGTGGGCTCTCGCCAACTTCGACGGCGCACCGCTCTACGAGCACCCCGATCCGCGCCGCGGAGAGCAGAAGGACTGGGGAACGCTCGTCTTCGACTTCGGTCAGCGGCAGGTGCGCAACTTCCTGGTCGCGAACGCGCTGTACTGGCTGGAGGAGTTCCACGTCGACGGCCTCCGAGTCGACGCCGTCGCGTCGATGCTCTACCTCGACTACTCCCGCGAGGAGGGCGAGTGGGAGCCCAACATCCACGGCGGCCGCGAGAACCTCGAGGCGATCTCCTTCCTGCAGGAGGCGACGGCGACGGCGTACAAGCGCAACCCGGGCGTCGTCATGATCGCCGAGGAGTCGACGAGCTGGGGCGGCGTCACAGCGCCGACCTCGGCGGGTGGCCTGGGCTTCGGCTTCAAGTGGAACATGGGCTGGATGCACGACTCCCTGCAGTACATGCAGGAGGACCCGATGTACCGGTCGTACCACCACGGCGAGATCACGTTCTCGTTCCTCTATGCGTTCAGCGAGAACTTCATGCTGCCGATCAGCCACGACGAGGTCGTGCACGGCAAGGGATCCCTGCTCAGCAAGATGCCCGGAGACCACTGGCAGAAGCTCGCGAACGTGCGCGCCTACCTCGCGTTCATGTGGGCGCATCCCGGCAAGCAGCTGCTGTTCATGGGCCAGGAGTTCGGCCAGCAGTCCGAGTGGAGCGAGGAGCGCGGGCTGGACTGGTGGGTGCTCGACCAGCCGAGCCACCGCGGGCTGTTCGACCTCGTGGGCACGCTCAACAGGGTCTACCGCGAGAACCCCAGCCTGTGGGCGCTCGACAACGATTCGACGGGCTTCGAGTGGATCGACGGCGGCGCCGCCGCGCAGAACGTGGTGTCGTTCCTCCGCCGGGATGCCGACGGCGATGTCATCGCCTGCATCATGAACTTCGCGGGCAACCCGCACGGCGACTACCGCGTCGGCCTGCCGGCCACCGGACGCTGGGATGAGATCCTCAATACGGATGCAGACACGTACGGCGGCTCCGGAGTCGGCAACCTCGGCGGCGTGGAGGCGACCGACGTGCCGTGGGCCGGGCGCCCGGCGTCGGCTGTCGTCACCCTGCCCCCGCTCGGCGGGCTCTGGCTCAAGCTGCGACGCTAGGCGGGACGGGGTCCGTCCGTCGTCCGCGCGTCGTCAGTAGAGCAGCGTCGTCAGGCGGCGACGGGCGGGCCCGACGCGCGGATCCTCGAGGCCGACGACCTCGAACAGGTCGATGATGCGTTCGCGGACGCGGTTCTTGCCAGCCGCGTCGAGCTTCGGGAAGAGCGTGAGCAGCCGATCGAACGCGTCGTCGATGTGACCGCCGGAGAGGTCGAGGTCGGCCACGTCGAGCTGCGCGTCCAGGTCGTCGGGTGCCGCAGCTGCGGCGTTCCGGATCTGGTCGATGGTCTTGCCCTGCAGGCGGTGCAGCAGGCTCACCTGGGCGAGCCCGGCGACGGCATCGTGGTCGAGCGGGTTCTGCGCGATGGCGGTCTTGTAGTGCCCGATGGCTGCCGGGTAGTCTCCGCGCTCGATCGCGTCGTAGGCCTCGGCGTGGTGCGGAGGCAGCGGCGCCTCGACGGGCTCCTGCGCCGGCTCGGCGCCGTCGTCGGCCCCGTCGGCATCCGGTGTCGACGCGGTCCCGGTGATGCCGTTCTGGGCGGCGAGCTCGAGCACCTGGTCGAGGACTCCCCGCACCTGCTCCTCGGTCACGGCGCCGGCGAACAGCGGGACGGGCTGCCCGGCGACGACAGCCGCGACGGTGGGCACGGACTGGGCGCGGAAGGCCTGGGCCAGCTGCGGGTTCTGCTCGGCCTGCACCGTGGCGAGCACGAGGCGTCCCGCGTAGGAGCGGACGATGTCGGAGAGCAGCTTCGTGAAAGCGGCGGACTGCTCGGCCCAGTCTGCGCCGAGGTCGACGATCACCGGCACGTGCTGGGAGAGCTCGAGGATCTCGCCGAAGTTCTCATCGGTTCCGGCGAGCACGAGGCTCGGCACCTGCACCGCCGCCCCGGCGCCACCGGACGGGGCCTGCGCCCCGGCACCGGGCTTCGGACGGTTGGCGAGCGAGGACAGATCGACAGCGCCCCGCAGGTTCGGCGGGACGGGCGGCAGACTGGTCACGGTACCTCCGAGGCAGAGATGAGGCCCTGGGCGAAGCCGAGAAGTCTGATCTTCTCAGTCGAGCCGGCGGGCGGGACATAGAACAGGAGCTGGTCGCCGAAGGTCTGGGTGACGCCCTTCGCGGTGTTCTCGACGCCCGAGTACGCCTTCGCGGCGTTCTGGGGCGACACCGTGCCGCCATCGGTGGGCCGCACGGTCTCGGTCTCGTTGATGTTGGCCGTGACGACGGCGCCTGAGTCGTTGGTGGCGAGGGCGATCGTCAGTCCCGTCCCCACCGCATTGGTGAACTCGATCGAGGCCGTCGGAGGCAGAGCGGCGCGGCGCGCCTCCTTGTCGGCCACCCCGACCAGCGGGATGAGCGGGTCGTTCTCGGTGTCGAAGAGGTCGTAGTACTCGCTGGTCTCGCCCTTGAGCAGGATGTCCGCGTACGCGATCGCGACCTGGTCGGGCGGCAGCAGGAGGAACTCGGAGTCCGGAGCGACGATCGGCGACCCGATGCTGGCCGGCGCGAGCCCGGGCACCGTCGCGTCCGCGGCCAGGGCGACCGCATAGCGGACGAGGTAGTTGTCGCGCGGCGTCGCCTGCGTCAGGACGAGAGCGGTCGGCTTCGCCGTCGGGTCGTCCTTGTTCTGGATGACGGTCATCACGACACGGGGCCAGGAGTCCGTCTGCTGCGGAGCCGTCACGACCACCGGGGCCGCTGGAATGGCGTCAGGAGCTGCGAAGTCCGGCAGCGTCGCCCGGACCTTGTAGTTGGCCTCGCGCAGGGCCAGGGCGGGACCCGTGAACCGGGTCTTGAGCTTCTCGACGTCGAGTGCCTTGTCTGCGTCTCCGGCGAGCACCGCGATCTTCCGCACGATGCGCTCGAGCTGCGGGACGGTCACCGCCGGCGGCTTGATGTCCTCGGCAGCGCCGGGGTCGGTCGTCGCCACGGGAGTCGACGTCGCCGTCGCGCTCGAGGTCGGCGCGGAATCGAACGACGGCCAGAAGTCGGCAGAGCATCCGCTGAGGGTGAGGCCGGTGACGAGGATGACCGGCACAACGGCGATCCGGGACGATTTGCCGATGGCCCGGCGGCCACCGCTGCCGCCGCTCGTGACCTCCTTGATGGTCTTGGGCTTGGGAGGCCGAGGCAGTCGCGGCATGCGCGGGCCCTTCGGCATGTTCCGACGCGGTCCGCGCGATCGCCGCAGGTGGAGGAGCGCGAGGAGGTAGCTCACCAGGCCGACCCCGAGGAGGATCAGTCCGCCGACGATGAGCGGGCCGGCCCACGGGGTGGAGTTGTCGAGGGGCCAGGTGATGCGGATATCGGACGGCGCTGGATTCGATCCGTCGGATGCGACGAGCAGCGAATACCCCTCGGGGACGTTCATGGTCGCTGTCACGGATCGCTTTCCCGCGTACTCGTCGAGCCAGAGATCAGAGCCGCTCGGGTCAGCCGAGGGGTCGGCCTCGGCCGGGGCGATCGGCGCCGGGGTGGCGCCGGGACCGGGAGACGAGCCGACACCCGGGACGAACGGTGATTCCGCGTCGGGAGTCGCCGTGGGGGTCGGCGTCTCGGTGGCCGTCGACGACGCGACCTTCGTCGTGAGCTCGGCGGACTTCGCGTCGTAGCGGACGGTGTCGTACGACTCGTCGCCGAGCCACGCGACGACGTCGGCCTTGCGTCCGAGTGCGATGATGACAGCGTCCGAGCCCGATACGGTGACCGTCTGGGCTCCGGGGTGCGCGAGCAGCGCGCTCGCGTCGATGACCGAGTACGCGCCGCCGTCCTCTGTCGTGACCGCGAGGGACACGCTCGACGGCTCGAGCAGCACCGTGCGCTGCGCGATGCCGAACGCGATCATCACAGCGGCGACGAAGAACGCCGTGATGGCTAGAACGAAACGCACGTAGAACTCTCCTCCAGGACCGAAGGCGGCGGGGGCTGGACGCTCATCGGGAACACCGGCTCGCAGATGGCGGTCCGCGCGGATCTCGCGCGGCAACCATCATCGACACCGCCTGCGGCAGACACAGACATCTCAGACTATCGGACTCTCTCCTGAGAGTCGCCTCGATGCCGGCTGTGCGCCCCGGACGGGGTCGTAGGCGCGCGCGCTCGCGAACCCACTAAAATCGGCAGAGGCTCGCACGCACGCCCCGGCTGCAGCCTCGAGAAGGAGTGTCAATTGGCCACCGACGAGACAGAGTTCACCCAGGTCTTCCGCGGATACGACCGCGACGAGGTGGACAAGGTGATCCAGGGCCTCCGCCGCGACGTCATCACGTCGAACAACCACGCCACGGAGGCGGCCAAGGACATCAAGCGCCTGAACGCGCGGATCGACGAGCTCAACGCCGAGCTCGAGGAGGTCGGCAGCCCCACCTTCTCCGGCCTCGGGACCAAGCTCGAGAACACCCTCCGGGTCGCCGAAGAGCAGTCGACCCGACTGATCGCCCAGGCCGACATCGACGCCGAGAAGCTGAGGAACTCCGCTTCCGGCGAGGTCGAGAAGATCCGCCGTGAGGCGACGGACCAGGCAGAACGCGCGCTCAACGAGGCCAAGGCCAAGGCCGCACGCCTCGTCGAGGACGCCCGCATCGAGGCCGACGACATCGTGAGCCGGGCCAAGGAGGAGCAGGAGCTGCTCACCCAGGACGCGGTGCGCGATGCCGCAGCCATCCGCGGTGCCGTGGCCACGGAGGCCGCCGAACTGCGCGCGACCGCCAAGCGCGAGACCGCGGCCATCCGGGCCGAGGCCGAGCACGAGGCCGCCGAGATCCGCGTGGTGGCGAACCGCGAGGCGTCGGAGGCCCGCGAGGCCGCAGCCGGCCTGGCCAAGGAGACGGAGCAGACCAGGGCCGAGGTCGCCCTCGAGCTCGACCAGGACCGGGCCACGCTCGCACGCGAGACCGAGCAGGTGCGCATCGACCTGGCCCGCGAGACCGAGCAGGCCAGGCTCGACCTCGAACGTGAGACCACCGAGGCCCGTCAGCGGATCGAGGCGGAGACCGCAGAGGCGCGCACCGCACTCGACCACGAACTCAGCCAGCTGCGCACCGACCTCCAGCGCGAGATCGATCAGGCGCACGCAGCACTGGCCGAGGAGCGCGAGCAGGCCAAGACCGACCTCGCGCGCGAGTCGGAGGCCGCGAAGCAGCGCCTCGAGCACGAACTGCAGCGAGCCAGGGCCCGTCACGATGCGGATGTCGAGCAGTCGCGCGCCGACCTCGCCCTCGAGCACGAGCAGGCCAAGGCCGACCACGCCGCCGACGCCGAGCAGGCCCGCATCGATCTGGAGAACCAGCTCTCCGCCATGCGGAAGAAGGCGGACCACGAGGTCGGCAAGCTCCGTCGCGAGACCGAGCAGGCCCGCATCGACCTGGACGTCGAGCTCAAGGCCCGTCGGGACGAGGCCGAGCAGGAGCACCTCGCCCGTCACCAGGAGGCGGTCGCCCAGACCCAGAAGTTCCTCGACGACGCCAACGCCCAGCTCGCGGAGGCCATCGCCAGGACCAAGGAGAACCGAGCGGAGGCTGAGCGTCTCGACACCGGCGCGAAGGCGGAGGCCCGTGCCTTGGTCAGCCAGGCCGAGGACGACGCGGCGGCCGCCATCAGCGAGGCTGAGGCTCGCGCCAAGGAGCTCGTGGCCGAGGCGCAGGAGCGCACGGAGGCCCTCGTCTCGGACGCCGAGGACCGCCTGTCGCAGATCCGCATCGAGCGGGATGCCGTCGCCGGATACTTCGAGAGCCTGCGGAGCGTGCTCAAGCAGGCCGAACAGGTGAGGGCGGACGGCGAGTAGCGAGGGATCGCGGGGGACGCACGCATGAAGATCCAGAACGCCTTCCGGCTGGGGCTCATCGGAACACTCGGAGTCGGCCTCGGCCTGCTCATCCTGTTCTCGGTGGTGCAGCTGTCGACGATCTTCACCTACATCGGAGCAGCCCTGTTCCTCGCCCTCGGCCTCGACCCTGTCGTGTCCTGGCTGGAACGCAAGAGCTGGCCGCGCTGGGCGGCGATCCTCGTGGTCGTCGTCGGGGTGCTCAGCCTCGTCGCCGGACTCATCCTGCTGGTGATCCCGATCATCGTGAACGAGACCACGAAGTTCATCTCGCAGATCCCGCGGATCGCCGACGCCCTCTCCAACGGCGAGGTGATCGCCCAGCTGCAGGAGCAGTTCCCCGGCCTGAAGGTGCAGGAGATCGCCGACGGCATCGAGAAGGCCGTGACCGACTTCGTGCAGGATCCCAGCAAGATCAGCGACCTCGCCGGCGGGGTCCTGGCCGTCGGGATCACGATCGCCTCCGGCGTGTTCGCCGTGATCATCGTCCTGATCCTCACCCTGTACTTCACGGCGTCGCTCGGCTCCATGAAGCGTGCGACGTACCAGCTGGTCCCGGCATCGAAGCGCGAGCGGTTCGCCGACCTCACCGAGCAGATCACCGCATCCGTCGGCCGCTACGTCGTCGGGCAGGTGAGCCTCGGACTCATCAACGGCGTGCTGAGCTTCATCTTCCTGTCGATCATCGGTGCGCCGTTCCCGGCGGTCCTCGCCTTCGTCGCCTTCTTCCTGTCCATCATCCCGCTCGTCGGGACGATCACCGGCTCCGTCATCATCGTGCTCGTGTGCCTGATCCCCGGCCTGGGTTCGCCGCTGACCGCCCTCGTCGCCGCGATCTACTACATCATCTACATGCAGGTCGAGGCATACTTCCTGAGCCCGCGCATCATGAGCCGGGCGGTGTCGGTGCCCGGCGCGGTCGTCGTCATCGCGGCGCTGGCGGGAGGCGCGCTCCTCGGCCTCCTCGGCGCGCTCATCGCGATCCCCGTCGCGGCGTCCATCCTGCTCATCATCAAGCAGGTCGTCATCCCGCGGCAGAACGAGCTGTAGCGGTCGCTAACGGGCGACGGGCCACTCCGTCGGCAGCGGCAGCGCGGCAGGGTTGACGACGCGCACGATCTCCTCGAGGACCCGCCGCGTCTGGGTCTCCCCCACCCACAGGTGCTTGGCGTCGTCGACGGCGATGACGACCGCCTCGGGAACCGCGGCGAACTTCTGCCTGGCCTCATCGGGCCGCAGGAAGTCGTCGAACTCCGGGATGAGCGCGACGAGGGGGTGCGGGCTGCCCGCCCAGAGCGCGAGTTCGGCCGGCGTGGTGCGCCGCAGCGGCGGTGACAGCAGGATCGCCCCGTCGATGGGGTGCTCCAGTCCGTACTTGAGTGCCAGCTCGGTGCCGAACGACCAGCCGACGAGCCACGGATGCGGCAGAGCGCGCTCGGAGACGAAGTCCATCGCCGCCGCGACGTCCTCGCTCTCGGTCACGCCGTCGCCGAAGGCGCCGTCGCTCGTGCCGCGCGGCGACGACGTTCCGCGGGTGTTGAACCGCAGGACGGCGAGATCGGCCAGGGCGGGCAGTCGGCCGGCGGCCTTCCGCAGGATGTGCGAGTCCATGAAGCCGCCGTGGGTGGGCAGCGGATGGAGGGTGACGAGCGTCGCGACGGGCTCGCGGTCCAGTGGGAGGGCGAGTTCGCCGACGAGCCGGAGGCCGTCGCTCGTGTGCAGCTCGATCTCCTCGCGGCGGGCGGGCAGGTCGATTCCGCCGCGGATCTCCTGGGCATCCGTCTGCGTCATCCTGGTCTCCCTCTCGTGCTGGCCGATGCGACCCATCAGTGGATGCGCCAGCAGTGGTTGTGCCAGTGCCGCCGGTCGGCCAGCGCAGCCGCGTCGCCGAGGAAGGCATCCGCCCGCCAGGTGACGACGTGGGCGACCCCGGGATCGATCCCGAGACCGCAGCCGGGGCACACGTACGTCTTCACGGCCTGGACGACGGAGACGGGCTGCACGTTCCAGGCGCCGTCTCGCTTCGTCTCTGTACGCCTCCAACCCGCCAGGAGGCGAGTGAGGTCGTCGTCCGAGGAGTCATCGCCCCGACCGCGCCCACGCTGGGGCGGATGGTTGGAACGAGGCATGGAGCAAGTCTAAGCGGGACGACGGATCGGTCTCAGTACCAGCCGGCGTCCTCGGAGTGCGCCCAGGCGCCGCACGGGCTGCCGTAGCGGCCGCCGACGTAGCCGAGGCCCCAGGCGATCTGGGTGGCCGGGTTGGTCTCCCAGTCGGCTCCGGCCGACGCCATCTTGGAGCCGGGAAGGGCCTGCGGGATGCCGTAGGCGCCGCTGCTCTTGTTGGCCGCGTAGACGTTCCAGCCGGACTCGCGGTTCCAGAGCGCAACGAGGCAGCTGTACTCGCTGTCGCCCCAGCCGCGCGCGTGCACCATCTCGAGTGCGATGGCCTGGGCGGTGCCGGGATCGGGCGTACCGGCGGGCGGAGCCCATCCTGAGCCCTCCTCCTCGACCGCTGCAGCGACGACGGGGACCGGTTCCGGCTTCGGCGTGACCGTGTAGCCGTCGCGGGTGACCTCCACGGTGAACGTGCCAGCCACATCGAGCGCCTGAGCGTTCGCGGGGTCGTAGCGTTCCGGCACGCGGAAGTACGGCGATGCCGTCGCGCCGGAGTACGGATCGACGACGTTCACGAGCAGGAAGGCCACGCACGCGGCGAAGGCGAAGGCGAACAGTGCTGCATGCGAGCGAGAGGCCCCGCGTACGGGCGTGTGGCGCCTCGCCGGGGTGGCTCGCCTCACCGGGGCCGCGACCGCAACGGCGGAGACGACGGGGACGAGTGCTTCGGAATGCCTACCCACAATTCACCGATGGTAACGGAAATGTCACGGATCGACCACACGCCGCCCGGTCCGTCATCGAACCGCCAGCATCACGTCGACCACACTGTCGAGGACGATGTCGACCTGGGCCTCACGATATCCACCGCGCTGGGCCCGGAACACGGCCGTCCTCACGTCGTCCACGGAGAGCGGGTAGCCGTCCTGGAAGTAGCGGGTGAGCTTGGCCGCGAACCGGTCGACATCGGCGGTGCTGTAGCCCTCGGCGAGGAAGCTCGTGCGGTCGAAACGCCGGCCCTTCGGCCGGTCGAGCCGATTGAGGATGACCTGGGCCGTCTGCCGCGCCTCGCGGTACCACTCCTCGTTGCCCGCCTCCTGGAGGGCTCGCTCCCGCTCGCGCGCGGCGAAGGCGTCCTCGAGCCGCTCGAGGGCCGCGTCGACGTGCTGGGTGGAGTAGCCGCCCTTCTGCATCGAGAATGCCGTGCGACGGATGTCGTCGGCCACGAGGCCCGCCGTCGTCGGTTCGGCGTCGTAGGCGACGCGCGCGGCCGCGAGGAAAGCCTCGACCTGGTCGACGTTGTATCCGGGCTTGCCTCGTCCGGCACGGGGGAAGGTAGTACTCACGGGATTCATTCTGCCAAACGGATCAGGCGAAGATGAGGAACAACGCGTAGGCGATCACGGCGGAGGGGAGGATCGAGTCCAGCCGGTCGAGGAATCCGCCGTGGCCGGGCAGCCAGGAGCTCATGTCCTTGATGCCGAGGTCGCGTTTCAGGAGCGACTCGGACAGGTCTCCGATCGTGGCGGACAGCAGGATCGAGATGCCGAAGACGAGCCCGAACCACCACGGCATGCCGAGCATGAGCGTCGCCAGCAGCACGCCGCCGATGAGACTCGCCACGACGGCGCCGGCGAAGCCCTCCCAGGTCTTCTTCGGACTGATGCGGGGCGCCATGGGGTGCTTGCCGAACAGCAGGCCGCTCGCATAGGCCCCGGTGTCGACGGCGATCACGAGG
>JBEVEO010000066.1:0-3089 GCA_040512695.1 Leifsonia sp. | reverse complement strand
CTCTGGACCGAGAAGCCGATGCCCACGCAGCTGCACTACCTCGTTCAGCGGTGGGCGGCCGCGGCGAAGTCGGACCCGTCGCTCGCGGAGAAGCAGCCGTACACGGCCGTCGCCACGGGCGACCTCTCGTGGCTCGGCGCGGCCGTCGACAAGCACTACGCCGGCGACGACTCCGACCTCCACGCCGTCGTCGGTGCGGTCATCGCCGCGACGGAGAACGAGAGCGTCGAGGACTATGCTGCATCCGTCGCCGAGTTCTACCGTGACGCCCTGCACCCGGTCCTGGAACGGGCCTACTCCGGAGTCGTCTACCAGCCGATGGTGGAGCTGCTCGCCTACCTCGAGGCGAACGGCTTCACCTGCTACATCGTCTCGGGCGGCGATCGTGACTTCATGCGGCCGATGACCGTCGACAACTACGGCATCCCGCCGGAGCGCGTGATCGGATCGGCCGTCGGTCTGGTCTACGACGCGGAGACGAACGACGTGCACTACGGCGCGAGCTTCGACTTCCTCGCCGACGGGCCGGTGAAGCCCGTGCGCATCTGGACCCGCATCGGGCGGAGGCCCATCTTCGCCGCGGGCAACTCGAACGGCGACCTGCCGATGCTGCGCTACGCCATCGGCAATGCCAACAGCCTCTCGCTGCTCGTGCACCACGACGACGACACCGGCCGTGGCGACACGCCATACGACAAGGGCGCCGAGTCCGCATTGGACGCGGCGTCCAGTGCGGCATCCGGAATCACCGTCGTCAGTGTGAAGGACGACTGGTCGGTCGTGTTCCCGGATGCCGCAGAGCCCGGGGCTGGCGCGTGACGACAGCCCCCACCTCATCGCTGCGTCGGTGGTGGCTGCCGACCCTCGTCGGCTACAAGGGGTCGTTCCTGCTGAACGATGTGATCGCCGGGCTCAGTGCCGGTGCCGTCGTCGTTCCGCAGGCCATGGCGTACGCGACCATCGCGAACCTGCCGGTGCAGGTGGGCCTGTACACCTGCATGGTGCCGATGCTCGTCTACGCGATGCTCGGCGGATCGCGGGCGATGAGCGTGTCGACGACCTCGACCATCGCGACGCTCACAGCCACGACGCTGGTGGCCGCCGGCGTCGCCGTCGCCTCGGACGAGCCGTCACGCGACCTCATGACGCTCACGCTGATGGTGGGAGTGCTGCTGCTTCTCGCGCGCCTGTTCAAGCTGGGCTCCCTCGTGGAGGCGATCAACAAGCCGACGATCATCGGCATCCAGGTGGGAGTGGGTGCGACAGTGGCCGTCGGGCAGCTGCCGAAGCTCCTGGGGGAGACGTCGAACTACTCGGGTCACGGATTCATCCGCTCGCTGATCGGTGTGGCCGAGGCCCTGCCCGGGGCGAATCCGCCCACCATCGTGCTGTCGGCAGTCTCGATCGCGGTGCTGCTGGTGCTCAAGCGCTTCGCGCCGCGCGTCCCCGGGCCGCTCATCGTGGTGATCGGGGGCATCCTCCTGGTCGCCTTCACGAACGTGACCGATGCCGGCGTCGAACTCATCGCCGAAGTCCCCGCCGGTCTCCCGGCACTCGTACTGCCGTCGTTCGAGAACGTCGGCGCCCTGCTCCCCGGGGCGCTCGCCATCGCCGTGATGGCGTTCCTCGAGTCCGCGGCGGTGGCCCGCGGCATCCGCCGGGCCGGAGAGACGCAGATCCAGAGCAACCAGGAGCTCCTCGCCACAGCCGTTGCGAGCGTCGCCGGGTCGTTCTTCCAGTCGATGCCCGCGGCCGGCGGCTTCTCGCAGAGCGCTGTGAACCAGGGCGCAGGGGCACGCTCGCAGGTGTCGGCGCTCGTGACGGTGGTGCTCGCCGTGGTCGTGGCGTTGTTCCTCGGTCCGGTCCTCAGTCTGCTTCCTCAGGCCACCCTGGCGTCCATGGTGATCGTCGCCGTCATCGGCCTGATCGACGTCCGGGCGCTCGTCCGGCTGGCGCACATCAACCCGCGGGACTTCTGGATCGCGCTCTCGACGGCTGTCGTCGGCCTCGTCGCCGGACTGCTCGCGGCTGTAGCCGTCGGCGTCGTCGTGACCCTGGCTGAAGTGCTGCACGCACTCAACAAGGTGCGGGTCGCCGCGGCCGATCGTGTCGGCGACGTGCTCGTCATCACCGTGGGCAACCCGATGTACACGGCCAACGTCCTCGAGACCGAGCTGGCAGTGCTCGATGCCGTCGATGCGGCCAGGCCGGTCGCATCCGTCGTGCTCGATGTGACACGGATGCGGGAGACCTCGGTGACAGTGCTCGACGCGCTCGAGGACCTCGACCGCGAACTCGCCGAGACCGGCGTGCAGCTGCGGCTGGCCGGGGTGCCGGCGTCGGCGGCCGAGATCGCCGGGCGCACCGAGTGGTATCGCGGGGTGCTCGCGTCGGGGCGCTCCTTCGCGACCGTCGAGGAGGCGGTCGCGGGCCCGCTGTCGCCGCCGCCCGGCTCTTGACGGCGACGGCTGGGGATGGGTGGGCGACTGTCCGGCGCCACGGGCATGGATGTGCGTTACTTCGGCGAGGCGCACCGGGCGGGGCGGGCGGGCGTCAGCGCGCGCAGCGGAAGCCGATGTGCGTCGTCGCTGAGTCGTCGGCCTGTGGGGAGCGCGCGGCCGGACGGTAGCGCAGGCAGTACTCGGGGGAGCAGAGGTGCGAGCCGCCCTTGAGGGCCCGACGCGGAATGCGGGATCCCGGCTCGGCGCTGGCGGCGGCCAGCAGGTTGGGACGAGCGCCGGCCTCGGCGAACTCCGATCCCGGCACGATGTGGCGCTCGGTGTAGAAGTCGGTCGTCCACTCCCACACGTTACCCGCGCAATCGAACAGGCCGTAGCCGTTGGGCGGGAAGGTGCCGACCGGCGACGTTCCGACCCATCCGTTCGCCCCGGTGTTGCGATAGGGGAAGGAACCCTGCCAGTGGTTGCCGCCCAGGTCGCCGGCGGCATCCGGAGCGTCACCCCAGGTGTAGAGCGCGCCGTCGAGCCCTCCCCGCGCGGCGAACTCCCACTCCGCTTCCGTGGGCAGCCGCTTGCCGGCCCAGGTCGCGTAGGTCGAGGCGTCCTCGAAGCTCACCTGCACGACGGGGT
>JBEVEO010000057.1:0-28689 GCA_040512695.1 Leifsonia sp. | reverse complement strand
CTTCACGATCGTGGGCGATCGCGCCCAGGCCAGGCACGGCTTCACGGAGTCCTGGGAGGAGCGGCTCCAGCGGGTCGGGCTCGACCGGATCTCCCTGGCGTCGCTGAGCATCAACTACCGCACGCCGAAGGAGGTCATGGCGGAGGCCGAGCCGGTCATCCGGGCCGCGCTGCCGGACGCCAACGTTCCGGTCTCCGTCCGGAGCACCGGCATGCCCGTCGTCCACGGGGCACGCACGGAACTGGGCACCATCCTCACGACCTGGCTCGCCGAGAACGCCGAGGGCATCGCCTGCGTCGTCGCCGCCGATGACACCGACCTCGATGACGTCCCGGCGACGTCGCGCGTCCGGTCGCTGACGCCCGAGCTGTCGAAGGGGCTGGAGTTCGACCTGGTCGTGCTCATCGACCCCGAGTCCTTCGGAACGGGCATCGCGGGGGCCGTCGATCGCTACGTCGCGATGACCAGGGCGACGCGGAGTCTCGTGGTCCTCACGGGTCCCTGACGCACTGCCCCGGGACGAGCACGAGGGCGGATCGGCCCGCGGCCGTCCGCTCAGTGTCCGCCCCGATACCTGCCACCGGGTACACGAGGAGGCTGAAAAGCACCGGACGGAAGGCGATGACATGGCTGACAGCGCGACCACCCTGCAGGACGTGGGGACGAACGACACGAGACGGAAGACCCTGGCCATTCTCGGGGACGGATTCGACGCGGCCGGCCAGGCCGCGTTCAACAAGTACGTCCAGGAGAAGGTGATCGACGGGGTCTTCGGCTCCGGCTACTACAACGAGGACTCGGCGGCGTGGAACATCATCCGCGTGAACCTCGAGTCCAAGGACTCGGTCGCGAGCACCCGCACCTGGAACCTCATGGGAACGGATGCCGACACGAGCGACGACACGAAGACGGAGGTCCTCAAGGACACCGCCCTCGGCATCATCTCCAACGGCACGTGGTGGCACGACTGGTTCGAGAACTCGGCGAAGACCGACAAGGCCATCGACGACGCGATCAAGAAGTGGGCGCCGGGCACGGACTTCACCCTCATCGTCGTCAATTCGACGCTCGCCGGCGGGCTGCGCAGCGGCACGACGCTCAAGGTCACGATGGCGGAGAACTGGGCGACCGTCGCCCACGAGTTCGGTCACGGCTTCGGCGACCTCGCGGACGAGTACGGAAAGGTCGCGAAGGGCGCATACAAGGACAAGTCGGAACCCAAGAAGGTGAACGTCACGCTCACGAAGACCCTCGCCGGCCTCAAGTGGGCGAACTTCGTCGACCCGACCACCCCCGTCCCCACCGGCACCGGCGCCAACGCCGGCTACACGGCGGGCGTCAAGCCGGCCACGTGGGACGACTCGGTGGACGCAGGCCTCTTCGAGGGCGGATCCACGTTCGCCACCGGCATCTACCGGCCGGTGATCGACTGCAGGATGAACACCAACGCGAACGAGTTCTGCCCGGTCTGCTACAGCGAGCTCAAGCGTGTGAACCACGAGGCCACCGGTCGCAGCTTCCGCCGCATCGCCGCAGGCCATTTCACCCCGGACCGTGCGCCGGAGTTCCTCGAGTTCGGCGACCGCTCGATCACGGTGTACCGCCAGGCCGGCGAACGCTGGGAGCACATCCACACGACAGCGGACACCATGCCCGGGTGGGACGTGAAGCCGGGCGACCAGTTCTTCACCGGCGACTTCGACGGCGACGGCCGGGACGAGGTCGTCGTGTACAACTCGGTCGACTTCCCGATCCCGTACCTCGGACTCTTCGAGGTGAAGGCCGACGGTACGCTCCACCTTCTCGCCCGCTACGACGGCGACATCCCGGGCTGGGGCGGCTTCGCCCGCAACGACCGGTTCCTCGTCGGCGACTTCGACGGCGACGGCAAGCAGGACCTCCTCATCTACAACCTCGCCGACTGGTCGAGCCGCTATGTCGCCCTCCTCACGTCGACGGGACGGGGGTTCACGCTCACGCGCTTCTACGAGAACGCCCTCCCCGGCTGGGGCGAGCTCGCGCCGTGGGACATGTTCTCCGCCGGGGACTTCTCCGGCACCGGCCGAGACGACCTGCTCATCTGGAACGGCCGCGACTGGAGCGAGAAGTTCCTCGGCATCCTCCGCCTGCAGCGAGGCGGCTTCCGCACGGTCCGCCTGTACGTCGACGACCTGCCCGGCTGGGGCGGGTTCGCCACCAACGACCGCGTCTACATCGGCGACTTCGACGGCGACGGCAAGGACGACATCTTCCTGTTCAACGGACTGGACTGGTCGAGCCGCTATCTCGGCATGTTCCGCTCGACCGGGAGCGGGTTCACGCGGGTGCGCCTGTACGAGGACGACGTCCCCGGATGGGGCGGACTCCGCGCCGGCGACCAGTTCGAGCCCGCCGACCTGACCGGGAGCGGGAAGGTCGGACTGTTCGCCTGGAACACGCACGACTGGGGCGTCGGCTACGCGGGACGGATGATCTCGAACGGCACGCGGCTCCGCGCAGACTGGGAGGAGGACTGGGTGGGCGAATGGCATCTCGGCCGATTCGACGACTTCACCGTCGTGCCGCCACCCCGTCCCCGGTTCGGCACGGGAACCGTCGTCAACACTTCCCACTCGGCGGCGGCCGTCTCATCGGCCGCGCATTCCGGCATCGCCGTCGCCGAGCACGGATCCGTCACGGTGAAACCCAAGGACCCGATCCACCGGATCGAGCCCACCGGGCCGGTCGGCATCCTCGCGCACAACAAGGACTGGCTCGGATCGATGAGCACGACCTCGTCGGTGCGCCTCGAGAGCATCTACAAGCAGTGGGTGCACAACTACCGCCACGGACGCAACTGGTGATGGGGAGCAGATCATGATCGAAGACACCGAATACACCGAGGGCCAGCAGTTGCCGCGCAAGAACGTGGACCTCGAGGCGAAGCGGCCCCGCTCGCTCGGGCGGACCGTCAAATCACTGCCGAAGAGCGGAGGCAAGCGCCCGCTGGAAGGCTCCGGCGTGCAGGCGCAGACTGGTCTGCGGAAGCAGGTTCCATCACGGCGGAGCGCCGCGACCGGGGACGACAGGCAGGAGTGGCCGATGCGGAAGCCCAACGAGACGGCCGACCGAGCGCAGCGCGACGATGCCGCGCGCAGTGTGCGGCTCGTGCTCCGCATCGACGGCGAACGGATCTCGGTGCTGGACAGCGCCGTCGTCGACGCCCCACCGCTCGTGCAGTCCACCGTACGCGGCGCGAATTTCCTCGAGGTACGGGGCCCGGACGGACCACTCGCCCTGCAGGTGCTCGTCGACCCGGGCCTCGACATCGCGATCCCCGACCGCTCCTCGGACGGGGTGGAGAATGACCACCGGGTGAGCAGGAGGAGCTCGTACGACGTCGTGGTCCGCCTGCCCCTCGTAGCGGTCGCCGCCATCGACCCGGCGAGCATCACGATCGCCGTGCACGAGGCGACGGAGCACCTGGTCGTCGACGTCGCGGCTCGCGAGCCCATCGCCGAGCGCGTGCACCGGGGAACGCTCCGCACGGTCGCCGTCGCCGACGGGATCCGCCCCGAGGACCTGCCGCGGGAGATCAGCCCCCGCGGGGACAGGAAGCAGCGCGACACCGCGGCCGACTGACCTCTGACGGGCGACCTCCCTGGGCGGAAACGCTCCAGGCATGAAAAAAGCCCCGAACCTGGCGAGAGGTTCGAGGCTTTTCGTGCACCCCCTCGGACTTGAACCGAGAACCCACTGATTAAGAGTCAGTTGCTCTGCCGATTGAGCTAGAGGTGCGAAATCGGCCCAGAAATCGCTTCCCGAACCGAGTGATAACCCTAGCATCCGTTCCGAGGTGAACGCCAATCGAGCCATGCTCGACCGGCTCGGCGCCGCCGCCCGCCTCGCTAGGCTGATTCGCGTGACCGCAGCCTCCTCCCCCGACTACGCCGACGACCTGTCCCTTGCGCTCGAGATCGCCGACACCGCCGACGCGATATCGCTGGATCGGTTCCGTGCGGCGGACCTGGTGATCGAGACCAAGCCCGACCGCACGCCCGTCACGGATGCCGACCAGGCGGTCGAGCGGGCGATCCGCTCGCGCATCGCCGACGCCCGCCCCGGCGACGGCATCCACGGCGAGGAGTTCGGCATCGAGGGCGAGTCGAACCGGCAGTGGATCATCGATCCGATCGACGGCACGGCCAACTTCCTCCGCGGTGTGCCGGTCTGGGGCACGCTCGTCGCCCTCGCGGTCGACGGCGTCCCGGTCGTCGGCGTGGCCTCCAGCCCGGCCCTCGGGCGGCGCTGGTGGGGCTCGCGGGGTGCCGGCGCGTGGACAGCGGACGCAACGGCGTCCGGCGGCGCCCGCCGCATCGCCGTCTCCGGCGTGCGGGAGCTCCCGGATGCCTCGCTCAGCTTCCAGAGCCTTGCGCAGTGGCGGGACGCCGGCTACCTCGACCGGCTCCTCGCACTCTCCGAGCGCGTCTGGCGGGACCGCGCCTACGGCGACCTCTGGTCGTACATGCTGCTGGCCGAGGGCCTCGTCGACATCGTCGCGGAGTTCGACGTGAAGCCATACGACCTCGCAGCCCTCGTGCCCATCGTGGAGGAGGCAGGCGGCCGGCTCACGAGCGTGACCGGCGACGTGGAACTCGCACATGGGAGCTCGCTGGCCACGAACGGCCTACTGCACGACGCCGTCGTGGCCGCGCTCCGATAGGCGCCCTCGCCGGGCGTACCATCGGCACATGGCTCACCGACACCTGAGTGAAGCCCAGCTCGCCGAGTTCCGCGGTCTCCTCGACGCCCGCCTCGCAGACGCGCTGGCGCAACGCGGCCGAATCGACGGATCCCTGGCCGACGTGCGCGAGTCGCGCAGCGACGGCATGGCGGACGACGAGCACGATCCGGAAGGGCCGACCATGTCGTCGGAGTGGTCGCGGCTGGCCGGCACCTACGAGGCGGTCGACACCGAGCTCGCTGCGATCCAGGCCGCTCGCGAGCGTCTGGACGGCGGCAGCTACGGCATCTGCGTGCGCTGCGGTGAATCCATCCCGGTCGAGCGTCTGCGGGCCAGGCCGGAAGCCGCGCTGTGCATCGCCTGCGCGCAGGCCGTCGGGGCGTAGTACCCGGCTCGCGCCCTAGCGGCGGCGCCCGATCGCGTTGGCGATGGCGACGATCCCGCCCACCACGACGACGCCGATGGCGATCACGACAGCCGGGTTCCGGCGGTACTGGTCCCTCGTCTCGTCGACGATGCGGTGGGTGGATGCGGTCACGGTGTCGGCGACGTCGGCTCCGGCCTGCTTCACCCTCTCCACCACGTCGTCGGTGGCGTTGGAGAGTGTGGAGACGACATCCGAATTCCCGTCGCTCACCTCGCCCGCGACGGCCACGACGGTGGCCTTGACGTCCTCCACGGCGGCCGCGGTCTTCTTCTTCACATCGTCGACGACGGCCGACGCCTTCTTCTTGACGTCGTCGGTCGTGGCCGACGCCTTCTTCTTCAGGTCATCCGCGGTCGCCGACGCCTTCGTCTTCATGTCATCCGCGGTCGCCGAGGCCTTCTTCGCCGCAGCGGACACGGTCTCCGCTGCTGCATCGCCCACCGACGGCGCATCGTCGGGCTCGTAGATCGACTCCGCCATCAGCTCGCCGCCTTGACCGTCTTCGCGACCTTCTTCTCGGCCGCCTTGAGGAGCTTCTCCGAGTCCTTCTTGGCCTGCTTCCGCGCCTTCTTCACGCGGGGGTCGTTCCAGAGCGCGTCGAACGACGCCCTGATGTCGCGGTACCGGCCGCGACCCGCCTTGGCCCCGTAGACGTACCCGACGAAGAGGATCCCGCCGATGAAGAGCAGTGTGAGGATTCCGCGCATGATGTGCCTCTCTGTCAGCGACCCGATGAGGGGCCGAAGCATGTACCAACGAGGCTAGGCGCGCCATCCGCGAGCGGGAAGGGGTCGCTTTCGACATCGTCATCGTGTAAGCGCGACTGCTCGGCGGAAGACACGACGACTCGTGAGGAGAAGATCAACAGCGTGTGACAGCGACCAGAGGTGGAGATGCCGGGAATTGAACCCGGGTCCACTGCTGAGATTCCGTGCCTTCTACGGGCGTAGCCTGCGAAGTCGTTCTACTCGGCCCCCACCGTTGCTGCAGGCATCTAGGTGGACGGGCCCAGCTCGAGTGCAAGTCCCACGTGTCGCTCAGAGCATCGACACGCAGCTAGTCCTCTAGATGACGTCAGGGTCCGGGGCGAGGTCTGGCCCGGTCTGACGGACTTCATGGCCCTACTGCTTAGGCAGCGAGAGCGAAGTCAGTGCGCTTTGAATTGGCACTTGTGTTTTCCAGAGATCGTTTACGAGATAACCCTGGATCCTCGGCCCGCTTCTCACAGTCTCACAGGCAGTGTCGAAACCGATCATCCCCGTGAGCACTCGCCGCTGTCCCGTGCCCGTGAGGGCGATGGGCAGCCGCACTGAGTGGGCCGCTGTCACACGCTGTTGAGTTTCCAAATGCTGCTCCGTCCTACGGATCGGATGCAGCCCTGCAGTCTACAACGAAAAGTGCACCTGGCGTATTTCCCTACTTCAGCTCGCGCTCGAGTTCGTCGTCGTTCTCGTCGACCTCGATCGCCGCTCCGTGCGTCGCGTGCAGCTCCGCCTCCAACCGCTCGGCCTCCTCGCCGCCGATCGCCTCGCCGCGGGCGACCATGCCGGCCACATCCGACAGCGGGATCTGCTTGAGGAAGATCGCGAACAGCAGGGCGATCACGATGAACGGGATGAGGTACCAGAACACCGGGGCGAGAGAGTCCGCGTAGGCGTTGACGATGCCGTCGCGCACGGAGTCCGGGAGCTGGCTCAGCGTCTGGGGGTCGAGCGTCGCCGTCGCGTCGCCGGCCTGCTCCGGTGAAGCGCCGGCCGAGGTGAACACGTCGGTCAGCTTGCTCGACAGGGTGTTGGTGAAGATCGCCCCGAAGATGGCAACGCCGAGGGCCGCCCCCACCTCGCGGAAGTAGTTGTTCGTGCTCGTCGCCGTTCCGATCATGCCCGGGGCGACGGCGTTCTGCACCACGAGCACCACGACCTGCATGATGAGGCCGAGACCGGCTCCGAAGAAGAACAGGAACACGCAGATGAGCCAGATGGGCGTCTCGGCCGTGAGGGTCGTGAAGGCCAGCATCGCGAGTCCCGTGATGATGCTTCCGAGGATCGGGTACATCTTGTACCGGCCCGAACGGCTGATGGCGATCCCCGACCAGATCGAGGTGCCCATGAGGCCGGCCATCATCGGCAGCATGAGCAGGCCCGACTCGGCCGCCGAGGTGCCCGACGACATCTGCAGGAACGTCGGCACGAACGCGATCGCCGAGAACATGCCCAGGCCGAGGGTGAAGCCGATGGCCGTCGCATTGATGAAGATGGGGTTCTTGAACAGGGAGAGCGGGATGATCGGGTCGTCGGCGCGGGCCTCGGTCCAGATGAACAGCCCGACCGCGGCGAGCAGTCCGACCGCCCAGCCCCAGGTCTCGATCGCATCCCAGCCGTGCTGGGCGGAGCCGCCGAAGTCGCTGAAGAAGATCAGGCAGGTCGTCGCGATCGAAAGGAACACGACGCCCAGGATGTCGATCCGGCGCTCGGCCTTCTTGTTCGGCAGCGTGAGGGCGAACCAGGCGATCGCGAACGCGATGATGCCGACCGGGATGTTGATGTAGAACGCCCACTCCCAGGTCAGGTGATCGACGAAGTAGCCGCCGAGGAGCGGACCGGCGACGGCGGAGAGGCCGAAGATCGCGCCCAGCGGGCCGAGGTACTTGCCGCGCTGGTTGGCGGGCACGATGTCGGCGATGATCGCCTGGGACAGGATCATGAGCCCGCCACCCCCGAGGCCCTGCACGGCGCGGAGCGCCACGAAGCTCCAGAAGTCGGTCGCGAAGAAGGCGAGGCCGACGGAGGCGAGCGTGAAGAGCGCGATGGCGATGAGGTAGAGGTTGCGTCGCCCGAGCACGTCGCCGAACTTGCCGTAGATCGGCATGACGATCGTGGTCGCGAGCAGGTACGCCGTCGTGATCCAGGCCTGGTGCTCCACACCGCCGAGCTGCCCGACGATCGTCGGCATCGCGGTGGAGACGATCGTCTGGTCGAGGCTGGAGAGCAGCATTCCGGCGATGAGCGCCGAGAAGATGATCCAGATGCGCCGCTGCGTGAGGAGTACGGGAGCGGGGCCTGCGGCGATCGCCGTGGACTGGGAGGACATGCGGTTCCTGTCGTGGATGTTCTGGGAGGTCTGGGAGGGGTCAGTGGGTGGTCGGTGCCGAGGCACCGAGCAGGGCTCGGGCGGCAGCCACACGCGGAGAGATGATCTCGTCGAGCGACAGCGTGTTCTCGGGCGTGAAGTACAACTCGGCCGCGGAGTGCATGAGCGCCGTGACGATCGTCACGGCGACCGTCGCGATGGGATCGCCCGGCTCCAGGCCTTCGCGCCGGGCGACGAGCTCCATGAGGTGGTCGTTGCGGAGGGCACCGGCCTGCATCATCCGCCGCAGCAGCTGGGGCTCCGCCTCGATCGCCGCGAGGAAGTCGCGGAACTCCTGCGCTGAGCCGCCGATCGCGGCGACGTGCGCCGTCTCCAGCGCGATGAGGTCGTCGAGGAGCGTGACGGAGACGCCGTCACCGGGCGGCCGGATGGCGAGGAACATGTCCACGGCGTCATCGTCGAACCACTCGCGCGGGTGCCCGATGATGGCCTGCTCCTTGGCCTCGAAGTAGTTGAAGAAGGTCCGGCGGGAGACGCCCACCCTCTCGCACACCTGCTCGATCGTGAAGCCGTGCAGGCCGAACTCGGCCGTGAGCGCACGCGCGGCGTGCGAGAGGGCGCGTCGCGTCTCCGCCATCCGCCGCTCACGCAGGCCCGTCGTTGCACTTTCCATCACAGAGTGCATTCTTGCACTTCATGCGTGTCAGTGCAATTTGATCGTCACCGGTCGACGAGCACGTCCTCCAGCGCCGACAGTTCGGCGATGGTGAGGCCCGAGTCCAGGAGGTACTGCCTGATGGATCCGTGGTCGCGCTCGATCAGGTCGATCGCGGCGGCGATGGCGTGCGACGGGCTGCCGCCCATGAGCACGCGCAGTTCGGGTGAATCGGGAACGCCGTACTCGCCGACCATCGCGATCATGCCCTCGAGCCACTCCCCCGCCAGGTTGGACTCTGTGGCGGCGTAGTCCTCGACGACGAGGGCCCGGTCCACCCCGACCGCCAGCAGCGCCAGGGCCACGATGACTCCCGTTCGATCCTTGCCTGCCGTGCAGTGCACGAGCACCGCACCGTCCCGATGGCCGGCGATGGTGCGGAGGGCTTCGATGACGACACCGGAGTGCTGCGTCACGATCCGCGCGTAGAGGGCCTCGAGGCTGATCGTGCCGCCGCCCTGCGACGCACCGGACCCCTCGAAGACCGGCAGCCGCACGGTGTCGACCCCGAGGCCGTCGACCGCGTCCGGCATCGCTGTGGTCTCGTACTCGTCGCGCAGATCGATGATGGTGTGCACGGCCAGGGAGCGGAGCGCATCACGACCGGCGTCGTCGAGGCGGCTCAGCCCATCGGAGCGGAACAGCACGCCGCGACGCACGACGCCGTCACGCGCCGGATAGCCGCCGACGTCACGGAAGTTGTACGTCCCGGGAATCGGCAGGGGTGCGTTCGCGACCACGGCCTAGTCCCCCAGGTTGCGCCGGCTCGAGATGGCGCGGTCGGACTCGCGCTTGTCCTGCCGCTCTCGCAACGCCTGGCGCTTGTCGTAGTCCTTCTTGCCCTTCGCGACCGCGATCTCGACCTTGGCGCGGCCGTCGGAGAAGTAGATCTTGAGCGGGACGAGCGTGTACCCGCCCTCCTTGGTCTTGTGGCTGATCTTGATGATCTCGGCCTTGTGCAGCAGCATCTTGCGCTTGCGCCGCGGCGGGTGGTTCGTCCAGGTGCCCTGGCTGTATTCGGGGATGTGCACGGCGTCCAGCCACATCTCGCCGCCCTCGATGAAGGCGTAGCCGTCGACGAGCGATGCCCGCCCTGCGCGCAGCGACTTCACCTCGGTGCCGGTCAGCACGAGGCCGGCCTCGTACGTCTCGCCGATGAGGTAGTCGTGCCGCGCCTTGCGGTTCGTCGCGACGACGTTCTCTCCGCGTTCCTTCGGCATGGTCTCCTCCTTCATCGGTCACGCTCGACGGTCGAGCTCGCGCCTGACCCTGTCGAGGAGCGAGCAGCCGTTCAGTCTAACGGATGACACAGCGGCGATCGTGCGGGCCGGTGACCGTTCAGGCGAGGTGGGTGCGCGCATCCGCCGCGTCGATGAGGTGCGGATCGTGGGAGGCGACGAGCACAGCCACCCCGGCGTCGCGCTGGACCATCAGCAGGGCGATGACCTCGTCGGCCATGGCGCGATCCAGGCTCGCGGTCGGTTCGTCGACGATGAGCAGCTGTGGCGACAGCAGGAGGGCCCGCGCCAGCGCGACCCGTTGCCGCTCGCCTCCCGAGAGCTCGCCCACGCGGGCCGATCCGCGATCGGCGATGCCGACCTCGGCGAGCAGCTCCACCGCCCGATCGCCCAGCTCGCGCACCCTCCGCGCCGGGACCGCGGGCACCAGCACGTTCTCGAGGACGCTCATGCCATCGAGGAGGGAGCCGGCCTGGTCGAGAAAGCCGACCCGCTCGCGGCGCAGCCGGGTCACGGCGTCGTCATCCAGGTCGCCGAGGTCGAGGCCGTCCCAGCGCACGCGCCCGCCGCTCGGGGTGCTGAGTCCCGCAGCGACCCGCAGCACACTGGTCTTGCCCGATCCGCTCCGGCCGGCGACGCAATGCAGGCGCCCGGGGCGGACGGTGAGGTCGCACCCCGAGACGATGACGAGCGGATCATCGTGTCGACGGAGGTAGGCGACCGTCACGTCGTCGAACTCGAGAGCGGTGCTCACAGGGCGGTACCGGCCTTCCGGGTGGTGACGAGGAGGGTCGCCACGACGGCGAGACCCGCGATCAGGGCGGTCGAGACGGCCGTCTCGAGGTGGGCGAGGCCGGCGGCGTCGAGCGCGAACCAGAGCAGGTAGCAGCCGACGAGCGCGGCGGGGAGCCCCACGACCAGGATCTCGGCGCGTTCCGAACGCCGGATGTCCGGTGCGGTCCAGCCCAGTGCGCGGAGCAGCGACCTGGAGCGAGTTCGTCGACGCAGTGTCTGGGTCCGCACCAGCATCGTGAGCAGCACTCCGGAGGCGATGCCGGCGAGACCGAGCACGAGTTGTGGAGCGAGGGCCTGCGCCGTCCCGGCCTGGGCGAGCAGGCTCGCGCCTGCACCATCGCGGCCGACGTTCAGCGCGAGCACGAAGCACGCGGTGGTGGCCATGACGATGAGAACCGCTGCGACGCTTCCGAGTGCTGCGCCGACGTCGCCGCGCACGAGGCGGGCTCCGAATCCGGCGACGGACTCGGCCCCGAGGCGCAGGCGCGTTCCTCCGCGTGGAGCGCGGACGCCGTGATCCGGTTCCTGGTCCTGATCGGATTCAGTGTGCTCCGAGGCCGCGTCCGTCGTCCAGCGGACCTCGGGCCGGGCCTGCGGCCTCTCCCGGAGCAGCTCATGCTCCGTGGCCACGCGGATGCGGGGGGCGGAGGACCCTGTGACGGCGCTGATGACGGCTACGACGACGACCGCGAGCAGGACGGATGCCACGATCGATGGCACCATCGCCTCTCCACCCGCGACCGCCGACGCCGCGAGCCCTGCGACCCCGATCACGGCGACGCCCGGCCACTGCTCAGCGAGCAGCCAGCGCACGATGCGCCTGCGCGACCATCCGACCGCGCGCAGCGTCGCGGCATCCGCTCGCCGTGAACCGCCGGCCGAGAGCGACGCGACGGCGAAGAGCACCAGGGTGGAGGCGACGACGCTGGCGAGGAGCGCGAGGGTCGCCTGCGACAGGCTCGTGCCGAGGCGGGCCGCGACTCCGAGAGCCGACCATTGCTGCTCGACCGTCCCGAGTGCTCCGACGCTCTGCGCCCCGGTGGGATCGGTGGTTCCGAACGAGTAGCCGGCTACCGCCAACGTCTCCGTCTGCGTGCTCGACCCCGCGACGATGGTCGCGGCGAGGCCGAGCTCCTCGATCTCGGATGCGACGGCGACGACCCGCGCGATCCCGTCGCGGTCGTACGCGCCGACGTCGGCGACCCGCACGCGCACCGCATCCATGGTCGGTTCGCGGATGCCGGTCGACAGGGCGGCGATGTCGCCGATGGCGGTCGTCTGCGCCCCGACGAGGCCGAGACCGCCCGCAGCGGGCAGGAGCTCGACCGGGTCGATCTGCGCACCGGAGGCATCGGCGACGAGAGTCATGCCAGCCGGGTCGTAGGCACCGAGCGGAACGTAGGACAGCGGGTCGCTGGCCGGGCTCACGTCGTCGGTGTCGAAACCGCCGATCGGCAGGAGCATGGAGTACCCGCCGTCGACGTCCTGACGCAGTGCCTCGGACTGCACGGTGGCGTAGGCGGACTGCGCGCCGCGTGCCGTGCCCTCTCCCCGCAGGATCCAGCCGCTCGGGTCGCCGCCCCAGTAGCTCTCCATGGTCGTGCCGAGATAGCCCGTCGCCTCCAGTGTCGGAGTTCCGTCCCGTTCGACGGGAACCACCGGCGTGGAGTGCGCGACGGAACCGAGATAGGCGCCGGTGTACCCCTGGGGCCCGGTCTCGGCCACGGCATTCCCGTCGTCGAGCCAGCGGAGAGTCAAGGCAGTGGTCGAGAACGGATCGAGCAGCGCCGACGCGTCGGCCGACATCGTGCCCAGGTGAACGCCCCGTGCCGCGCGATCCTCGATGACGGGCTCGGTGAAGTACCCCTTCGAGAGGTCGGGCAGCTGGCCGGGCCCGAGGGCTTCGACGTCGATGCGGACCGAGAGCGGAACGTCGGATTCGGGCGCGACGATGACCGGCACGTAGTTCGGGAGCCCGTACAGCTCCTCGATGGGGAGGGGATCCTCGCCGCGTTCCGCCATCTCCTCCACGTAGGCCAGGTACATCTCGCTGGAGGCGAAAGCATCGAGAGCGGCCTGCTGCTGCCGGCGGGCACCGGCGATGACGTCGGTGAAGACGGTCCCGGCCTGCGTGCCGCTCCAGGCCACGAGTTCGTCGAGCGAGTGCGTCGAACCGGCTCCGACGGTGACGAGCGGATCGAGGAAGGCACCGTCGCGCCCGAGGAGCTCCTGCTCGGCACCGGGATCGATGAGCGTCACGCGCGTCGGCGGCAGCGCGACGCTGGGCAGGGAGAACACGACGTCGCCGTCGACGACCCGGTCGTCGAACGTCCCCATGGTCGATCCGGTGCTGTCAGGGGACTCCGTCTGCACGTAGGCGGTGATGCGGGGCCGGGTGGGCGGGTCGTAGCCGCAGTCGTCGATCTCCACCCCGCCGATCTGGCATGTGCCGTGCACCGGATCGTTCTGGATGACGACATCGCGAGGGGCGTTGGAGGTGTCGAGCGTCAACCGGTAGGTGTCCGAGAGCGCGATCCGGGCGCCGAGGCCGTCATCCGTCAGGTACTGCACCCGAAGGCGGTACTGCTGCGGATCGAGCGTGACCTGTGCCTCGTCGACCGCTGCGGCGATGTTGACGCGTGCGCTGTCGAGCGACGGGATGACGATCTGGCTGATCGGCGCCGCGACCTCGACGCCGTCGAGCGCACGGATGGCATCGAGCTTCACCAATGGGATGCGCTTCGACCCGCCCGCCAGGGAGTTGGGCGGGAGCAGGCCGTCCTCGGCAGCCGCCGTGCTCGTGACGAGGATGTCGTAGGCGCCCCGCCAGTGCGCGTCGAGCGTGGCTTGCAGGGCGACGGCGGCCGCACTCTGCAGCGCGGCCGTCGCGATCAGGGTCACGGCGAGGAGGGCGACGGATGCCAGGCGCAGGCGGTCGCGCGCGAAGCGCCGCACAGCACCCGGAACACGCGGTGGCCCTCCCGGTCGTCGCCGACCCGGTCGCTGCCCCGTGCTCAGCCCCTACACCTTGAGGTAGCGCGTGATGGCGAAGTTCGCGGAGAACGCGGCGAGCACGATGCCCACGAGCAGGAGGATCGGCGCAACGTACAGCGCGCTCCCCTCCGTGACGAACGACGTCAGTTGCAGCCTGTCCTTCAGCCAGCCCTGGATGAAGAAGTGCACGATCGCCCAGATGGCACCACCGGCCAGCAGCGACCCGATGAGCGCGGCGAACACGCCCTCCAGTACGAACGGGGTCTGGATGAACCGGTTCGATGCGCCGACGAGCCTCATGATGCCGAGCTCGCGGCGCCGGGAGTACGCCGACAGCCGGATGGTCGTCGCGATCAGCAGTGCCGCGGCCACGAGCATGATGGCGGCGATGGCGATCGCCGTGAAGCTCGCCGCGTTCAGCACCGCGAAGATCTGGTCGAGGTAGCTGCGCTGGTCCGTCACGTCCTCCACCCCGGGGATCCCGGAGAGGCTCTCGACGAGGACGTCGGCCTGCGACGGGTCCTTGAGGTTCACCCAGAACGTCTGGTTGAGCTGGTCGGGAGTGACGTAGGACGAGACCGGATTGTCCTTGAACTGCTTCTGGAAGTTCTCGTACGCCTGGTCGTGGTCCTCGAAGTAGAACTTCTTGATGAACTGCGAGAGGGTCGAGCCCTCGAGCTCGGCCTGCACGGCCGCGAGCTGGTCTGCGTTGGCCTCGCCGCCGACGCAGTTCTCGTTGGAGGTGGCCGAGATGGCCGTGCACATGTAGACGGCGACCTGCGCGCGGTCGTACCAGTAGTCCTTCATCTGGCCGATCTGCATCTGCATGAGGATCGCGGTTCCGACGAACGTGAGCGAGATGAAGGTGACGAGCACGACGGAGACGACCATCGACGCATTGCGCCGCAGGCCGTTGGCGGCTTCGGTGAGGACGAGTCCGAGTCTCATCGGGTAGGTCCCACTTCCTGCTCGCCGGTGTCGTTCGGATTCGCGCCCGGGGCGCGCAGGCCGAGCTTCTCGGCCAGGGTGAGCTGCTCCGGAACGTCGTTCTCCCGCGTGACCGGCAGCACCGGACGCGACATCGTCGTGGTCGGCGGTTCGACGGGCTCGATGGCGATCGCGGCCGTGGCGGCTGCGGTGATCGCGGCCGCCGCATCCGTCACGTCGTCGGTCACCTCGGGCTCGACGTAGAGCGGCCGCGCGTTCTCCATCACGGAGAGGGGCACCTTGGGGCCGGCCGTCGCCGCCGCGGGTGCCGCGACGGAGGCCGCGACGACCGGCTCGACGCCGCCCGTGGTTCCGGATGCCGCTGTGACGGTCTCGACGATCGGGATCGCCGTGGTGGCGCCGTAGCCGCCCGAACGCTCGTCGCGCACGATCTGGCCGGCCGAGAGCTCGATGACGCGGCGCTTCATCTGGTCGACGATGCCGGCCTCGTGGGTGGCCATCACGATCGTCGTGCCCGAGGCGTTGATGCGCTCGAGCAGGGTCATGATGCCGGCGCTGGTGACGGGGTCGAGGTTTCCGGTCGGCTCATCGGCCAGGAGCACCTGGGGCTTGTTCACGATGGCGCGGGCGATGGCCACGCGCTGCTGCTCACCGCCGGACAGCTCGTGGGGCAGGCGCTGGGCCTTTCCCTCGAGTCCGACCATCTTGAGCGTGTCGGGGACGGCCTCCTGGATGAAGCCGCGTGACTTGCCGATCACCTGCAGCGTGAAGGCGACGTTCGCGTACACGGACTTGTTCGGCAGCAGGCGGAAGTCCTGGAAGACGACGCCGAGGTTGCGCCGGAAGTACGGGACCTTGCGGCTGGAGATCGTGCCGAGGTCCTGGCCGAGGACGTGGATCTTGCCCGAACTCGGCTTCTCCTCCTTCAGCATGAGGCGGAGGCAACTGGACTTGCCCGAACCCGATGCGCCGACGAGGAAGACGAACTCCCCCCGCAGGATCTCGAGGTCGATGTCGTTGAGCGCCGGTCGCGTGGTGCCCGGATACTTCTTGGTGACGGTGTCGAAGCGGATCATTTCCCTCGATGCTAAGCAGAGGATGCCGCATTCGCACTCGCGACTCACCGGAACGTCGGCAAGCTCCGTCGACACCGCCACCGCGGCGGCGTCAGGAGCGGCGCGTCAGTCGGTCTTCTGCTTCCGCCAGCGGATGCCGGCGCCGATGAAGCCGTCGATCTCGCCGTCGAACACCTTGGAGGGGTTCCCCTCCTCGTAGTCGGTGCGCAGGTCCTTGACCATCTGGTACGGCGCAAGCACGTAGGAGCGCATCTGGTCGCCCCAGCTCGCGGTGATGACGCCTGCGAGCTCCTTCTTCTGGGCCGCCTCGGCCTCGCGCTGCAGCAGCAGCAATCGCGACTGGAGCACACGCATGGCGGCGGCGCGGTTCTGGATCTGGCTCTTCTCGTTCTGCATCGAGACGACCGTGCCGGTGGGGAGGTGGGTGATGCGCACCGCGGAGTCCGTCGTGTTGACCGACTGGCCGCCGGGGCCCGAGGAGCGGAACACGTCGACGCGGATGTCGTTCTCGGGGATCTCGACCTCGCCGGCCTCCTCCATGAGCGGGATGACCTCGACGGCGGCGAAGCTGGTCTGGCGCTTGCCCGCGGCACCGAAGGGACTCATCCGCACGAGCCGGTGCGTTCCGGCCTCGACGCTCAGCGTGCCGAAGGCGTATGGCGCGTCGACCTCGAACGTGGCCGACTTGATGCCGGCCTCCTCCGCGTAGCTGGTGTCCATGACCGTGACGGGGTACTTGTGCTTCTCGGCCCAGCGCAGGTACATGCGGAACAGCATCTCGGCGAAGTCCGCGGCGTCCACGCCGCCGGCACCCGCACGGATGGTGATGACCGCCGGGCGCGGATCCCACTCGCCGTCGAGCAGGGTCTGCACCTCGAGCTCGCCGATGACCTTCTGCAGGCTCACGAGCTCGGCCCGCGCCTCCTCAGCGCTCTCCTCATCGCCGGCCTCGTTGGCCAGCTCGATGAGCACCTCGAGGTCGTCGAGACGGGAGGCCACGCTGGTCATCTTGGCGAGCTCGCTCTGGCGGTGGCTGAGAGCACTCGTGACGCGCTGGGCGTTGTCGGTGTCGTCCCAGAGATCGGGAACGCCGGCCTCCTCGCTGAGGCGGTCGATCTCGGTACGGAGGGCTTCGACATCGACGACGGAGCTGATGTCACCGAAGGTGACGCGCAACGCGGCGATCTGTTCAGAGAGATCAAGGTCAATCATGTTGCCCCCAGCCTACCGGCGCGGTCCCCCTCGGGCGGCGACCGGGCACGCCAGGGGCCGGGCGTAGGGTGGAAACCGTCATGACGGATTCCGCGCGCCCCTTCAGCCTGCGCTCCGTCGCCCTCGCGGCCTACTTGCCCACGCTGCTGTTCTCGATCGGCGAGGGCGCGATCATCCCCCTGATCCCGACGATCGCCAACGACCTCGGGGCCACCCTCGCCGTCGCCGGCCTCATCGCGTCGATGATCATGCTCGGCGAGCTCGTCGGCGACATCCCGAGCGGCTGGGTGGTCAGCCGGGTGGGCGAGCGCAACGCCATGATCGGCGGCGCCGTCGTGGCGATCCTCGCGACGATCCTCTGTCTGGTGGCGCCGAATGCGCTCGTGCTCGGCATCGGCATCTTCCTCATCGGCCTCGCCACGGCCGTCTTCGCCCTCGCGCGGCACGCGTTCATGACGAGCTACGTTCCCGTCCAGTACCGGGCGCGGGCCCTGTCGACCCTCGGCGGCATCTTCCGCGGCGGCTGGTTCATCGGCCCGCTCATCTCCGCGGCGCTGCTGCACCTCACCGATGACACGCAGATCGTGTTCTGGATCTTCATCGTCTCCTGTCTGAGCGCCGTCATCGTGCTGATCGCCCTGCCCGATCCGGAGTCGATGTTCGGGCACGCGAACCGGGAGACGGCGCCCGACGGGGTGAGCCGCACGACCGGCGCCGTCTTCGTCGCCGAGGAGAGCGTCGGCCTGTTCCACACCATCTGGAACCACCGCGCCGTGCTGATGCGCCTCGGGACCGGGGCGGGCCTCATCGGCGCCCTCCGCGCCACCCGGACCGTGCTCCTGCCGCTCTGGGCGCTCTCCATCGGCATCTCGGAACGCGACACCGCCATCATCATCGGCATCGCCGGCGCCGTCGACTTCGCCCTCTTCTACGCCAGCGGCCAGATCATGGACCGCTACGGTCGGCTGTGGAGCGCCCTGCCGTCGATGATCGGTCTCGGCCTGGGCCTCCTCGCCCTGTCGTTCACGCAGGACCTGTCATCGAACGTGCAGTGGTTCATCGGGATCGCCATGTTCCTCTCGGTCGCGAACGGCATCGGCAGCGGCATCCTCATGACCCTCGGCGCGGACCTCGCCCCGCCATCGGATCCCGCGCCGTTCCTGGGCGCCTGGCGGTTCACGGGCGACCTCGGCGGAGCGGCGGCTCCGCTCGCCGTCGCCGGAATCACGGCCGCCGTCTCGATCACGGTGGCTGCGGGAACGATGGGCGTGCTCGGGCTCGTCGGTGCCGTCATCCTGGCGCGCTACATCCCCCGCTACGTGCCACGCCGACCGCGCCGACCGCTGCGCTGAACCGCCCTCGCCATCCGATTCCGAGCGGTTCCGCGCTGGGAGCGCTCTCCTTGTTGAGCATTCCTCATTAAGCTCCTACACTACGAGAGCCGAAGGTCACGACACCCGAAGTCGATTCGAACACCCGAACTGAGGCCCGCTGATGCGTTTCCATGCCCGCGCCCGCGTCATCTCCCTTGCGACCGCCGCGGCGGTCGCGGCGAGTTTGGTGCTCCTGGCCCAACCCAGCGTCGCCGATACAGCGCCACCCCTTCCCACCACTCCGCTGACGGTCTCGACCGACGTTCTGCCCACCGTGCAGATCGACGGTGTGGTCTGGGACCAGGAGATCTCGGGAAACACCGCGTATGCGGGCGGTGACTTCCAGAACGCCCGGCCGGCAGGCTCCAACCCCGGCGTCAACAACATCGCGCGCCGCCACCTGCTGTCGTACAACCTGCAGACCGGCGTGCTGAACGCCGCCTGGAACCCCAGCCCGAACGCGCGCGTGCGCAACATGGCCATGTCGCCCGACGGCACCCGGCTCTACGTGGTGGGCAGCTTCACCTCGATCGCCGGAGCGACCCGCTACCGCATCGCGGCGTTCGACACCGCGACCGGAGCCCTCACCTCGTTCCGACCGGTGCTGAACGGCAAGGTGAACGCGGTCGCCGCGACGAACAGCACGGTGTACCTCGTCGGCCAGTTCACGGTCGCCGACGGCGCCGCCGTCTCGGGAGCGGTCGCCTACGACGCACTGTCCGGTGTCCGCAAGGCGAGCTGGACGCCGACCGTCACCGATGGGCAGGCGATCGCCGTCACGGTGAAGTCCGACGGCAGCCGTGTCGTGATCGGCGGGTACTTCAAACAGGTCAACGGATCGTCCAACCCCGGCTACGGCCTCGCGATGCTCGACGGCACGAGCGCCGTGATGCTGCCGTTCAACGTGAACAGCCGGGTACGCAACGCCGGTGACAACGCCGCCATCTCCAGCCTGGCCTCCGACGAGGGCGGCGTCTACGGGACGGGCCAGCACTACGGGACGGGCACGCTCGAGGGCACCTTCTACGCAACCTGGACCAATGGCGCGATCATCTGGATCGAGGACTGCCACGGCGACACCTACTCCGTGTATCCGGCCGCCGACGCGGTCTACACGACGAGCCACGCGCACTACTGCGGCAACATCGGCGGGTTCCCGCAGACGAACCCGTGGGGCATGCACCGCGGCCTCGCCTTCACGAAGACCGTGCAGGGCACCATCACGAAGGACCCGCACGGCTACACGAATTGGCAGGGCACGCCTCGCCCCGCCCTGCTGCACTGGTTCCCCGACATCAACGCCGGAACCTTCACCGGCCTGAGCCAGGGTGGCTGGTCGGTGGCGGGCAACAGCCAGTACATCCTCTACGGAGGCTAGTTCACGCAGGTCAACAACGTGAAGCAGCAGGGGATCGTCCGGTTCCCGGTGAAGAGCATCGCACCCAACAAGGATGCACCGCGACTGAGCGGCGCCGACTATGTGCCCACCGTCACCTCCCCCGCCGACCGGACGGCCAAGGTGACCTGGACGGCCAACTGGGACCGTGACAACACGAGGCTGACGTACGACGTCATCCGCAACGGGAACACCGCGACGCCTGTGTACACCACAGCGGTCAACTCGAACTTCTGGACGCTGCCGTCCATGACCTTCACAGACACCACGGTGACCGGTGGTGCGACGTACACGTATCGCATCCGCGTGACCGACCCGCTGGGCAACGTGGTCAACGGCAACAACGTGAGCGTCGTCATCCGTGGCACCGGCAACCCGCCGCCACCACCGCCCCCGCCGGCCACGGACGCGTACGCGACGGCCGTGCTGGCGGACTCGCCGGCTGACTACTGGCGACTCGGTGAGACCAGCGGACCCGCCGTGGCCGACAGCGCGGGAGGCGCAGGCGCCGTCGCCAACGCAGGCGTGACGTTCGGCGCCGCCGGAGCGGTCGGTACCCCGAACACGGCGGCGACCTTCAACGGGACGAACGGCCTGGTCGCCACCCAGACGACGGAACCGGGTCGGAGCACCTTCGCCGTCGAGGCCTGGTTCGCGACCACCAGCACGACGGGCGGGAAGGTCGTCGGTTTCGGCAACGCGAACGCAGCCGACTCCACGACGCACGACCGTCACCTCTACCTGGACGGATCGGGAACCGTGTTCTTCGGCGTCTACCCGGGCGCGCGACGCACGGTGCAGAGCGGTGCCGGCCTGAACAACGGACAATGGCACCACGTCGTCGGCAACCTCGGTCCGACCGGGATGCAGCTGTACGTCGACGGCGTGCTCGTGGCGCAGCGGGCCGACACGACGACGGCGCAGAACTACGCCGGCTACTGGCGGATCGGTGGCGACACCACGTGGGCGGGAAGCAAGTACCTCGCGGGGTCGATCGACGAGGTCGCGATCTACCCCGCCCCGCTGAGCGCAGCGCGGGTGAGCGCGCACTACGCGGCATCCGGCCGCTGACGAGACGCCGTTCCGTGCCGACCCGACCGGCACGGCACGGCCCTCGGCGGAATACGTGCGCCTCAGTGGAAGACCGAGCGCGCCGTCGACTCCACCTCGAGGCGGATGCCGTCCGGCAGCAGCACGCTGACGACCGGTGGCCGCCACCACGCGGAGATCCTCACGTCGGCGCTCCGACCGTCGGGGGAAGCGGCGCTCTCCACCGCCAGTCCCTCGAGCGAGCCTGCTCCCGTCGAAGCCAGGTACTCGAGGGCCGCGCTGCGCACGTCCTCGGACGTCAGCGAGGCCTGCAGGCCGTCGTCCATCGCCCGCACGGCGGTCAGGTCGAAGGCCTCCGCGCCGGCGAGCGCCGCACCGTCGGCGATCGTGAGGAGGCGTTTCCGCTCGAGATAGAGAGATGTCGCCCCGACGACCCCGACGATCACCACGATCGCGAGGAACATGAAGAACACCACCAATGGCAGCGTCGATCCGCGCTCGTCGGCGAGCCGGACCCGCGCCCGCGCCTGCGGATCGCGCCGATTCACCGTGACGCACCCCAGAAGCGCGACACCTGCTGCGTCGCGCGCGCCTCGAGCGGAACGCTCACCACGTCGCGCAGGGCGAGTACGTCGGGCACGAGCGGCAGCACGACCCTGACTCGCACGGTGACGGAGACGGTGTTGCGGCGCGTCAGGCATCCGTTCGACGGCTCCGCGCAGGTCACGCTCACACCGGCAGCGCCGGCATCGAGCCCGTAGTCGTCGAGCCCGAGCACGACCGCCCGCTCCAGCGCCGCTCGAGCATCCGCCGGCGTGGCGGCCTGCACGTAGACGCGGGCCGCCTGCCGGGCAGCGCCCTCCACGGCGAGCGCACCGCCCTGGATCGCCGCGACGGCGAGCACGAGGTAGACGAGGGGAACGAGCAGGATCATGCCCGCCGTCACGAACTCGAGCGACGCCGAACCGCGCTCGTCAGCCGGTGATGCGCTCGAGAGACGCACGGCCGGTCACCTCCATCGCACGGTCGGGCCCGAGGAGTCCCGCGAGCGGTAGCGGGGTCGTGACGCTGACCTCGGTGCTGGGATGACCGGCGAAGCTCCCGTAGCGGGCTGCGACGTCCTCCGCGTACGCGGGTCCCAGAGCGGCGATGATCAGTTGTCGCGTCCGGTCCTCGCCGTCGGCGAGGGTGTTGTCTGCGAGGGCGGCGAACCGCGCACCCTCCGCGGCGGCATCGATGACGGTGTTGCGGATGTGGAGCGCGAACGCGAGCTGGACCACGGCCAGGGCCAGGGCGGTCAGGAGCGCTGAGACCAGGGTGAACTCGACGACGGCCGATCCGCCCTCGTCGCGGATGCCAGCGCCGATCCCCCGCGCCGCCACGGTCAGAACCCGGTCACACGATCGATCGCCTGTTGGAAGACGGTCGTGAGAGCTGGACCGGCCAGCGCCCAGATCAGGACGACGAGCCCGGCCGTCATGAGGGTGATCAGCACCCAGCCCGGCACATCACCCCGGTCGTCGGGGGTCTGGCGCCGTGCCCAGGCCCTCACCGTCGTCGTCAGCTCCAGCGCGAATGCGCGCATCGCCAGCCCCTCTCGTTGTCGGCATGCATCAGAATCCCGTCTGCAGAACGAACAGGCCGGGAAGGATCGCGATCACGACCGTGAGCGGGAGGATCAGGAAGACCAGCGGGATGAGCATGGCGACCTCCTTGCGCCCCGCAGTCTCCATCAACCGGTTCCGCGCTTCTGCGCGTGCGTCGTGCGCCTGCGCGCGGAGCACGCCGGCGAGCGGAGTGCCCCGATCGATCGCCGTGACCAGGTGGTCGACCGCCCGGCTGAGCGCCGGCAGGCGGAGACCCTCCGCAAACTCGTTCATCGCCCGGGTGAACGACACTCCGCTGTTGACGCGGGCGATCAGCGCGGAGAGCTCGCCGGCGAGCTCGCCCGAGCCGGTGCGGGCGACGCGACGAACCGCGTCGTGGATGCCTTCACCCGCGGAGAGGCTCAGCGTGAGGAACTCGAGCACGGTCGGCAGTTCCGCCTCCATCCGCGCCATTCGGCGCCGAGCGGAGCGGCGCAGGACGGCGTCGCGCATGGCGGCGCCCGAGAAGGCTCCGGCGAGCGGCACCAGCACCTGCACGGCGGGCGGCACGTCGCGGGTGGTGGAGACGACGAGCACGATCACCAACCCGGCGGAACCTCCCACGAGCGCCCAGACCACCTGCTCTGATCGGAGGCGTTCGACGGATTCCGCCGACCCGGCCTGGCGCAGACGGAGCGCGGCCGTGTCGCTGCCGCCGAACAGCCTGGAGAGGAGGGAGCGACCGGCGCTGAGCACGGGCGCGGCCAGGACACCCAGGACGGGAAGCGGATCCGTGGAGCGCCGATCCACGTGGTCGCGGGCCGACGCGGAGACATCCACGACGTAGGGGGCGACGCGGTCGATGAGACGAGGCCGGCTGAGCCGCGGGATGGTGGCGGCGAGCGACCACAGGCCGAGGCCGAGGGTGCAGCCGAGCACCAGGGACCAGGCCAGGCTCGCGCTCACCGGAACCACCGCTCATCCTCAGGCAGCCGGCCGACGCGGATCATGAGCCGGTACGCGATGAACGAGACGAGCAGACCCACGACGATGACGAGGCCTCCCGCCGGCGAGTTGTACGCGGCAGCGCCTTCTGGACGGGTGGCGAGCAGCAGCAGCACGATCCAGGGTGCGACGACGCCGAGGCGGGCGGCGTTGACGATCCACGACTGCCGCGCGCGCAGCTCCGCCCGGACCACCGCATCCTCGCGGAGATAGGCGGCCAGCGCGCGCAGGACGTCGCCGAGATCGCCGCCGCCCACCTCCCTGGCCATGCGGAGGGTCTCGAGGAGCCGGTCGGCCACGGGATCGGCCAGGCGGGCCTTCAGCCGATCGAGACAGTGGCCGAAGTTGCCGGTCGCCCGGTAGTCGCGACGGAACTCGGCGAAGTCCTCTCGGGTGCCAGGCGGACCGGATTCGGCGAGCGCACCGATGGCATCGGGCAACGCGAGGCCCGCCCGCACGGCCGAGACGACGTGATCGATGACGTCGGGCCAGACCGCTCGGTTGGCCAGCCGGCGAGCGCGGGCGCGCCACACCACGATCGCGGTCGGAAGCCCGAATCCGATGGTGCCTGCAGCGATCGAGAGCACGGGCACCCCGACCAGCGCCTGCGCCAGCGCGCCGACGGCGAGTCCGACGAGCGCAGACACCAGGGCGAAGGCGGCCGGCGGCACTCCGCGCAGGCCGGCGAGGGCGAGGCGGGTGCGCATCCGTTCCGCCATGCCGTCGCGGGGCTGCGGCCTCGCACCGGTCGCCGGCCACAGCAGCGGCGACGCGACGAGCAGCACGCCGGCCGCTGCGACGCAGCCGACGGCGATGGCCGGTACGTCGTTCATGCCGCGTCCCTGGCGAGCACGATGGACGGGTCGAGTCCGGCGGCGATGAACTTGGCCGACTTGAGCGGATGCCCTCCCGTTGCGCGCAGCCGGCCGTCGTGGAGCTGGAAGATGGGGCTGGCCTCGACGAGGGTCCCGGACACCCCGCCGCTGAGCGCCAGGATCTCGGTGACCCGGCGGGCACCGGTCCGATCGATCTCGCAGTGCACGACGATGTCGACGCACGCCGCCACCGTCGGGATGACGAAGGCGGCGTCGATGTTGCGGCCGGCGAGCAGCGGAAGGGTGCAGAGCTTCGCGATCGCGTCTCGCGCCGTGTTGGCGTGCAGCGAGCACATGCCGGGGAGGCCACTGTTCAGCGCGATGAGCAGGTCGAGGCTCTCGGCCTCCCGCACCTCGCCGACCACCAGACGATCGGGGCGCATCCGGAGCGCCTCCTTGATGAGTCTGCGCAGGCTGATCTCCCCGGTCCCCTCGATGCTCGGCTGCCGGCACTGCATGGCGACGATGTCGCGCGCCGTCACGTCGAGCTCGAAGGTCTCCTCCACGGTGACGATGCGCTCGTCACGCCTGGCGCCGGCGAGAAGGGCGCCGAGCATGGTCGTCTTCCCGCTCTGCGTCGGTCCCGACACGAGGATGTTCTGGTCGGCGAGCACGCACATCCGCAGGAACTCGGCCGCGGCGAGCGAGAGGGATCCGAGCTGGACGAGCTGGCCGAGGTCGCGCAGACGTCGGGTGAACTTCCGGATGTTGACCGCCCAGTGCTTCTGGGTGATGTCGGGGATGACCACATGCAGTCGCGAACCATCGGGCAGCGAGGCGTCGACGAACGGACTGGACAGGTCGACACGGCGCCCGGACGACTGCAGCATCCGCTCGACCAGGTCGCGCACCACCTGCTCGGTCAGCACGGTCGGTGTCAGTTCCGGCACCCCGTTCCTGGCCACGAAGACGCGGGTGGGCGAGTTCAGCCAGATCTCCTCGATGGACGGATCGTCGAGGTACGGCTGCAGGGCACCGAATCCGGTGAGGGAGGCCACGACCTCCCTGGCGGCCTGGTCCTCATCGGCCAGGAGCGAGCCGGAACCGCTCAATGCGCGCTCGGCGTAGTCGCGCACCTCGGCCCTGGCGTAGCGTTCCGCGAGTTCCGCGTCGGTCGCGAGATCGACGCCGTCATCCCGGACACGCGCCCGCACGCGCTCGGTGATGGTGCGAACGGCCTCGCTCATCCCGGCATCATGTCGTCATCCGTGCAGCGGCTGCACGAATTATCCACAAGATCACCCGCCCGTACACTGGAACGGCACCAGCGGGAGTGGTGGAATTGGCAGACACGCAGGATTTAGGTTCCTGTGCTTCGGCGTGTGGGTTCGAGTCCCACCTTCCGCACCGGATACCCGATCGGCAGGCAGCGGATGCCGCCCGATCGGGGCTGGGACTTCGGCCTTCTCCTCCGATACTGTTAGGTATGCCTAACCTCACTGCGGACGTAACCGACGTCGCCGCCATCGTCCGCGAGCGCACGATGCTGGCCCATCGGGATGCCGAGAGCCGGCCCTTCATCGTCGCGCTGATGGGCGGAAAGCTCGACCTGGCCGCGTACACGCGCTACCTCGCGCAGCTCGCCTGGGTGTACGAGGCCCTCGAGGCCCGCCCCGCGGCAGCCGAGGATCCCGCGATCATCGATCCCCGCCTCGACCGCTTCGCCGCGATGACGGCGGATCTGGCCGCGCTCGGCGCCGTCGACTGGCGTGCGGAGCACCCGGCGACGCCTGCCACGGCCGCCTACGCGGACCACCTGCGCGCGATCCCCGCCGACGACCTCCCCCGCTACCTGGCGCACCACTACACGCGCTACCTCGGCGACCTCTCCGGCGGCCAGGCGATCGCCCGTCTCGTGGCCAGGCACTACGGGGCCACGCCCGAGCAGTTGGGCTTCTTCCGCTTCGACGACATCGCCGACATCGTGCACTACAAGCGGGCCTACCGCGAGAACCTCAACGCGCTGCAGTTCGCGCCCGCCCAGGTCGACGCCTTCGTGGCCGAGGCGATCAGCGCCTTCGACTACAACACCGCCGTCTTCGATTCCCTCGGCGGCTGACGACCATGCTGCGCGCTGCGGCCCTCGACGGGCAGCTCACCGACCTCCTCGGCCAGGTGGGCGTCATCGTGTTCTACCTCGTCGTGTGGGGTCTCGTCTTCGCCGGGACCGCGCTGTTCGTCGGCGTCTTCGTGCCGTTCATCACGGGTGATTCGCTGCTGTTCGCCTCCGGGATCATCGCAGCAGGCGCATCCGGGGTCGACATCCGCGTCCTCGCCGTCGGCACCGGCATCGCCGCCTTCGCGGGCGACCAGGTCGGATTCCTGCTCGGCCGCCGCTACGGCCGCCCGTACCTCGACAGACGCGGCGGACCGCGGATGCAGACCGTCATCGCGAAGACCGAGGGGTTCTACCGCACCTTCGGCTGGTGGTCCGTCGTCATCGCCCGCTTCATCCCGTGGGGACGCGTGTTCGTGCCCGTCATCGCCGGCGTCGGCCGGATGGGCTACGGCCGTTTCGTCACGGCCAACGTCGTCGGCGCCCTCGCGTGGGGCGTCGGCATCACGGTGATCGGGTACTACGCCGCCTCCATCCCCGAGGTCAAGGCTCTCGCCTACGTGGTCGCCGGGATCTTCATCGCCGCATCGGTGGTCGCGGGCATCCGCGCCTGGCGGCTCGAACGTGCAGACCGTGTTCAGGCTGACGTCGCGTCGGCCAAGTAGACTCCCCGCATGCACACCGCTCTCATCCCCTGGCTCGACCCCGAGAACATCATCTCCGGAGCCGGCCCGTGGGCCCTCGTGGTGGTGTGCGCGATCGTCTTCGCCGAGACCGGCCTGCTCGTCGGATTCCTCCTCCCCGGCGACACCCTGCTCGTCATCTCCGGCCTCCTGACCCACACGTCGCTCGTCTTCGGCGTCGACATCTGGTGGGTGTGCCTGGCCATCGGCTTCGCGGCCTTCCTCGGCGGTGAGGTGGGCTACCTGATCGGGCACAAGCTCGGCCCGCGGGTGTTCGAACGCAAGGAGTCCGGACTGTTCAGCGTCAAGAACGTCGAACGCACGAACGCCTTCTTCACCCGCTTCGGCGCTCTCGCCGTCATCCTGGCCCGCTTCGTGCCGATCGTGCGCACCTTCGCGCCCGTCGCGGCCGGTGTCGGTCACATGAACTACAAGCGGTACTCGCTGTACAACCTCATCGGCGCGCTCATCTGGGGAGCCGGCCTGACCTACTTCGGGTTCCTCATCGGCTACATCCCGCCCGTGGCGGAGTTCGTGCAGAACTACATCGACGTCATCCTCCTGGGCGCGGTCGTGCTGACCCTCATCCCCACGCTGTGGCACTACTTCAGCTCAGCCCGGAAGGTGAAGAAGGCCGCTGCTGCCGGCGCCGACGTCGTGACGGATGCGGACGAGGCCGCCGAGCTCGCCCTCGACCCGCACATCTTCGAGAACCGTCACGACAACGTCTGACCTGCTTCGTCGTCAGGCGTGATGCGGCTGCTCGTGCGCCGCGTGCTCGGCCGGCTCGAGCTGGAACGTCGAGTGCTCGACGTCGAAGTGATGGGCGAGGCAGTCGCTGAGCTCGTCGAGCAGGCATCCGGCGCGATCGCCGACCAGCGCTCGAGGTTCCACGACCACGTGCGCGCTGAACACGTGCGCCCCTGACGTGATGGCCCACACGTGCACGTCGTGCACGTCCACGACGCCGTCGGTGGCCAGGATGTGCTCCCGGATCTCGGCCACGCTCGTCTCGGGCGGGACCGCCTGGCTGAGCACGCGAACCACGTCGCGGAGCAGGGAGACGGCGCGCGGGACGATCATCGCCGCGATGAGGAGCGAGGCGATCGCATCCGCCCGGTCGAAGCCGGTGAGGAGGATCACCACGCCGGCCACGATCACGGCGATGGATCCCAGCAGGTCGCCGAGCACCTCGAGCGCCGCGCCGCGCATGTTGAGCGAGGCGGTGTCTCCGGTGCGCAGCACCAGCAGAGCGATGATGTTGGCGACCAGCCCGATGCCGGCGACCACGAGCATGAGCCCGCCCTGCACCTCGCCGTCGCCCGGGTCGAGCAGTCGCTGCACGGCCTCGACCGTGACGAAGACGGCGACGACGATGAGGATGAGGGCGTTGATGAGCGCCCCGAAGACCTCGGCACGCTGGTACCCGTAGGTCTGCCGCTCGGAC
>JBEVEO010000276.1:0-11142 GCA_040512695.1 Leifsonia sp. | reverse complement strand
AGCCCGTGTAGAGCAGCAGGCGGCCGGTGAAGGCCCAGAAGAAGTCGGGGTGCCTGACAGGGTTGACCCAGAACGTGCGCAGGAAGTCACCGAACGTGAATGGCTCCTTCGGCATGTCGACGCTCGAGTGGTCGGGGTTGAACACGATGAGCAGCGTGATGGCGATGAGCGCGAAACCTGCGAAGAAGAGGTAGCCGGCCGGGATGCTCGTGGCGAAGCCGACGGCGACGATCGAGCCGCCGACGGCTCCCACCATGCTCGCCATGCCGACGAGCGATGCGAACGTTCCGCGCGATCGGCGGGGGACGCGGTCGGGCAGGATGGCGCTGAGCGGTCCCTGCGCGAAGTTGTACGACACCTGGACGGCTGCCCACGCGACGGCGATCCAGAACAGGGTCGAGGCGACGGCGAGGCCGATGAGCGCAAGGCCTCCCACCAGCACGCCCGCGACCATCCAGGGGGCGCGGCGGCCGAAACGGCTCCGGGTGCGGTCGGAGACCTGTCCGGCGATCGGCTGGGCGAACATCGCGAGGAAGGCGCCGAGCGTCATGACGACGGCGAGGTTGCCGATCTTGTTGGCCGGGTCGAGCGCGGTGATCTGAAGCGGGAGCAGGAGGCCGGGGATCGCGCCCCACAGCATGAAGATCGAGATGTTCGCCGGGATGCTCCAGGCGGTGAGGCGCTTGATGGTCCCCTTGACGAGGGGAAGCGGTTCCTCCGTTCCCTCCGGTTCGACGGGGGCTGTGACGAGTGCTGACTCCGTTGTCATGTGCGGTCCTTTCGGGGCCTCTGCGGTGAGGGAAACGTGGAAACCATACATCGCTCGGTTTTCAATAACAAGTCTCATTCGGTTTACGATCAAGGCATGGCAGCACGGGGGCAGTACGCGAAGGGCGTGGCGAAGCGCGAGGAGATCCTCTCGACCGCGCTCGACGTGATCGCACGCAACGGCTACCGCCGCACGTCGGTGAAGGAGCTCGCCGAAGCGGTCGGGCTCAGCCAGGCGGGACTGCTGCACTACTTCAGCTCGAAGGAGGAGCTCTTCCAGGAGATCCTGCGCAAGCGCGACGAGGTCGACAGCCAGAACTTCGTGCTCGGCGACCGCAACCCGTTCGACGTCTTCATCGACGTCATCGCCCACAACGCCGAGGTCCCCGGGCTCGTGCAGCTCTACGCCCAGCTGTCAACGGAGGCCGGAGACCCCGACCATCCGGCGCGCCAATACTTCATCGACCGCTTCCAGGCGTTCCGCGACACGCTCGCGCCGACGATCACGGCCGAGCAGGCCGCCGGCCGCATGCGCTCCGACATCGATCCCATCGTCGTCACCAACATCATGCTCGCGGTCTCCGACGGCATGCAGACCCAGTGGATGCTGGATCCGACCGTCGACATGGCCGGCACCCTGGCGGCGCTCCTCGACGTGCTGCGTCCGGTGGATGCCCCGGAGCGCCAGGACTGAGCGTGACGAGCGATGCGGGGACCCCGACGAGCAGCCTCGTCAGCGGCGACGTGCGCCGCCACAACCTCGCGCTCATCCTCGACCACATCGCCCGATCGGGACCGAGCGCACGCAGCGAGATCGCCGAGGCCACGGGGCTGACGCGCGGTTCGGTGACGGCACTGACCCTGCTCCTGACCGAGGCGGGCGTCCTGCGCGACGGCGAGCCGGTGGCCGGCGGCCGCGGTCGCCCGATCACACGCCTGGAGCTCTCGGCCGACGGCATCGCCATCGTCGCCGCGCAGCTCGATGCCGATGAGGCCGTCGCCGTGGTCACGACCCTCGCCGGCGAGGAGGTCTACCGTGCCGCTCGCCATCACGGTCGCCCCATGGGGAGACCGGATGCGGTGCTCGACGTCCTCGCCGACGTCCTCGCCGACGCGCTCGCTGCCGCGGCGAGCGCCGGCAGGCGGATCGCCGATCTCAGCGTCGTCGTCTTCGCGCCCGTCGGAGGCGACCCGGCCCGGGTGCTGGCGGACACCGACCTCGGCTGGCGGGAGGTCGATGTGCTCGGGGGCCTGCGCGCGCGGATGCCCGACCTCCCGGGCGATCCGACGCTCGCGTCGGACGCCACCGTCGCGGCCACGGCCGAGTTCGCCCTGATGGACGGAGTGCGCAATGCCGTCTACCTCAAGAGCGACTCGGGTATCGGAGGGGCTCTGCTGTCCGACGGCCTGCTCATCGGAGGCGCCCACGGCATCGGCGGCTCCCTCGGCCACATTCCGATCGTCCCGGACGGCCAGCCCTGCGAGTGCGGCCAGCACGGGTGCCTGGTGACGGTCGCCGGCCCCGACGCGATCCTGGCCGCTGCCGGACTCGGCGAGCGGATGGCGACGGAGGGACTCAAGGCGGCCACGGCCGAACTGGTGCGCCGGATCGCTTCCGGTGACCCGACGGCGATCGCCGCGTGGTCGTTCGCCGAAGCCTGGATCGCCCGGGCCCTGCAGGTGTTCAGCATGACTCTCGATCCCGAGGTGATCGTGCTCGGCGGCTACTGGGCGCAGCTCGCGCCGTCGATCGAGCGTGCGTTCCGGGGGAATCGCCCGCTGGTGGGTGGCGACGGCTGGAATCCCGATGTGCGGGCCGGAGCCCTCGGGGTCGAAGCTGCGCTGCGCGGGGCCATCGAGGCGTCGCGACGGCGCATCCTGAGCGACCCCCTGCGCCTCGCCGTTTAATTCAACGCTTGAACTATCGGGTGGAATACCGCATACTCTTCCCGAGCGTCGTTCGGTTTTCGCAGCGGCGATCGCATCCCGACTCCAGTGGAATCTGTCTCAACGACGAGGAGAACCGTGTCAACGCACATTCCCGAGCCCATTGCTCGCACAGCCACCACCGCCGACGGTCGCCCCACGGCCCAGCGGCGCCTGCTTCCGTTCCTCGGCCTCAACTCGCTCGTGCTGTTCGCAACCTACGCCGGGCTGATCTCGGTGCTGCTCCCCCTGCAGGTGGCGGCGATCGACGAGCCGAACAAGGTGGCGAACCTGGCCATCGTCACCACGACCTCCTTCGTCTTCACGCTCTTCGCGCAGCCGATCGTGGGCGCCTTCAGCGACAGGACGCGATCCAGGCTCGGGCGGCGGGCTCCCTGGATGATCATCGGGGCGGCGGTCGGCGCGATCTTCCTCGTCGGCTTCGGATCGCTCACGTCGATCGTGTGGATCACGGTATTCTGGGTGATCATCCAGGTGGCACTCAACGCGCTGCAGGGCCCGATGAGCGCGATCGTGCCCGACCGCTTCCCGCGCTCCAAGCGCGGCACGGCCAGCGCCGTCATCGGCGTCGGCACGATGCTCGGCTTCATCGGCGGCACGGTCGTCGCCGGCCAGCTCGCCGCGAACTATGGCCTCGGGTACACGGTGTTCGGGGCGGCCGTGCTCATCGTCACCCTCGCATTCGTGCTCTTCAACCGCGACCACTCCACGAAGAACCTGGCCGTCCCGCCGTGGAGCTGGAGAGAGTTCTTCGCCGGCTTCTGGATCAGTCCCAAGCAGAACCCCGACTTCGCCTGGGCCTTCTCGGCGCGCTTCCTGTTCATCCTCGGCTACTTCGTGATCAACGCGTTCCAGCTCTACATCCTCACCGACTACATCGGCGTTCCCCTCGAGGACGCCGGGGCCACCGTCGGGGCCCTCGCGGCTGCCGGCGGCGTCACGACCCTCGTCGCCATCGCCGTCAGCGGCTGGTGGAGCGACCGGGTCGGCCGACGGAAGGTCTTCATCTACGCGGCGACGGTGTTCATGGTCATCGGCCTCGCCGTTCCGCTCTTCCTGCCGACCATCACGGGCATGCTCATCATGGGGCTCGTCAACGGCTTCGGCTTCGGCCTCTACCAGGCCAGCGACACGGCACTCATGACCGAGGTCCTCCCGGGCGACGGCGCTGCGGCTGGCAAGGATCTCGGCATCCTCAACGTCGCCACCAACATCCCGCAGGCCCTCAGCCCCGCCATCGCCGGAGTCATCATCGGCTCGCTCGGCGGATACCCCGTGCTGTTCATCTTCGGCATGATCGCCGTCGTCGCCGCGGCACTCGTGCTCATCCCCATCAAGAGCGTCCGATAGGAGCCATGCCATGACCCAGACCAGCACCGGAAACCTCGTGGAGGTCGAGACCAGCGCCGGACGCGTGCGCGGCGCCTGGCGCCGGGATGCCGGCGGATCAGCGAGCGCCGCGTTCCTCGGCATCCCCTTCGCCGAGCCGCCGGTCGGCGAACTGCGCTTCGCCGCCCCCGTTCCGAAGGCGCCGTGGGAGGGCGTGCTCGACGCCGTCGATTTCGGCGCGACCGCGCAGCGCGGCGACCCGGGGGTGACGCTGATCCCCGAGCCGAGCGTTCCGGGAGAGTCGACTCTGAACGTCAACGTGTTCACTCCGGCTCCCGCGAGGGACGAGGCGCTGCCCGTGCTCGTCTGGATCCACGGCGGCGGCTACTTCGCCGGCTCCCCGGCGAGCCTCTGGTACGACGGCCGCCGGTTCAACCGCGACGGCGTCGTGACCGTGACGTTGTCCTACCGGCTGGGATTCGACGGCTTCGGCTGGATCGCGGACGCCCCGCAGAATCGCGGCGTCCGCGACTGGCTCCTCGCGCTCGAATGGGTGCAGCAGAACATCGCCGCGTTCGGCGGCGACCCGTCACGCGTGACCATCGCCGGCCAGTCGGCCGGCGGCGGAGCCGTGCTGACCCTGTTGGGCATGGAGGCGGCGCAGCACCTCTTCCAGGGTGTCTACGCGATCTCGGGTGCACTCGCCGACGTCACGCCCGAGCGGAGCGAGGCGTTCGGACGCGGGCTCGCAGCGGCCGCCGGCGTCGAACCGACGCGCTCCGGCCTGTCGACCCTGAGCGAGGAGCGCATCCTCGAGCTGCAGAAGAAGGCGACCGAGCTCGGACCGGACTCTCTCCAGAGCATGATCGACGATGGTCTTCCGCTCGGACCGACGATCGACGGCGACCTCATCCCCCGCTCGACCCGCGCTGCGCTCACCAGCGGCATCGGTGCGGACAAGCCCCTCGTCATCGGCGCGACCGACGACGAGTTCACCATGGCGTTCTCCGAGGCGGGGAAGAAGCTCCGCTGGATCCCGAAGTCCGTGATGCTCCGCAAGCTCGGCATGCCGAAGCGCACGCTGAAGCCCTACCTGGCCGCGAACTCCGACGTGGCGGCCACGGGCACGGCGCGGATCGCCGGGCGGTTCCTCACGGACCAGATGTTCCGGACCGCCCTCGTGCGGATCGTCGCGCTGCGCGGCGAGGCTCCCACGTGGGTGTACCGGTTCTCGTGGCCGTCGGGTGCATTCGGGTTCGCCGAGCACTGCCTCGACGTGCCGTTCTTCTTCGACTGCCTCGATTCCATCGCGATCGAGCCGCTGGCCGGCGCGAACCCACCGCAGAAGCTCGCGGATGAGGTGCACGGCGGGGCCGTCGCCTTCATCACCACCGGCGACCCGGGATGGCCGGTGTACACCGACGCGACGCGGCGGACGCGGGTGTACGACACCCCGTCGGCGGTCGTGGTCGACGGCTACGCGAGCGTGCGCCCACTTCTCGAGGCGTGAGGCCCGCCGAATCCGGGATGCTCCGTCGCGGGCGGGTGACGCGTGAAACGCTCCGTCAGCGCACGCCGGCCATGAGCTTCAGCACCGGCTTCGCGAAGAGCGCGAGCAGTGCGCCCAAGGCGATCGCGATAGCGCCGAGGATGCCGAAGTAGGCGATCTCGGAGTCAGCATCGTAGAAGCCGGCGAGCCAACCCGAGATGGATGTGCCGAGTGCCACCGAGAGGAAGAAGAGCGCCACCATCTGCGTGTGGAAGGCGCGCGGCGCGAGCTTCGTCGTCACGGAGAGCCCGACGGGCGAGATGAGCAGCTCGGCGACGGTGAAGACGAAGATGATGCCGGTCATCGCGATGAGCGGTGTGGAATTCGGCCCGCCGCCGGCGAACGGCAGGAAGAGCAGGAACGCCACCCCCATGATGATCGTGCCGAGGGCGAACTTGATCGGCGTCGATGGCTGACGGGTGCCGAGCTTCGTCCACAGCGCCGCGAAGACGCCCGCGAGGATGATGATGAACACGGGGTTGATCGACTGCACCGCCAGGATCGGCAACTCCACCCCGAGGATTTGTCGATCGAGCCGCTCGTCCGAGTAGATCGTGAGCACGGTGAACTGCTGCTGGTAGAGCGACCAGAACGCCACGCTCGCGATGAACAGGGGGATGAAGCCGAACACCCGGCTGCGCTCGGTGGGGTCGATCTGCCGGCTCGAGAGGATCACGATGAAGTAGGCGATGGTGGCTGCCACGACGGAGATGATCACGACGATCGAGAGGTTGTCGGCCGTGATGACGCCCGTGAAGATCAGGACGAGGATCACGATGATCGCGGCGACGCCGATGAGGATCACGCGGGTGCGGTGGTCGCTGGGAAGCGGCCGCGGGACGTGGCGTGTGTCCTCGGGCAGGTACTTGCGGCCGAACGCGTACTGGGTCAGGCCGATCGCCATGCCGATCGCGGCGAGTCCGAATGCCCAGTGGAAGCCGGCCGCCTCCTGCACGAACCCCGTCAGCAGGGGCCCGAGGAGTGCGCCGAGATTGATGCCGAGATAGAACAGCGAGAAGCCGGCATCCCGTCGGGGATCCCCCAGCTTGTACAGGCTGCCGACGATGCTCGTGGCGTTCGCCTTGAGCCCTCCCGAGCCGATGGCGACGCAGATCAGTCCCACGATGACGCCCGCATACCCGGGCAGCAGCGCCAGGGACACGTGACCGACCATGATCACGATCGCGCTGTAGAAGAGGACCCGCTCCGGGCCGAGCACCCGGTCGGCCAGCCAGGCGCCGAGGATCGTCGACAGGTAGACCCCGCCGCCGTACGCCCCGATGATGCCGGCCGCCGTGGCCTGCGGCATGCCGAGGCCGCCGTCGGTCGCCGAATAGTAGAGGTACAGCAGCATCGCGCCCTGCATGCCGTAGAAGCTGAAGCGCTCCCAGGCCTCGACGCTGAAGATGGTGGCGAGCGACTTCGGCTGGCCGAAGAAGCCATGACTGCGACTGGGGTCCACCGGTTCGTCGTCGACGTCCGGCGAGGCAGGTACGCTGCTCATCGCCCCAGTCTCCCACGCCACCCCCGTCCGGGGGCAAGCGCGCGCGGTCGGCGCCTACCTCCGACCGCGGATCGGGATCACCGGCTGCCCGCGAACTCCTCCAGCACGGCTCGCAGCTGCACGACCGCCCAGTCCAGGTCCTCCTCGGACACCACGAGGGGCGGGGCGAGGCGGATGGTCGAGCCGTGCGTGTCCTTGGCGAGCACGCCACGCGCCATGAGCGCCTCGCACACGGCCCGGCCCGATGCGAGCTCCGGGTCGATGTCGATCCCGGCCCAGAGTCCGGCACCGCGGACGGCCACGACCCCGTGGCCGACGAGAGCGTCGAGGTCGCTCATGAGGTGCGCGCCGAGCGAGCGAGCGCGCGCCTGCATCTCGCCGGTGGCGAGCATCCGCACGACGGCGGTCCCCACTGCTGCGGCGAGCGGGTTGCCGCCGAAGGTCGATCCGTGCTGGCCGGGCTGGAGCACGCCGAGCACGTCGGCGTTGCCGACGACGGCCGACACGGGCACGATTCCACCGCCCAAGGCCTTGCCGAGGAGGTACAGGTCGGGGACGACGCCCACCAGGTCGCAGGCGAAGGTCGCCCCGGTGCGTCCGAGGCCGGACTGGATCTCGTCGGCGATGAAGAGCACCATCCGACGGGTCGTGATCTCGCGCACGGACGGAAGGAAGTCCGCAGGGGGCACGATGATCCCGGCCTCGCCCTGGATCGGCTCGATGAGCACGGCGACGGTGTTCTCGTCGATCGCGGCCTCGATCGCGGCGGCGTCCCCGTACGGCACGATGCGGAAGCCCGGCGTGTACGGCCCGAAGTCGTCGTGGGCATCCGGGTCGTCGCTGAAGGAGATGATCGTGGTCGTGCGCCCGTGGAAGTTGCCGGCCATGACGATGATGTTCGCCTGCTCCGGCGCGACGCCCTTGACCCGGTAGCCCCACGCCCTCGCGACCTTGATGCCGGATTCGACGGCCTCGGCTCCGGTGTTCATCGGCAGCACCATGTCCTTGCCGGCGAGGGCGGCGAGCTCGGTGACGAACGGCCCGAGCTGGTCGTTGTGGAAGGCGCGGCTCGTGAGGGTGATGCGACCGAGCTGGGCGCGCGCGGCGTCCAGGAGCTCGGGATTCGAGTGGCCGAAGTTCACCGCGGAGTACGCGGCGAGGCAGTCGAGGTAGCGCTTGCCGTCCACATCCGTCACCCAGGCGCCGTCGCCGGCGGCGACGACGACGGGGAGCGGGTGGTAGTTGTGCGCAGCGTGCTCGTCCTCGCGCAGTATCGCTGCGGCACTCCGAGCCGAGGGCTCGGCCGGAAGACGCCCGACCACGCCCGGGCCGTCGGCTCGGAGTGCCGTGGCTGCGTGGAGGCCGGCTCCGTCGCCGGTGTGCAGAGGGTTCATCGTCGGAGCTCCAAGGTGCAGCACTTGACGCCGCCACCGCCGAGCAGCAGCTCGGAGAGGTCGACGCCGATGGGGTTGTAGCCGTGCCCGCGCAGCTGCCGCTCGAAGTCTGCTGCCCGTGAGGCGATGACGACGTTGTAGCCGTCGCTGAACGAGTTGAGGCCGAGCACGGCGGCATCCGTCTCGGTGACGATGACGGCGTCGGGATACTCGGCCTCGAGGATGTCGAGGCTCCTGGCGTCGAAGGCGCTCGGCAGGTACGCGATGTGCTCCTGCCCGGGCGTCGAGTCGAGCACGGCGAGCGCGGTGTCGAGGTGGTAGAAGCTCGGGTTCACGAGCCGCAGCGACACCACCTCGCGGCCGTAGATGCCGGCGAGCTCCTCGTGGCTCTTCGAATCGCTGCGGAATCCGGTGCCGGCGAGGATCCGGTCGCCGACGAGCAGGAAGTCGCCCTCGCCCTCGTTGATCTGCTCCGGCACGCGCACGTCGAGCCCGTTCGAGCGGAACCAGTCCATGTACGCCGGCCCCTCCGGCTGGCGCTCGGGATGCGTGAAGCTCGCCCCGTACGCGATCCCGTCGATCACCATGCCGCCGTTCGCCGCGTAGACCATGTCGGGGAGGCCGTCGACGGGATCGATGAGGTGCACGTCGAAGCCGAGGGCGAGATACGTCTCGTACAGCACGGTCCACTGCCGCACCGCGAGGCTCGTGTCGGTCGGCAGAGCCGGATCCATCCACGGGTTGATGCGATACACGACCGTGAAGAAGTCGGGCCGGCACATCAGCACGGATCGGCTCGTCGGCACGCGGGTCGGACGGATGGCGTCCGCCCGGCTGCTGGGGTGGTCGATGATGTCGGTCATGGCCGTCTCCTCGAGGTCGTCCGTGATTCGCAGGGAGTGGCGGACCAGGTCGCTCGCATGAGCCGGTGACCGTCGGAGACGGCCACCAGACGCCACTCCCAGTGTCACATGCAGGTATCGAGAAGTTCTCGTCATCACGCGCACCATGCATGCGTGGCCACCGAGCAGCACGCAATGATCACGCGTAGACTTCGGGGATGGACAACATCGATCGGCGGATTCTCGACGAGCTGCGCCAGAACGCCCGCGCGGGCTACGGGGACATCGGCTCGGTCGTCGGCCTCTCGGCGTCCGCGGTGAAGCGGCGCGTCGATCGCCTCGTCGCCGACGGCGTCATCCGCGGCTTCACCATCCACGTGGATCCCGCTGTCGACGGCACCACGACGGAGGCCTGGGTGGAGGTGTTCTGCCGAGGCACCGTCTCGCCGGACGAGCTGCAGCGCATCCTCTCCGCCGTGCCGGAGGTCGTGTATGCGGGAACCGTCACGGGAAGCGCGGACGCCATCGTGCAGATGCGCTCGCGTGACATCGCGAGCCTCGAGGCCGCGCTCGAGAAGGTGCGGCTGGCCGCCAACGTCGACCACACCCGCAGTGCGATCGTGCTGACCCGACTGGTGCAGCGCGCCCACGAGGACTGATCCGTGATCGCCTTCGCGATCGATGCCTCAGCGGCGAAGCCCCCGTACGAGCAGCTCCGCACGCAGGTCATCGACGCCGTGCGCACCGGGGACCTGGTCGCCGGGGAGCGGATGCCCACCGTGCGCGCCCTCGCCGAGCAGCTCGGGCTCGCGGTCAACACGGTCGCGAAGGCCTACCGGGCGCTCGAGGCGGATGCCGTGATCGAGACCAGGGGGCGTGCGGGGACGCTCGTCTCGGCGACGGGCGATGTGACCCACCAGCATGCGCAGAACGCCGCAGCGGCGTATGCGGCGCGCATCCGCGAGCTCGGCGTCGACCCGGGCGAGGCGCTGGCCATCGTCGAGTCCGCGCTGCGCACCCGCGAGACGCGCTGAACAACCTGCTCGCCGAACCACTCGCTCGCGGAGGCCCGCGCGCAGCGCTCGGTCGAAGCGCATCCGCATCGGCCCTCGCCCTCTGCGAGCGGGAGGTGGCTAATCCGGCAGCGGCTCCTTGGGCAGCTTCCGCACCCGCGCCCGGCGCTTCCGCCGCTCGGGGATCATGGAGCGCATCTCCTCGAGCTTGCCGAAGCACAGCAGCCTGTCCCCGGCCTCGAGCTCGACCCCGCCGCGCGGGTTGGGCATGACCGACGTGCCGCGGTGCAGGGTGAGCACGCTGATGTCGCGTTCGGCGAGACCGGACTCGGCCAGCGTGCGGCCGACGAGACCGGCATCGCCGTGCACCATGAGCTCGGCCACTCCGTAGCCGGTCGACACGGTCAGCCGCTGCCGCACGTCGATCTCGGGGAAGGCGACCTGGTTGTCGATGTAGTCGATGATGGCGCCGGCGACGTCGAGGTTGGTGGCCGTCTCGATGCCCTGCAGGCCCGGCGAGGAGTTGACCTCCATGACGAGGGGGCCGTCGGCGCCCTCCAGCATGTCGACACCGGCGACCTTGAGGCCCATGATCTGCGCGGAGCGCACGGCGGCCTGCTCGTACTCCGGCGGCAGCTGGATCGCCTCGACGCTGCCGCCCCTGTGCACGTTGGAACGGAACTCGTCGCCGTTGGCCGTGCGCCGCATGGCGGCGACGACGCGGTCGCCCACGACGAGGGCGCGCACGTCGCGCCCGCGACTCTCGGCGACGAACCGCTGGATCAGCACGTTCTGC
>JBEVEO010000274.1:0-8925 GCA_040512695.1 Leifsonia sp. | reverse complement strand
GGCCATCCGCAAGGGCTGATCCGCCTTCGCCCCCCCCGAACACGGTGTGCCGTGTTCGGGTGGGGCGTCTGCTCTGGCCGGTCTGCAGGTGAAGCTCGTATAGTTTTGAGCCCAGCCCTCAGAGAGGCCATGCCATGAGCGAGCCGAGCAGACCCACCGACCAGACCTCCCTCTCCAGGAGGACGGTCGCCATCCTGGTGTCCGCCTTCGTGCTGATCGCCATCATCGCCGTCGTCATCGCCTCGATCTCCCGGTCCCAGGGTTCCCCGGCGTCACCGACCGGATCGGCGGGCGCGACGTCCTCTCCCGGTTCGACGTCCCCGGCCACCCCCGGCTCCACGCCGGGCGCCACCGACGCTCCGCCCATCCCGGTGGAGTCGACGGTTCCCATCGACACCCCCGCCCAGCCGGCTCCTGGTGTCACCGTCGCCCTCGGCTCGTTCGAGGCCGTCCAGGGCGAGGCCGTCCTGTCCGGCGACGTCGCAGGGCCGGCCATCCGCTTCACGGTGACGGTCACCAACGGTACCGATGCGACCGTGTCGCTGGCCTCCGCGCTCGTGAACGTCTACTACGGCGCAGCACAGAGCCCGGCCGACAGCCTCGCCAACCCCGGCGGCGTCCCCCTGCCCACCGAGGTCGCAGCCGGGCAGAGCGTCCAGGGCACGATGATCTTCACGGTCCCCGAGGACGAGCGCGACGATGTGCTGATCACCTTCGATTACCAGGTCGGTTCCCCCGTCACGGCCTTCCAGGGTGCCGTGCCTCGATGACCCCCGTCCCCTTTTGGGGGGGATTCGCTTTGAGGATTCGTCACTAAACTCTGCCTCAGGCTGGCGATCACCCGAATATCGCCTCCATACCCGAATGAGGCCTGCCGATGCGTGTCTTCGCCCGCTCACGTCTACTTTCCATCGCCACCGCACTGGCCGTCACGGCCGGTCTCGTCCTCGTGGCCCAACCCGCTGTCGCCGATACGGCGCCACCGACGGCTGGAACGCCCGAGACGGTGTCGTCCGACGTTCTGCCCACCGCGCAGATCGACGGGGTCGTCTGGGACCAGGAGGTCGCGGGCAACAGGGTGTACGCGGGAGGTGAGTTCGGCACGGCGCGTCCGGCCGGCGCCGACCCCGGCGTCAACACGGTCGTGCGCAACAACCTGCTCGCGTACAACCTGACGACGGGCGTCCTGGATGCGGCATGGGCCCCCAACCCCAACGCGCGCGTGCGCAACCTCGAGATCTCGCCCGACGGGCAGCGACTGTACGTCGCAGGCAGCTTCACCTCGATCGCGGGCCAGACCCGCTACCGCATCGCCGCGTTCGACGCAGCGACCGGTGCACTCCTCAACAACTTCAAGCCCGTGCTGAACGGCAAGGTGAACGCGGTCGCGGTCACCAACTCGACCGTGTACCTGGTCGGGCAGTTCACGGTCGCCAACGGCGTGGCCGTCACGGGAGCCGCCGCGTTCGACGCGGCGACGGGCGCGATCAGGCCCGGGTGGATCCCGCAGCTGACGAACGGGCAGGCGACGTCGATCGTGGTCAAGTCCGACGGCACCAAGGTCGTCATCGGCGGCTACTTCCAGTCCGTCAACGGATCGTCCAACCCCGGCTACGGGCTCGCATCGCTCGACGGCACCACGGCCGCCCTCCAGACGTTCAACGTCAACAACGTGGTGCGCAACGCGGATGCCAATGCGGCCATCAGCAGCCTCGCCTCCGACGCGGGCGGCGTGTACGGAACCGGTCAGCACTACGGCTCCGGCACGCTCGAGGGCACCTTCTACGCCAGCTGGGACACCGGTGACATCATCTGGATCGAGGACTGCCACGGAGACACCTACTCGGTGTACCCGGCAGGCGACGTGATCTACACCACCAGCCACGCGCACTACTGCGGCAACATCGGCGCCTTCCCCCAGACCGACCCCTGGCAGATGCACCGCGCCCTCGCATTCACCAAGACCGTGCAGGGCACCATCACCAACGACCCCTACGGCTACACCAACTGGGCCGGAACGCCGCGGCCGGGCCTGCTCGACTGGTATCCGGACATCAACACCGGAACCTTCACCGGCGTCGGCCAGGGCGGCTGGTCGGTCAGTGGCAGCGGCGACCACAAGTACGTGCTCTACGGCGGTGAGTTCACCCGGGTGAACAACATCAAGCAGCAGGGTCTCGTGCGGTTCGCGGTCAAGAGCACCGCTCCGAACAAGGACGCCCCGCGCCTCAGCGGAGCCAACTACGTCCCGAGCGTCGCCTCCTTCGCCACCGGAACAGCCCGCATCGCGTGGCCGGCCAACTGGGACCGCGACAACGCGAACCTCAAGTACGACGTGATCCGCAACGGGAACACCACGACACCGGTGTACTCGACCACGGCCATCTCGAACTTCTGGACGCTCCCGACCATGAAGTTCGTCGATACCGGGCTGACACCAGGGGCGACGTACACCTATCGCATCCGCGTGACCGATCCGTTCGGGAACGTGGTGAACGGCAACAACGTCAGTGTCGTCGTCGCCTCCACCGGATCGATCAGCGACTACGCGGCCGATGTCCTCGACGACAACCCGACGGACTACTGGCGTCTCGGTGAGACCGCAGGCCCCACGGTCTACGACTGGGCTGGTTCGCAGGACTCCACGGCGAGCTCCGGAGTGACCTTCGGAACCGCAGGAGCCATCGGAGCGGACTCGAACACCGCGGCGACGTTCTCCGGCAACTCGAGCGGCCTGGCATCGACCCAGAGCGCCATCCCCGGACCGAACACCTTCGCCATCGAGGCCTGGTTCAAGACGACCAGCACCACCGGCGGCAAGATCGTGGGCTTCGGCAACTCGAGCACCGGCACGTCGACGAACTACGACCGCCACATCTACATGGACAACGCCGGCCGCGTGCTCTTCGGGGTGTACCCCGGCGAGTCCCGCGTCGTGCAGAGCGGCACCGGCTACAACAACGGCCAGTGGCACCACGTCGTGGCGAACCTCGGTCCGTCGGGCATGCAGCTCTACGTCGACGACGTGCGCGTCGGGCAGCGTTCCGACACCACATTCGGACAGGGCTACTCCGGATTCTGGCGCATCGGCGGTGACTCCTCCTGGTCGGGCAACCCCTTCTTCAACGGGGCCATCGATGACGTGGCCGTCTACTCGGCTCCGCTCTCGCTCCAGCAGGTCGACTCGCACTGGGTGAAGTCGGGCCGGACGAGCACCATCCCGACGGCGCCGGCCGACAGCTACGGGGCACGGGTCTTCAACGACTCGCCCGACCTGTACTGGCGCCTCAACGAGACGACGGGCTCGACCGCGCAGGACTCCGGCGTCTCCGACGTCGACGGTACCTACTCGGGCGGCGTCGCGAAGGGGGTCACCGGAGCCCTCGCCGGAACCACCAACAAGGCGGCATCGTTCAACGGGTCCAACGGCCTGGTGGCGAGCAACGCGGTCTTCAGCAACCCGAAGAACTACACCGAGGAGCTGTGGTTCAACACCACGACGCACAGCGGTGGCAAGCTCATCGGGTTCGGTTCCTCGAACACGGGGACATCGGGAAGCTACGACCGCCACGTCTACATGCAGGACGACGGCAAGGTGGTGTTCGGAGTCTGGACCGGATTCACGAACACGATCACCACGCCGGGCGCCTACAACGACGGCCTCTGGCACCACATGGTGGCGACGCAGTCGACCACGACAGGAATGGCGCTCTACCTCGACGGCGCCCTGATCGGCACCAACGGCCAGACGGACGCCCAGGCGTACGACGGCTACTGGCGGGTCGGCGGGGACACCACCTGGGGATCCTCGAGTGCGTTCATCAACGCGCGCATCGACGACGTCGCGGTGTACAGCACGGTGCTGAGCGCCACGGATGTCTCGGCGCACTACGCGCTCGGAACGGGCGTCACGCCCAACGTGGCCCCGACGGCATCGTTCACCGCCACGCCGGGAGTGCTCACGGTCGCGGTCGACGGGTCGGCATCCACCGACTCCGACGGCTCGATCGCGTCCTACGCCTGGAACTTCGGTGACGGAGGTGCGGCGACGGGGCCGACGGCCACGCATTCCTACGCCGCTGGGGGCACCTACACGGTGACCCTGACGGTGACGGACAACAAGGGCGCGACCGGTACGACGAGCTCGTCGGTCGTGGTGGCATCACCGCCGCCGAACGTGCCGCCGGTGGCCTCCTTCACGAAGACCGTGACCAACCTCGACGTGACCGTCGACGGATCCGGATCGAGCGACTCGGACGGCAGCATCGCGAGCTACGCCTGGACCTTCGGCGACGGAGCCACGGCGTCCGGTGCGACGGCGGCCCACTCGTACGCCGCGGCCGGCACGTTCCCGGTCACGCTGACCGTGACGGACAACCAGGGAGCGACCACGAGCACGTCGAGTGATGTGATCGTCGCACCCGCGCCTCCGCCCAACGTCGCGCCGACAGCGGCGTTCACCTCCTCGGCGACCTTCCTGTCGCTCGCGGTGGACGGATCGGGGTCGACCGACTCCGATGGCACGATCGCCGGCTACGCGTGGAACTTCGGTGACGGAGGAACCGCCAGCACTCAGACGGCCACCCACCCGTACGCCGCGGCGGGCACCTACACCGTCTCGCTGACGGTGACGGATGACGATGGGGCCGTGAACACGAAGACCACGTCGGTGACCGTGTCCGCACCTCCGCCCAACGCGCTGCCGACGGCATCGTTCACGACGGTCGTCGACAACCTCCACCTCGCGGTGAACGGCACGGCATCCTCCGACTCCGACGGAACGATCTCGTCGTACGCCTGGAACTTCGGTGACGGCGGAACCGCGACGGGCTCCACGGCGACGCACGACTACGCCACGGCGGGCACCTACACGGTGACGCTGACGGTGACGGACAACGCGTCCGGCACCGGGACGTCGAGCACCACCGTGACGACGACCGCGCCTCCCGGCCCGACGGTCTACGCCACCGACGCCTTCGGACGCACCACCAGCAGCGGCCTGGGAACGGCTGACGTCGGCGGAGCATGGACGGTGACCGGTGGAGCGGCCAACTTCTCCGTCGGATCCGGTGCCGCGAACCTGAAGGCACCGCTGGGCGCCACGCTCACCGGCTACCTGAACGGCGTCTCGACCACCGACTCCGAGGTGCGTGTGCAGCTCGGGATCGACAAGACGCCGACCGGAACCGGCACGTACGCCTCGGTCTACGGACGGACGGTCGGCACCGGGACGTACGGAGCGAAGCTGCGGTTCTACCCGACCGGCGCCGTGACGCTGCAGGCGTCGGGAGGGGCGGCCATCGTCCTCCCCGGACTGACCTACGTGGCCGGCGACCAGCTGCAGGTCCGAGTCCAGGTCACCGGAACCTCGCCCACCACGACGCGCGCCAAGGTGTGGCGCGTCGGTGAGCTGGAGCCGGCAGCCTGGCAGGTCACCGCGACCGATTCCACGGCGGCCATGCAGGTGGCCGGAGGGGTCGCGATCCAGCTCTTCCTCCCGACCTCAGCCACCAACGCACCGGTGACGGGACGGTTCGACAACCTGTTCGCGACATCGACGCAGTAGCAGCCGGGAGGAGAGGACCGACGGAGGGGGGTGACGATCAGCCATGACCGTTCAACGCACTGACGTGCTCACGGTGACGATCGGAGTGCTCACCTACCGTCGCCCCGACGATCTGGCCGCGATCCTGCCTGCACTGGTCCTGCAGGCCGGGTCGTCGCCCGATCGGGTGGAGATCCTCGTCGTGGACAACGCTCCGGAGCCGTCGGCCGCCGACACGGTCGCACGCTTTCCGGAGCACGTCCGCTACGTGCACGAGCCGACGCCGGGCATAGCCGCCGCACGCAATCGGGCCCTCGATGAGAGCGCGGGATCCGATGTCATCGTCTTCATCGACGATGACGAGCGTCCCGTGCCCGGCTGGCTCGGCGCCCTCATCGCGACGTACCGCGCCGAGCGTCCCGCGGGCGTCGTCGGACCGGTGATCTCGCAGTACGAGGTGCAGCCGGATCCGTGGATCATCGGCGGCGGATTCTTCACCAGGGAGCGGATGGCCACGGGGACGGACGTCCCCGTCGCCGCCACGAACAACCTCCTGCTCGACCTCGGCGTCATCCGCCGGCTCGGGCTCCGCTTCGACGCCGAGTTCGGACTGAGCGGGGGATCGGACACGCTGTTCACCCGTTCGCTGACAGCGAGCGGCGAGCGGCTCACCTGGTGCGACGACGCCGTGGTCCACGACATCGTGCCGAAGGCCAGGCTCACCAGGCACTGGGTGCTGCACCGCTACTTCCGGATGGGCAACTCCTGGAGCCGCACCTCCGTCCGGCTGAGCGGGAACGGCGTGCGACGCCTCGCGGCACGCTGTGCCCTCACCGCGGCCGGAGCCGTGCGCGTCGTCGTCGGCTCGCTCCGCTGGTCATGGGGACGCCTGGTGCGATCCGTCGCCCGCGACGCGAGCGGCCTGCGCACCCTGAACCGAGGACTCGGCATGATGTCGGGCGCGTGGGGGCACGTCTACGCGGAGTACAAGCGAGCTTGATCTCCGCGCCGCTCCTCTCCCCGCCGGATGCGCACGGCGCGTGCGTACGCCTCACCATGACGTCGGCCCGTGATCAGCCACGTCCGTCGCGAGAGATCGGGCCGACCGTCGCCGAGTCCGCGTGCTGCCTCCTGGGCGCTCGCTATGTCCGCCGCGGCGACGGCCCCGGTGAACTGCTGCACCCACCCGGGTCCCACCTCGGCGGCGAGATCGGCATTGGTCTCGTTGGCCGGCACCAGGACCGGGCGCCCGAGCGACAGGGCGAGGATGGCGACCCCCGAATTGTGCATGTCGCGGTACGGCAGGACGACGAGCTCCGCACGGCCCACCTCCGCGGCCAGTTGCTCGTCGTCGACGTAGTCGAACGCCAGCTCGACCCGCTCATCGCCGGCCGCCGCGGCGATGAGCTCATCACGAAGCTCCGCGGTCGCGCGCCCGACCACCCGCAGTCGCGCGCCGGGATCCTCGACCTCCCGGAACGCGCTCACGAGGGTCTCGACGCCCTTGTACGGGCGGATGAGGCCGAAGAACAGCACTCGACCGCGCTCCTTCGGCGGCTGCCGGTAGCGCGAGAACCAGTCGGTGTAGTCGCCGTGCAGGATGGTCTCCACGGCCGCGCCATCCGGGACGACTGTCCGGGCGTTCAGGCGGATCCACAGCGACGTGCATCGGGCGCTCAGCCGGTCCAGTCCTGCGGTCATGGCCCCGCGCTCCTCATGCGGCGCGAGGTTGTGCGCCGTCCGCACCAGGGCGGTGCGGGTCAGGCGCAGCCGCGCGAGGAGCAGCAGGAACAGCAGGGCTCCCCCGGCCGACCGCACGCGGCTCGAACGCAGGAAGAGCACGTCGGGAAGATGCAGGTGGAACACGTCGTAGCGCGCCAGGAGGGCCGTCCGCCAGCTGAACGGGCGCTGCACCACTCCCGGCACCGCAGTGAACAGCTGCGTGAGGTACGGATTCGTCGTGGCCCCCGGCGGCCCGAACGACTGCACGACGCGGAGAGGCCGTCGAGGAGCAGGCGAGGTGCTGGTCGGCCTGGCGATGATCTCTCGTCCTTCGTGTCGGCGGAACGCGGAACGGGGCGATGCGATCACCAATCTATCGGGTTCGCATCGTCGGTAGACTCGCGTGACGAGTCGACGGGTCGGACTGCGGGGCGTACAGCCCTGTGGTGCCGGAGGGAGGTGGCGTCATGGGGCTGCCTCTAGTACGCCCGTCCATCGTCGCCTACAACGGCTACGATTCCGGCCTCGGCAACCGCGTCCGGGTCGTGCTCGGCTGCAAGAGCCTGGCCGAGTTCGAGGACCGCGACTTCTGCTACGTCTGGCCGACCGGCCCGCTGTTCGGGCCGACCTTCTCGCAGCTCTGGGACTTCCGGGGCAAGACCATCTCGCGGGCGACATCGCGGGTCTTGGCCCGGGTCTATCCCTACGTCGACGAGACGCTCAGCTGGCTCGACGACGACAAGCGCCGCGAACGCATCTGGCAGATCCGGACGGGGAGCCCGATCCTCCTTCCCGACGGCGCCCGACCATGGGAGGAGGAGTTCCGCGGACTCCGTCCGGTCGATCCGATCGCCGAGGCGGTCACCCGGTTCTTCGATGAGCACCTGCGCGGCGCTCCGTACGTCGGTGTCATGGTGCGTGCCCACTCCGTCTCGCACAGCGTCACCCGCGAGACATCGCCGGTGGAGTGGTTCATCGACCGGATGCAGGCCATCCGTTCCGCCGATCCCGACGTGCGCTTCTTCCTCTCCTGCGACGTGCCGGAGGTGCAGGAGCGGATCATCTCGCTCGTCCCGGGATGCGTGGCGCAGTCCGACAAGGGCCCGTACAACTCGATCGAGGCGGTGCGGGCATCCATCGTCGACCTCTACCTCCTCGCCTCATCCGGTTACCTGGTCGGGCCGCACTTCTCGAGCTTCATCCATCTCGCCGAGCACCTGGCCGGCGACCGGCTGTCGTTCCAGACGCCGGTGAGCGACGAGAAGGAGCCGGACTACCGCTTGCACGGCACCGTGAACGACCCCCTGCAGCCGTACGCGCGCGTGGACGTCCCGGGAGGTGTCTCGTGACCGTCGGGGTCCTCGCACGGACGAACACGCTCGATGCGGTCTTCAACCCGCGGGCCAACGGTCTGAACGCCGTGCGGCTGCTCCTGGCCAGCGGGGTCATCGTCTGGCACGCCTTCCCGCTGACCGGGATGGACCTCGAGCCGGGCCCGCTCCGGCAGCTGTTCGCCAACGTCTGGGTCGACGGATTCTTCGCGGCATCCGGGTTCCTCATCGTGTCGAGCTGGATGCGCAAACCGCAGTGGTGGCCGTACCTCAGCGCGCGCATGCTGCGGATCCTCCCGGCCTTCTACACCTGCCTGATCATCACGG
>JBEVEO010000270.1:0-22499 GCA_040512695.1 Leifsonia sp. | reverse complement strand
GCGAGCATTCGGGGGACAGATTCAGGCTCCGAATGGTGCTCGAGACACTCGTGGCCCCGGTTCTCGCCGGCTCGGAGCCCTCAGAACAGCGTCGGCTCCGGGTCGGATCGCGAGAGCACTCCCCCGGTGTTCGGCGACAGTCTGGTGCGATTCAGCCCGTGCTTGCGCACCAGCGGCGCGACCCTCTCGGCGAGCCAGGTGCGGTACTCCTTAGGAGCGTAGGTTCCGCGATACAGCGAACGATAGGTCGGCAGCAGTTCGGGATGCTCCCGCCCCAGCCAGAGGAAGAACCACTCCTTCACGCCGGGCTTGAGGTGCAGGGCGGAATGCACGACGCCGCTGGCACCGGCGGCCTTCGCCTGTCGCATCGCCTCATCGAGATGGGCGACCGTGTCGGTGAGGAACGGGAGGATCGGCATCATGAAGACCGTGCAGTCGAGCCCGGCCTCCCTCACCGCGGTGACCGTGGCCAGGCGCGCCTTCGTGGTCGGCGTGCCGGGCTCGACCGACTGCTGCAGGTCGTCGTCGTAGACGGCGATCGACATCGCGATGTCGACGGGGACGCGGCCGGCCGCATCCGCCAGCAGCGGGAGGTCACGACGCAGGAGGGTGCCCTTCGTGAGGATGCTGAACGGCGTGCCCGTGTCGGCGAGGGCGGCGATGATGCCCGGCATCAGGGCGTAGCGGCCCTCGGCCCGCTGGTACGGGTCGGTGTTCGTTCCCAGCGCCACCGCGTGCCGGCCCCAGCTCGGTCGGGTGAGCTCCTTGCGCAGCACCTCGGCCACGTTGACCTTCACGATGATCTGGCGATCGAAGTCGTCCCCTCCATCGAGGTCGAGGTACGTGTGGGTCGGGCGGGCGAAGCAGTATGCACAGGCATGCGAGCATCCGCGGTAGGGGTTGATCGTCCATTCCATCGGCACCTGGCTCTGCACCGGCAGCTTGTTCAGCGCCGATTTCGCGAGCACCTCGTGGAAGGTCATGCCCGCGAACTCCGGAGTGCGCACGGAGCGCACCAGGTTGTTCAGCTTGGCGAGCCCGGGCAACGCCGAGGCGTCTTCGACACCGAGTTCCTGGCCGCTCCACCGCATGCCAGACAGTCGAACACAGTTTCGAATGTTAAGCAAGCGCATCCGCGGGGAGTCGGAATGCGGACGCCGGACGCTCCTCGGCGACCGAGGAGCGGCCGGCGCTAGGCGGCAGGCGCGAGGTGCAGCTCCTCCCCCGCCCAGCGGCGACGGAGCCAGCGGTCATGACTGGCGATGACGACGGCACCCGGGTAGCCGCCCAGCGCCTCCTCGAGGTCCGTCGCGAGTCCGAGCGAGAGATGGTTGGTCGGCTCGTCGAGGAGGAACAGGTGCGGCGGGCGGGCGATCACGAGCGCGAGCGCCACGCGGCGCTGCTGCCCGACGGAGAGCGAACCCACGGGGCGACCCTCATCGCGCGGCGCGACCAGCCCGAGGCTCGCCAAGGGCACCTGTTCCGCCCGTCGTTCGCCGAGCACCGATTCGTAGAGCCGGCCGACGGGCACCGAGGCATCCGCGAACCGCACGTCCTGCTCGAGCAGACCGACCCGCAGCCCCCTGCGTCGATTGCTGATGCCGGACCCCGGCGGGATGCGCCCGGCGAGGACGCCGAGCAGGGTCGACTTGCCCGATCCGTTCGCGCCCGTCACGAGCAGGCGCGCCGTCGGCTCGATCCGGAGGTCCACGGGTGCCAGCCGCCCCGGCACGGCGAGGCTGCCGGTCTGCACGAGGAAGCCGGCGTCGGCACCGAGCGGCTGCGATCCGCGGGGGATGCCGGCGAAGTCCAACGGCGCAGGGGGCTTCCGCACCTGGTCGCGTTCGAGCGCCTCGAGGCGCCCCTCGGCGTTGTGCACCCGGCGGGCGATCGCCTGATCCTGCCGCGCGCCCTTGAAGGCGTGGATGAACTTGTCGTTGTCGCGTGGTCCGCGGCCGGGCGCGATGCTGCGGGCGGTCACGGCGACGGTCTGCCGCAGCCGCTTCAGCTCGCCCTGCTCGGCGGCGTACTGCTCCTCCCAGCGCTCGCGCTCGGTCGCCTTCGCGCCGAGGTAGTCGCTGAAGCGTCCGCCGAAGACGGTGACGGATGCGCCCCTTCCCGCCGTCGGCCGTTGCGGGGCACGGCCGGCATCCAAATCGACGAGACCGGTCGCGACCGCGTCGAGGAACGCGCGATCGTGGCTCGCGAACAGCACCGGTCCGTGCCAGGTCATGAGCTGAGCCTCCAGGAACCCGGCCGCGGAGTCGTCCAGGTGGTTGGTGGGCTCGTCGAGCAGGAGCGCATCCGGTCGGCGCAGCAGCAGCGCCGCGAGCGCCACGCGACTGCGCTGGCCGCCGGAGATCTCATCGAGTCGGCGGTCGAGGGGGATGGCCGAAACGCCCAGGCCGTCGCGCAGCGTGTCACGCCGGGCGTCGGCGCTCCAGACGTCCGCCCGCTCGGCCGCCTCGAGGGCGACCGTGTATCGCGACGACGCCGACGGCGACGCGTCGACGGAGGCCAGGCCGGTGGCCGCAGCGTCGAGTTCCCGTTCGAGCTCGCGCACCTCGGACAGGGCGTCCTCGAAGACGGCGCCCACCGTGTCCTCCGGGGCGAACGGCACCTCCTGCCACAGGATGCCCGTGCGCACGGGTCGCGTGATGGTGCCGTGATCGGGGATCTCGACTCCGGCGAGCAACCGCAGCAGGGTCGATTTGCCCGCGCCGTTCTCGCCGATGAGCCCGATGCGCTCGGCCCGACCGACGGCGAAGGAGACGTCGGCGACGACGGAGCGATCGGCGTACGCGTGGGAGACGCCGTCGAGGCGCAGATGATCGGAGTGGATGATGGGGGCTCGCATGGGAACCGCCTTCCTGGAGGCCCGCCGCGCGCCGATGCTCTCGGCGTCTCGGACGCGTCGACCACGGCGCGCGGCGGGCAGGGGGATCCCGCCGGGCATGTGCCGTCGTCGATCGAGGATCGTCCCGGCACCGGATGGCACGTCCGCGTGCACGCGGAACGGGCCGGATGCATCCGCCGGGGTGGAACGTCGAACGTCAACGGCGCCTCGGGCGCGGGACTGATCGACGGTTCTACTTCATAGCGGGGTCGACGATACCAGCCAGGGCCACCGGTCGTCCAGCGCCGGCCCCGGAACCGGTCGGACTAGGCCGATGCAGCCTCGAGCACGGCCGTGCCCCGTGGTGCCGGCAGCCCGAGAGCCTCCGCCGTCGCAGCCAGCGACGCTTCAGCGACCTCCGGCTTGTCGTTGAGCGTCGTTCCGAAGCTCGGGATCATCTGGCGCAGCTTCGGCTCCCAGCCGCGGAACTGCTGGGGGAAGCAGCGCTGGAGCACATCGAGCATGATCGGCGCGGCCGTCGAGGCGCCCGGCGATGCACCGAGGAGTCCGGCGATGGTGCCGTCCGCTCCCGTGATGACCTCCGTGCCGAACTGCAGCACGCCGCCGCCCTTCTCGTCCTTCTTCATGACCTGCACGCGCTGCCCGGCCGTGATGAGCTCCCAGTCCTCGTCCTTCGCGGTCGGCATGAACTCGCGCAGGGCCGCCAGCTTCTTGCGCCGCCCGGCGAGCACCTCGCCGATGAGGTACTTCATGAGGCCGAAGTTGCGCACGGCCACCGACAGCATCGGTCCGATGTTGTGCCAGCGGATCGAGAACGGCAGGTCGAACCAGGTGGAGTTCTTGAGGAACTTGGGGGTGAACCCGGCGTAGGGGCCGAAGAGCAGTGAGGTCTCGCCGTCGACGACCCGGGTGTCGAGATGCGGGACCGACATCGGCGGAGCACCGACCGCGGCCTTGCCGTACACCTTCGCCCGGTGCTGGGCGACGACGGCCGGGTTCGAGGTCTTGAGGAACTGGCCGCTGATGGGGAATCCGCCGAAGCCCTCGATCTCGGGGATGCCGGAGTGCTGCAGGAGGGCCAGAGCGCCGCCGCCGGCGCCCACGAACACGAATCGGGCATCGACGGTGGACTGCGTTCGTCCGACGCGGTTGAGCACCGTGACGCGCCAGGTGCCGTCGGCCTTGCGCTTCAGGCGGGTGACCTGGTGATTGAGGTGCAGCTCGCCTCCGCGGCGCTGGAGGTCAGCGAAGAGCTGGTGCGTGAGGGCGCCGAAGTCGACATCCGTTCCCGCCTCGATGCGGGTGGCCGCGATGCGCTGGCGCTTGTTGCGGCGGCGCGTGATGAGCGGCGTCCACTCGGCGATCTTCGCCGGGTCGTCGGTGAACTCCATGCCCTCGAACAACGGCTGGTCCTTCAGCACCTCGTAGCGGCGCCGGAGATACTCGACGTTCTTCCTGCCGTGCACGAAGGTCATGTGCGGAGTCGTGTTGATGAAGCTCTCGGGCTGACGCAGGGCACCGGTCTTCACGAGGTGCGACCAGAGCTGCCGACTCACCTGGAACTGCTCGTTGATGCTGATGGCCTTGGCCGGATCGACCGCGCCGTCCTTGCCCTCCGGCATGTAGTTGAGCTCGCACAGGGCCGCGTGGCCGGTGCCCGCGTTGTTCCACGGGTTCGAGCTCTCCTGGGCGACGTCGCCGAGGCGCTCGTAGGCGCGGATCGTCCAGTCGGGCTGGAGCTGCTTGATGAGGGTTCCGAGCGTTGCGCTCATGATGCCGCCCCCGATGAGGACGACGTCGATGGGGGCGGGAGAATTCACGGCTACCAGTCTATCCGCGCTCGCGGGGACTACTCGCCCCGGAGCACGGGGAGGCCGCGCTCGTCGAGGGGCCAGAACGGATTGTGCGCCAGTTCCCACAGGTTGCCGTCGGGATCGGCGACGTAGCCGCTGTAGCCGCCCCACTCGGTCTCCGCCGGCACCTTGGCGACGGCGCCGCCGGCGGCCATCCACTCCACGACGGCGTCGTCCACCTCGTCGCGGGAGGCGAGGTTGATGGCGAGGGCCACGGCGCGGAAGGCCGGTGCGTTCGCGTGCATCGTCGTCGTGCCGGCGTCCGCGGCCAGTTCCGGTGTCGACCAGATGGCGAAGATCCCGCCGGGAGTGGCGAAGAAGCTGATCTCCCCCTCGACGGATGACGGATGCGGCTCCCACCCGATCGCCCGGTAGAAGGCGGTGGCCGCGATGACGTCGGCCACGCCGACGGTGACGAGTGAGAAGCGCTGGGGGATGCTCATGCCTCGACGCTAGTGGCCGAAGTCCCGGCTGCCCACCCCTCGGTCCGATGACCCCCGTCCGAGGGTGTTCACCCGAACGGCGCCATCCGTTCACATCGATGTTCCCGGCGGCTGGTCACCTATGGATCAGCTGTGGAATCGCCCGCAGCACCGCTTCGGCGGATCGCCCTACCAGGAGAACCCATGACCACCCGCACGCCATCACGCGCCATCGCCAGGATCGGTGCCGTCGTCGGCATCCTCGGCGTCGCCGGTGCCCTCGTCGTCACCTCGGGCCTCGCGGCCACAGCGGGATCAGCACCCGCAGCAGACCAGCCGGGCGGAGCCGCCCGCAATCAGGGAGCCGACCAGACCCGCACGGTCCTCGGCACCATCGACGGAGGACCCGCCCGCAACGTCATCCTGCTGATCGGCGATGGAATGGGCGACAGCGAGATCACGATCGCCCGCGACTACCTCTACGGGGCAGGCGGCCGGCTCCCCGGCATCGACGCCCTGCCGCTCACCGGCCAGTACACGACGTATTCGCTGTACAAGGACGGCGACCCCTTGGCCGGCAAGCCGGACTACACGCCGGACTCGGCTGCCACCGGCACCGCGTGGGCGACCGGGACGAAGACCTACGACAACGCCATCGGCGTCGACATCCACGGTGCGGCGCAGAAGAACCTGCTCGAGCTGGCCAAGGCGGCCGGCCTGCGCACCGGCGACGTCTCGACCGCGGAGATCCAGGATGCGACGCCGGCCGTTCAGCTCGCGCACGTCGCGGCCCGCAGCTGCTACGGACCGGACAGCCCCACCTGCGGCAGCGACGCCCTCGTCGCCGGCGGAGCAGGCTCGATCACGGAACAGCTGCTCGACACCCGTCCCGACCTCACCCTCGGCGGCGGCGCTGCGACCTTCGCCCAGACCGCCAAGGCCGGGGAATGGAACGGCATGACCCTCGCGGACCAGGCCATCGACCGCGGCTACCAGGTCGTGAAGGACGCCGCCGGACTTGCCGCGGTGACCAGGGCGAACCAGGAGACGCCGGTGCTCGGCCTCTTCGCCGACGGCAACTTCCCGACCCGCTTCTCGCCCACCACGGCGACGGTCGGCGGATCGGCCGGGCCCGCCCAGACCTGCACGGCGAATCCGGCCGCACTCGGCGCCGGCCTGACGCTGAGCGACCTGACCAGGAAGTCCATCTCGCTGCTCGACGACAAGCGGGCCAAGAAGGGCTTCTTCCTCCAGATCGAGGGCGCATCCATCGACAAGCGCGACCACGCCGCCGACGCCTGCGGACAGATCGGCGAGACGCAGGACCTCGACGAGGCCGTGCAGGCCGCGTTGGCCTTCGCGAAGGCCGATCGCCACACGCTCGTCATCGTGACGGCCGACCACGCCCACTCGAGCCAGATCGTCGACGGCGCGACACCGGGTCTCGGCACCACGCTGACGACCACCGAGGGATCGCCGCTTCGCATCTCGTACGGCACGGCGGCGGCCGGCGGCTCGCAGCAGCACACCGGCTCGCAGCTGAGGATCGCGGCCTTCGGTCCCGGCGCGGCCAACGTCGTCGGCCTGACCGACCAGACCGACACGTTCTTCACCATCTCCAACGCCCTCCAGCTGAACCGCTCCGGCGGCGTCGACTGGCCCGTGCACCACGGCGGCAACGGCGGCGGCCACTGGTGGAACAACAAGGGCGGCAAGGGCCACCACTGACCCGAGCGCGAGGCGATGGGGACGGATGCCCGGCATCCGTCCCCATCGCACATGTCAGGCCGCGAGCCCCGCGGCGAGCAGGCCGACGCCCGCCGTGATGAGGCCGGCGGTCAGCGAGAGGACACCGACCCAGAGCAGCACGATGAGCCGGTTGGGCTTCTGCGGATCACGCCCGAGGACGGAGAGGAAGAACCCGGCCGGCATGAGGATGGCGGCGATGGGCACTCCCGTGCTGGCGAGCCACAGCCAGCCGCCGTCGAGCGCCGTCTGGTCGACGACCGCGAGGATGGCGAGCCCCAGGAGCAGGAGCACGGCCGCGTGCGCGTGACCGGCGCGGAAGAACGACGTCTGCAGCGCGTTCGCGGGGGCGTGGCCGCGCACCACCCTCGTCAGGAAGTAGCCGCCCGATTCGACGGTGACGAGCGCGAGCAGCAGGATCCCGGCGAGCGTGAGGCTGGCGGAGGAGAGCATCGTGATCCTCTCGGAGATGACGGATCCGACTCCGCCATGATTGGATAGCTGTACTATCCAGATAGTAGATAGTTACACTATCCAAGTCAAGGAGACGGATGCGCATCTCCCAGCTGGTCGAGGCGTCGGGCATCCCGCTCGCGACCGTGAAGTACTACCTCCGTGAGGGACTCCTGCCGCCGGGGATCGCGACGACCGCCACCCAGGCCGACTACGGCGACGAGCACCTGCATCGGCTCAGGGTCATCCGCGCCCTCACGGGCGCGGCCGGCCTCCCCGTCCAGCAGGCCAAGGCCGTGCTGGCGCTCATCGACTCCCCCGACCCCGACCTGTTCGAGACGCTCGGGCGAGCCGTTGCGGCTCTTCCCCCGTACGTCGAGCCGGATGCCGACGAACGGTACCCGCGCGCCCGCGCCGTGATCGAGCGGCTCGGCCAGGTCTACGATCCGCGGTACGCGGCGGTGGCCCAGCTCGAGCACGCCCTCACGGCGGCCGAGGAGGCCGGCCTCGCCATCTCCGACGAGCGCATCGACCGCTACGGCGAGCACCTGCGCGCCATCGCCGAGTTCGACGTCGGCCAGATCCCGTCGTCGGCTGGACCACCGGACGGCGCCGGTGCTGCGTCGGCGGCGTCGACGGCGTCGGCGGCGTCGGCGGCCGTCGAGTACGCCGTGCTGGGGACCGCCCTCTACGAGCCCGTCGTGCTGGCGATGCGCCGGCTCGCCCACCAGGACGTGGCCGCGCGCCTGCTCGACGGCGACTGACGGGTCGCGCACGCGTCAGTCGGGACGGCCGTCCTGGCGGGCACCTCGGCGGTCGTCAGGCGATCCCGCCGCCGTCCACGACGAGCGCGGAGCCCGTGACGTAGCTCGACTCGTCGCTCGCGAGCCAGACGACGGCAGCGGCGATCTCGCGCGGCTCCCCCATCCGCTGGAGCGGCCGGTCGGCCGCCTCGGCGAGGAACGCATCGGCATCCTGGGAGAGCTGACGGGCCTCGTCGCGGAGCATCCCGGTGTTCACGTCGCCCGGGTTGACGGAGTTGACGCGGATGCCCTGCGGGCCGTGATCGATCGCCAGGGCACGCGTCATGTTGACGACGGCTCCCTTCGATGCGCAGTACGAGATCGCGCGGCCGCCTCCCTTGAGCCCCCAGCCGGAGCCCGTGTTCACGATGGATCCTCCGCCCGACGCCGCCATGATCGGGACGACGTGCTTGCACATCAGGAAGATCGAGCGCACGTTCACGCCGAAGACGCGGTCCCACTCCTCGACCGAGGTCTCCACCGCCGTGGTGCGGCGGATGATGCCGGCGTTGTTGAACACGACGTCGACACCTCCGAAGGCCTCCACCGTCGTGGCGACGACCCGCTCGATGTCGTGCTCGTCCGAGACGTCGGCGACGATCGCGATGGCCTCGCCGCCGGCGTCCCTGATCTCCGCGGCGATCGCCTCCGCGGCATCCGCCTGCAGGTCGACGACGGCGACGCTCGCGCCCTCCGCCGCGAGGGCGATGGCGGTCGCACGGCCGATGCCACCCGCCCCGCCGGTGACGATGGCCTTCTTGTCGGCTAGACGCATGAGTGTTCTCTCTCGTTCTCTGGTGAATGGACGGGGTAGAGCGCTGAGGTGCGCACCCCGGTGATGACACGGATGTAGCCGGCGAGGGCCCGGTCGACGGCGGCCTCCCCGGTGTCGACCAGCAACGGCCGGCCGCCGAGGTCGATGAGCTTCTGCTCGGTGGCGACGACGAGGAGCGGGTCGTCGCCGAGGGCGGAGACGACCGCAGCCGAGAGCTGCTGATTGCCGCGACCGAGCAGGAAGCCCTGGCCGCCGATGACGGTGACCACGGCCTGCGCCCGGGCGACGCGCACGAGGTCGAGGAGCTCGCGCTCCGAGGCGTCCGCGAGCACGACGACCCCGTCGCGGACGACGTCGACGCCGAGCGGGGTCGTCGCGACTCCGAGTCGGCGTCCGACCTCGCGCATCGTCCCGCCAGGTCCGAGCAGGTAGCTGACACCCGGCCGGAACGCTGCGATCGCCCCGGCCGCCGCGGCGGCGACGGCCGCCCGCTCGGAGGCCGGGGTCGCGCTCTTCCTGGCCTGCGTGCGTCCGGCGACGGCAGGCACGTCCACGAAGCCGTGCAGCCGCGGCTCCGCCCTGCCCTGCCTGATCTGCTGTTCGTCCACGTCGAGCACCTCGCGTTCCTCGAGCGGGATCGACTGCCCGGTCGCCCAGCGTGCGACGACGGACCCGGCTGCGGCCGGACTGACTGCGAAGCACGCCGAGTACATCTTGACCCCGGCCGGGACCCCGAGCACGGGTACGGTGCGTCCGATCGCCGCTGCGACGTCACGTGCCGTCCCGTCACCGCCGACGAAGAGGATCAGCTCGGCGCCGGCGTCGCGCAGCGCCCGTGCCGCCGCCGCGGTGTCGGCGGCCGAGGTGGGGAATCCGGGAGACAGCACGCTCGACGGCGTCAGTCCCGCCGCACGGACGGCATCCGCCCCCATCGGGCCGTCGACCGTGAGCACGCGCAGCGATGCCGCGTGCTGGGCGATCGCCGCGATCGCTGCCCTGGCGCGGTCCCCGGCGAGCGCCACGGCACCCCGGGACACGGCCTCGGACTGCACGTCGGCCCCGTCGCTCCCCTTCAGGCCGACCGGCCCGCCCACCCCGGCCACGGGGTTGACGAGCACGCCGAGGGTGCGGACCATCACACCGGGTACTTCCGGCGGTACGCGCGCCACGTGATCGCCCAGCGATCCGGGTCGTCGAGGTCGTCGTGGTGGGTGTGGTGCACGCTCTGGTTGTGCGGCGCCGTGCGCACGGTGTCGGGATCCTCACGGGCCTCCCGTGCGACCTCGGCCAGGACGGCGGCGTACTCGTCGAGCTCCGCCTTCGAGTACGACTCGGTCGGCTCGAGGGTGAACGGCTGCGGAACGATGTACGGGTGGTGGCTGGTCCAGTAGTGCATGCCCCAGTCGGATGCACGCACCCCGATCTCCTCCGAGCTGATTCCGGTGTCCTCGAACAGCTCCTGCCAGGAGTAGCGCACCTGCTCGATCCGTCGCCGACCGGTTGCGTACGGGGCCGATGCCCCGTCGATCTCGAGCACCTTCGAGAGCAGGTAGTTGTTGTTGAGGACGGCGATCTCGGCGACCGTGCGCAGTCCATCCGCACCGAGCGCCATGATCCAGGAGTACGCGCGGACGATGTTCGGGATGACGCCGTAGAACGGGCCCACCTTGCCGATCGACTGCGGCCGGTCGGCGTCGAGGAAGAACCGGTCGCCGTCGCGCTCCACGACGGGTCCGGGCAGGAACGGTGCCAGCTCCTCGGAGACGGCGCTCGCACCGGCACCGGGACCGCCGCAGGCGTGCGGCGTGCCGAAGGTCTTGTGCAGGTTGAAGTGGCAGACGTCGAACCCGGCGTCGCGTGCCCGGGTGATGCCGAGGATGCCGTTGGCGTTGGCCTGGTCGTAGGAGGCGAGCGCGCCCACCGCGTGGGCCGCGTCGACCCAGTCCTTCACGTGCGGGTTGAAGATGCCCGTGTCCTCGGGGTTCGTGATCATGATCGCAGCCGTGCGCGGCCCGACGGCCGCCTTGAGCGCTGCGAGGTCGGGGTAGCCGTCGGCATCCGGATGCAGGGTGATGACGGTGTAGCCGGCCGCCTTCGCCGCCGCCGCGTTGGAGGGGTGGCTGAAGATCGTGGTGATCACCTCGTCGCGCTGCTCGGCCTCGCCGTTCGCGGCGTGGTAGGCCCTGATCATCGAGATGTTGGTCCAGATCGCCGCGGATCCGCCCGACGTGTGCAGCGAGACGCGGTGCATGCCCGAGATCTCGGCGAGCATCTGCTCGGTGCGCCAGATGATGTCGAGGATGCCCTGCACGTCGGCCTCGTCCTGCAGCGGATGCAGAGCGGTCAGCGCTGGCGTGCCGATCAGCTGGTCGTTGACCTTCGGTGCGTACTTCATCGTGCACGTGCCCTGCCCGACGTCGACGTTCAGGTCGGCGCCGAGGTTCTCCTGCGAGAGCCGCAGGTAGTGCTTGAGCACCCGCATCTGCCCCATCTCCGGCAGGGCCGGCCGGGTGGGACGGCGGAGCGCTGCCGGCAGGTCGGCCACGACGTCGCCGACGACGGCGCGTACGCCCGGCTCGACGGCCGAGACGAGGACGCCGCGCTCGCCGGGCGTGCTGAGCTCGAAGATGATCGGCTCGTCCCACCGGGCCTGGTGGAAGCGGCGGAGGGCGGGCTTGGGGGCGACGGGGAGGCTCATGCGCCCTTCCTCTCGGTGGTGGCGGTGGTGGTGGCGACGAGGTCCGCGACCTCGCGCGTCAGCGGGTCCATGCCGGACAGTGCGGTCGTCTGGTCGGGCGTGGCGGTGGCGACGAGGTCGGCGATCTCGCGGGTGAGCCGGTCGATGTCGGCCTGCGTGGTCATCTCGGTGACGCAGACGAGCAGCAGGTGCGGGGCGATCGCCACGCCCGGCTCGATGCCGTGGCGGCGGAGCCCGTCGATGACGGCCTGGGCCGGGAGCCCGGTGCCGGAGGTGTCGACGGCGAACTCCCGCAGGTGCAGGGCTCCGTCGCTCAGCTCGACGCCGTCGATGCCGCTCAGGGCGAGCTGCGCGTACCGGGTGCGGGCCAGCAGCGTCTCACCGAGATCGGCCATGCCCTGCGGTCCCATCAGGGCCAGGTAGACGCCGGCGGCGATGCCCCAGAGCGCTGCCGCCGTCCCCACCCACTCCTTGCCGTCCTCGCGGGCGGCGAAGGACGTGCGGTCGTAGGCGACGTCGCCGAATCCGTACTCCCCGGCGACGGCGGTCGATTCGAGGCCGAACAGGCGGGACGGCATCTCCATGACGAACCGGGGGTCGTCGTGCACGGCGATGAATCCCGCGTGCGCCCCACCGAACCACTGGTGCAGGCCGAGCGACTGGATGTCGCCGCAGACGATATCGGCCCCTTGGTCGGCCGGAGGGGTGATGACGCCGTAGCCGATGGGGTCCGTGCCGACGACGAGGACCGCGCCGACGGCGTGCGCCGCGTCGGCCAGCGCGCGGATGGCCGATTCGACGGCTCCCGTGCGGCTCGGCGTCTCGACCCACACCGCCGCGGTCTCCTCGGACAGGAGCGCGGTGACGGCGGCGACATCCGCCGTGCCGTCGACCGTCGGCACGAACGTCAAGTCGAGGTTCGGGCTCACGAAGTCGCGGACCCGCGACAGCTTGTCCGGAAGCACGTCGCTGGCCACGACGACCCCGCGCCGGCCCGACATGCGCCCCGCCATGGACAGCGCGGTGGACGTGGCCTGGAAGCCGTCGTAGGTCGGCACGTTGACCACGTCCATGTCGAGGAGCTCGGCCATGAGCGACTGGTACTGGAACAGTGCCTGGAAGCGACCATGGTCCTCGTATGGCTCGCCGGCGTACGCGGTGAGGAACTCGCTGCGCCCGATGACCTCGTCAACGACGGCGGGCACGAAGTGGTGGTAGGTGCCGGAACCGAGGAACGACAGGCGCTCGGTGGTCGGGGTGTTGCGCCGGAGGAGCCCCGTCACGTGGCGCACGAGGTCCTGTTCGGCGAGGAGGGCGTCCGGGAGGTCGAGGGCGCGGCCGAGGCGGATCTCGTCCGGGACGTCGACGTAGAACTCGTCGACGGACTCCGCGCCGACGGCCGCGAGCATCGCGGCCTTCGTCTCCGGCGCCGAGTTCGGGATGTACGGATGGATGAACGGTGTCGTCATGGAGGGCCTCAGCGGATCGTGTCGGACAGGGAGAGGAAGAGGGGGCGGCCGGCGTGCGGATGCTCGAGGACGGCCGCGCCGAACCGTTCGAGCAGCAGGGCGCCGGAGACGCTCGCGCCGGTCAGCAGGTCCACCGCGGCGATGGGCACGTCGACCGTGATCGGTTCGCGGCCGTGGTTCAGCACGAAGGTGTAGTCGACGACGCCGTCGGTGCGCGTGACGACCTCGAGCGCGGCGTCCGTTCGGTCCCGAGCGGGCAGCCCGGCGTCGGCGAGGACGTCGCGCAGCAGGTGCGCCAGCGCATCCGGATCGAGCACGGCGCTCACGTACCAGGCCGATCCCGAGCCGTGGCCGGAGCGGGTGACGGCCGGCCGGCCGTCGAGTTCCCCGCCGCGATAGGAGGCGACGACCTCGGTGCCATCGGCGATCTCCAGCCACTCGCTCCAGGTGCTGACGGGGAGTTCGGCCGTCCCGGCGACGATCCCGCCCACTGTGCCGGCCGGGATCGGCCATGGCTCATCGACCTCGACGCCGAGCACGGCGCGCAGCGGTCCCGGCGCTCCCCCGGTGTGGATCGTGTCGGTCGGATCGGCCACACCGCTGAAGGGCCCGACGACGAGGCGCCCGCCGCCGGCGGTGTAGGCGGCGAGGGCTGCTGCCTGCTCCTCCGTGGTCACGTACAGGTTCGGGACGACGACGACGTCGTAGCCGTCGAACGGTCCCGTCGCCCGCAGCACGTCCACCGGCTGGCCGAGGGCGTGCAGGGCGGCGTGCCAGCGGCGCGACTGGTCGAGCCAGCTGAGCTCCTGCGACGGCAGCGAATCCGGCGCCGAGCTCGCCCACCAGGAGTCCCAGTCGACGACGAGGCCGACGGATGCGGCGACCCGCGTGCCGCGCACCGGTTCGATCCTGCGCAGCTCTGCGCCGAACGCCTTCGTCTCCTGGAAGCTCCGGGACGCCTCGCCGCGGTGGCCGAGCATCGCGGAGTGGAACTTCTCCGGCCCGAACGCCGCCTGCCGCCACTGGAAGAACATGGCACCGTCCGAGCCGTGCGCGATGGCCTGCAGGCTCATCACCCGCATCTGGCCGGGAGCCTTCGGCACGTTGACGTCGCGCCAGCTGACCGCGCTCGGAGCCTGCTCGAGGAGGAGCCACGGGGCTCCGTCCTTGAGGGAGCGCATGAGGCTGTAGTTGAGGGCGGCTGGAACGTGGGAGAGCGGATCCGCCGGGTCGGGGTAGGCGTCGTCCGTCACGAGATCCTCGGCCGCTGCGAAGTCCCAGTAGTCGAGGTCGCGGAGCAGACTCATGAAGTTGGTGGTGACGGCGACCTCGGGGGTGACCTCGCGCAGCACGTCGATCTCCACCTGGAAGAGCTCGAGCAGGGCGTCAGAGGAGAAGCGCTCGAAGTCGAGCTGCTGCGCCGGGTTGATCGGTCCGGTCGCCGTCCGCGGGGGTTCGATGTGGTCCCAGTCGATGTAGTTCTGGCCCCAGCAGCTCGTGCCCCACGCGGCGTTCAGCGCCTCGAGCGATCCGTAGCGCGCCTGCAGCCAGCGGCGGAAGTGGCGGGCGGACTCGGGGCACCAGCAGCGCGCGACGTGATCGCCGTACTCGTTCGAGACGTGCCACAGTGCCAGTGCGGGATGCTCGCCGTACCGTTCCGCCATGACCCGCGCCATCCGTGCGACGTTGTCGCGCCAGACCGGCGAGCTCGGGCAGTACGCCTGCCGCGACCCGAACTCGAGCCGGACGCCGTTGACGTCGTGCGGCAGCATCTCGGGGTGCTCGCGCACGAGCCAGGACGGCGGAGTGGCGGTCGCCGTCGCGAGGTCGATGCGGATGCCCTCCGCCCACAGGATCTCGATCACCCGGTCGAGCCAGCCGAAGTCGTACTCGCCCGGCGTGCGCTCGAGCTGCGGCCAGGAGAACACGGGGAGGCTGACGAGGTTGACGCCGGCTTCGCGCATGAGGCGCGCATCCTCGAGCCAGACGGGCTCGGTCCACTGGTCGGGGTTGTAGTCACCGCCGTAGGCCAGGGCGTCGAGCCGGATGGGCCGCTGCGTCGTCACTGTCGTCGTCTCCTCTTCGATCACGACTCGGCGAAAGGACTATCGTCGGATCGCCAACCGATGTAGATTGTATTCTGTATACAGAACCATATGGCCCGTGCCGCGGGAGGTCAACCCCTAGGCTGAGCCGCACAGGCGCACAAGCCGCGGAAGGAATCATGGCGATCGAACGGCGGACTCTTCGCAGTCAGGTACGGGAGGAACTGCTCGCGCGCATGCGTTCCGGGGAGGTGTCGCCGGGCGAGAGCATCAACGAGGTGCAGCTCGCGGCCGAGCTCGGCGTGAGCCGCACGCCGCTGCGGGAGGCGCTCGTCGCCCTCGAGAGCGAGGGCCAGATCGGCAGCGAGAACGGGAAGGGCTTCCGGTTCATGCCGTTGTCGGCACGGGAGTTCGAGGACCTCGCGCCGGTCATGGCGGCACTCGAGAGCCTCGCCCTCGAGCTCAGTCCGGTCGACGAGCTGCGCGCCATCGGCGCCCGTCTGTCCGGCCTGTCCGCCGAGTTCGACCAGGAGGTCGTCGTGCACGCCCTCGTCGTCTCGAAGGACGACGAGTGGCACGGCATCATGCTGAGCGCGTGCCCCAACCAGCGGCTCCTCGACCTGGCGACGAGCGTGCGCCAGGCGTTCCACCGCTACGAGTCCCTGCTCATCCCCAACGAGGTCATGATCGAGCGCGTCGCGGCCGAGCACGCGGCCATCGCGGCGTGCCTGGAGGCCGGCGACGTCGTCGCAGCCCAGGCGGCGCTGAAGGCCAACTGGATCAACGGGATGCGGCGCATCCTCGACAACGCGCACAGCCCCTACTTCCAGGACTGAGCCGAGCGCCTCCCGAGCCTTCCACCGTGTGAAGGCATCCGGGAATCGGCTGCCCTGGATTTCCGGGGTGGCGGATCCGGATGCCTTCACACGCGGGCCGCCGTGCCTTCACACGGCGGCAGCCCAGGGACGCGGGACGCCGGGATCATGCGCTGAGCCGCACCGCGAGATCGACGAACAGGGCCGCCGACCAGCCGAACGCCGTCGTGGCCGTCGCGGCCTTCTCGCCCGTGTACGGGTTGAAGTACTCGTGCGGCCCTCCGCCGTGCTGGACGAGGGCGACCGTGCGCTCGGCGAGGCGACGGGCCGCATCCGGATACCCGCTCGCGTCGAGCCCGTCGACGAGGAGCGCGTTGATGTTGATCCAGACCGGTCCGCGCCACATCCGCTCCGGTGAGAAGTCGGCGTCGCCGACCGCGACCGTCGGAACGCCCCAGGGGGTGGCGAACTCGTCTGCGGCTTCCAGCGCGGCCACGAGGCGCGCGGCGATGGCCTCCGGCAGGGAACCGGTGAGCAGCGGCAGGAGGCTCACGACGGCGTAGCTCGGCAGCGGACGACCGGCCCCGAGCGCGCGGAAGCGCTCGGCATCGGCATCCCAGAGGTCGAGCAGGAGTGCGCTGGTGCCCTCGGCACGCGCCCGGTGCGCGGCCGCGGCATCCGTCTCCCCGAAGCCGTCGAGCATGGCGGCGATCTCGCGATCCTGCACGATGAGGTAGGCGGCCAGGTCGGGACTCGTCGTCGGGATCGGACCGTCGAAGATCGGGCTGTCGTCGAGCCCCGACGAGTACGGATGCCCGTACTCCGGGAGCCCGTCGCCGTCGAGATCGGATGCGGCGAACCACCAGTCCTGGGACCGCCGCACGGTCTCGAGCTGCCGCCGGAGCCAGGCGGGGTCCGCCCCGCGCTCGGCGACCTTCCGCAGCGCCCAGGCCGCGAGCGGCGGCTTGGTGAGCGGCACGGCGGCGTCGGGGTCGGCGACCTGGGACCCGGCACGCCGCAGGTTCTCCCGATCGCCGATGGGCAGGTCGTCGCTCGAAGCGAGGACTCCGTGCTCGTGCACCACGTCGGGAAGCTGCCCGTCGGCGCCGGGGAACCGGAAGGCCAGGTCGAGCTGCTCCCTGGCGAGTTCCGGGTCGCCATGGCGCAGGCCGACGGCGATGAAGTAGGCATCCCACTGCCAGAGCCCCACGTAGCCGATCTTCGACGGCACGACGGCACGCGCTCCCCCGAGGGCCGGGAGGTCGACGATGTTCGCGCCGAGCACCCACCAGCAGAACGCGGTCATGGGCTGGAGGTCGTCCCGCACCACGGGGCAGCGGGTGAACCACGCGATCCACACGGCCTCGCTCGCCGAGAGCGCCGTGGCGTGCTCCTCGTTGCCCGTGTCCGTCACGACCACCCGTCGGTCGTCGGCGACCGAGAGGCGAACGGCGCCGGACGCCGTGACGGCGGCACGCTCGACGCCGCCTCCCGGCACGCGCCATTCGACCGTCGCATGTTCCCGGCGCCCGTCCGCGAGTCCGACGCTGAGGACAGACACCCCGTCGAACCCGAGGGTGACCCTCCCGCCGAACTCGACGACGGCCGGCAGCACTCCCGTGATCGGGAGGACGCCGCCGGAGCCGTCCCGGACCACGAGCGACTCGAGCACGACGCAGTCGTCGAGCCTCCGTTCGTACTCGGCGGTGTTGACGCGGATGCCGTCGCCGTGGCGGAACACCAGCAGGCGGGAGCCCGGGAGGGTGAACGGTGCCTGGACCAGGTCGAGGCGGTCGCCGACGGCGGCCATGAGCGCGCGCGGATCCCAGTCGACGGGAGTCCCCATCAGCGGCCTCCGAGACCGGACGCCGCCATGCTGTTGAGGATGCGTCGCTGCCCGATCACGAAGGCGATGAGCATGGGGATGGTCGCGATCGCCGATGCCGCCATGACGAGCCCGTAGTTGATCGATCCGAACTGGCCCCGGAAGCTGGAGAGCAGGAGCGGCACGGTGAACAGGTCGGGGGTGTTGAGCAGCACGAGCGGGAACAGGAAGCTGTTCCAGACGTCGAGGGCGACGATGATGCTGAGCGCCCCGAGTCCCGGCTTGAGGTTCGGCAGGATGATGCTCCAGAACGTGCGCCAGCGGCCGGCGCCGTCGACGAGTGCCGCCTCCTCGAGCTCCTTGGGCAGCGAGAGCACGAACTGCCGCATGAGGAAGACGGCGAACGGGTTCACGAGCATGGCGGGCACGATGAGCGAGAGGTGGGAGTCGACCCAGCCGAACGAGCTCATGAGCAGGTAGAACGGGATGAGCGTGACCTGCTTCGGGATCATCTGCGTCGCGAGGAAGACGATGAAGATGGCGCGACTTCCCGGGAAGCGGATGCGGGCGAAGGCGTAACCGGCCATCGATGCCGTGAGCAGGGTTCCGAGGACCGCGAGGACGCAGATGTAGATGCTGTTGACGTACGCCTGGCCGAACGGGACGGCGTTCCACGCGGTGATGAAGTTGTCGACCGTCCACGGGGCCGGCCAGAAGCTGAGCGGGTCCTGCAGGAGCTGCGGCAGCGTCTTGAACGAGGTGATGAGCATCCACGCGAACGGGAACACCATCGCGACGCCACCGACGATGAGCACGACGTGCAGGAGGACGGAGCGACCGCCGAAACGGCGCCGACGCACCGGACGGCGGTCGGGGCCGGTGACGGCCTCCAGGTCGGGCTGCCCGATGAGCGTGGTCTCGATGTCTGTGGCGGTCATGCTGCATCGTCCTCGTAGTGCACGAACTTCTTCTGGGCGCCGAACTGGATGCCGGTGATGACGAGCGTCAGCACGAGCAGGATCACGGATGCGGCACTCGCCGGGCCGAATTCGAACTTTCCGAAGCCGAGATCGTAGATGTGGTAGACGATCGTGCGGGTGGCGTTGTCGGGACCGGCGTTCGCCGTCAGGACGAAGACCGTGTCGAAGGTCTGCAGCGACGAGATGAACGCCACGATCGAGGAGAAGAAGATGATCGGCGACAGCAGCGGCATCCGGATGCGCGTGAACAGGCTGACCGCTCCCGCCCCGTCGAGCCTGGCCGCCTCGATGATCGACGGGGAGATGTTCTGCAGGCCGGCGAGGAAGATGATCACGTTCAGCCCGAGTGACGACCAGATCGACACGATGCAGACGGCGATGAGGGCCAGGTGCGGATCGCCCAGCCAGTCGGGCGGGGCGATGCCGAACAGGTTCGCGATGGTCGTGCTGAGCACGCCGTCGGAGCGGAACATCTGCTGCCAGATCATCGCGACGGCCACCGTGCTGGTGACGACGGGGGCGAAGAACAGCACCAGGTAGAGCGTGCGGGTCTTCAGCTTCTCGAGGGCGACGGCGAGGACCACGGCGAGGCCGAGCCCGATCGGCACCGTGATGAGGGCGATGAGCAGGGTGTTGACGATCGAACGGAGCAGCAGCTCGTCCTGGAGCTGCGCCGTGAAGTTCTCGAAGCCCACCCAGGTGAGCTCCGTGAGCCCGTCCCAGGAGGTGAAGGCGAGCACCATGCTCGCCCCGAACGGGATGAGCACGAACAGGGCCATGCCGACGACCTGCGGGCCGACGAAGACGTAGCCCCAGAGCCGGTCGCGCCGCCGCCAGGCGGACTCCTTGCGGAGCCCGCCCGGCCGTGGCTGAGCCGGTGGGACGAGTGGTTCGGTCAGCACCGACCCGCGCGACGTTGACATGGTCCGGGTCACTTGCCCGTCTTGCCGGCCACGAGGTCGGCGACGGCGTCGAGCGTGGCCTGGGCGTCGGACTTGCCCTCGTACAGCTTGAGGAACAGGTCGCTCACCTCGGTCGACAGTCCGGGGACGACGGCCTCGGCCGCGTAGTCCTCGAAGCCGATGTCGCGCATGTCGAGGAAGGTCTGGGCGTGCGCGGGGTAATCGCCCTCGAGCACCACGTCGTCGGCGCCCTTGATGGACGGTACGGCGTTCCCGCCGCCCTCGAGCCGGAACGTCTGGCCCTCAGCGCTCAGGAACTCGGTCCAGAACGTGAAGGCGGCGTCCTTCGCCTTGGTCTTCTTGTTGATGGCCAGGTACGACGTGGCGACACCGGTCGGAGCGGCGGCGCCGTCGGGGGTGGGCCAGCGCACGATGTCGTACTCCGACTCCTCGCCAGCGCTCTTCACGGTGCCGATCGTGTAACGGCCCTGGGAGAAGAAGCCGGCCTTGTGCGAGACGAAGACGCTGTCCGCCCCCGCTCCCTCCGGCATCGAGTCCGCGACCACGAAGGTGCCGTCCTGGAAGTACTTCCCGAGCTCGTCGACGGCGGCGACGGTGGTGTCGTCCTCGTTGCCGACGAAGGCTCCCGAGTCGTCATAGGCCGTTCCGCCCTGCGAGGAGATCCAGCTGTAATGGGTCGCCCAGTAGTTCCAGAACATCGATCCGGTCAGTCCGGCCTCGGCGAGCTTGTCGTTCATCTCGAGGTACTTCTCGGTCGTCCACTCGCCGTTCTCGGCGAGGGTGGCCGGGTCCTCGGTGATGCCGGCAGCGGCGAGCGCGGCCTTGTCGTACCAGAGCACGTCGGGATTCGAGTCGTTGGGGGCTGCGTAGATCTCGTCTCCGTCCTTCGCGGCACCGAACAGGCCCGGGAAGAAGTCGTCCGGCTTGGTGTCGCTCGCATCCGACTCCATGAGGTCGGTGAGCGGCATGAGGACCTTGGCGTCGACGAACTGGCCGATCTTGTCATCGCCGATGTAGAACACGTCCGGTGCGGTGTTGCTGGTGAGCTGGGCCAGGAGCTTCGAGTGGTAGTCGCCGTAGCTGGCCACCGGCTGGAGCTTCACGGTGATGTCGGGGTGGCGCTTCATGAATTCCTTGTCGAACTCCTGGTAGCGCGTGAGCTCTTCCGGCGTGCCCCACGTGGACCAGACGACGGTGTTCGGGTCGGAGTTCGATCCTCCGGCACTGCAGGCGCCGAGGCCGGCGACGACCGCCGCAGCGGCACCAACGGCCAGGAATCGTCTCATCGTTGAGTTCATGCGCGGCATGCCGCTACCTCTTTCGTCAGGTGGACAGTCATTGTCGTTATGTATTCTGTATACAGAACGCAGTCGTGTCAAGAGGCCGAAGGTGCGACGAGGCCGACGGACCGGTGGTGCAGGCTGCTGGGGCGCGGCGAGGACTCCCCTGCCGCGGCCGCCGGGATCAGAGACCGAGTTCGTCGAGCGCCGCGTCCATACGCCCGGCCATCGCGGCGTAGCCGTCATCGTCGGGGTGCAGGCCGTCGGCCGCCATCCACTCCGGATGCCCCTCGATCCAGTGCGATGCACCCGGTACGTAGTCGGCACCGATGCGCTTCGCCGCCGATCGCACCCACCCGATGATGGTCTCGACCGACTCCGGTCGGTCGTCGCTGTACCAGAACGGTTCGACGACGATGATGCGCGCATCCGGGAGCTCGGCGTCCAGGCGGCCCAGGTCGCGGTCGACGGCCGCCTCGATCGCGTCGGCCGCCTCCGGCATGGAGAAGTTGTCGTTGAGCCCCATGGTGACGAAGACGATGTCGGGCTCCGCGTCGATCACCTGGTCGAGTTCATCGACCTGCTGAAGGTCGCGGTTGTTGACGAAGCCGAGGCCGTCGGTGCTCGGATTCACCTCCGTCCATCCGCGGTCGGCGCAGATGACGCTCGACCAGCGTCGCTCGGGAGCGGATGCGCCGGTGCCCCGCGTGTACGAGTCCCCGTAGAACGCCGCGACGGGGGCGTCCGGATCGACGGATGCCGTCTGAGGGGCCGGAGACGATCCCGCCTCCGTCGCGCAACCGGTGATGCCCAGCACCGCGAGAACGATGGCGGCGCAGGCGAAGAGCTGTCGCTGAGAGGTCACGCTGGGGATTCGTCGCCATCGCCTGCGGCGGATTGGCGCGCCCGCAGCCGATCGGAACCCACTGACACGCGCGTCGCCGATGCGGGCACCGACCCCCATTTGGAGTGCCACGACCCCTCCACTTCCCCGGAATTCCGGGCATCTCCGACTCTGCCGAATGCGGCCCCCGCAGTCCTGAGGTGATCCTGAGGTCGGCCTGAGGGTGCCTCAATAACGTGTGAAACGCGTCACCGAACGACGCGACTCGATGCAGCCGAACCCTACAACCCCGGCGGTCGAGGAGCTTCCACGCGACGCCGCTCCGGACGTCCGCGACATACCCGAGATGTCACGGCCCCCGGACGCGGCAGAGCGTGCCCAGCACCGTAAACGTCCGCCTGTCCTGCGCGGCATCGAAAGGAATCCATCATGAACAAGATCCTCAAGGGTGCCATCGCCGGCGCCGCCGGCATCGCCCTCCTCCTCGGTGGGGCGGGCACCTTCGCTCTCTGGAACTCCAGCACCACCGTTGCGGCCGGCACCATCTCCTCGGGTCAGCTCAGCATCGCCAAGGTCAGCGACGGCTCCTGGTTCAACACCACCACCGGAACCGAGACGGCGATCGCCAACGTCGCGAACTACAAGATCGTCCCGGGCAACAGCCTCCGCTGGAAGGGTCAGCTCACGGTCCTCGCGACCGGCAACGACCTC